>NZ_BCNW01000001.1:601241-901862 GCF_001571385.1 Methanofollis ethanolicus | reverse complement strand
GAAGAGGGGGAGCACCGGGTTCTTCGAGATGGTCGTGGAGAAAATCGCGAAGAACCCGACGACTGAGAGGTACGTGATAAGGGAGGGCCATCTCCGGCCCTGTACGGTCTGCTGCGCCACCATTTGTCACCAGGATACAGGAGAATGTACCTTGATGCCCTAACAACCTATCCCACCCCTTCGTGGGCTATATACATATAACGGCAGGTGTAAAATGGAATCATGGACCTTACCGCCATTCTTTCCATACTCCCCATCTTCGGATTTGTCTATGCCCTTCTCCTTGCACCGACCCTCGTGCTCCTCTGGCGCAGCGGGCGGATGATGCGGAGGAGGGGACTGCCCCTGCTCGTCGTCGCCGCCCTCCTCGGTTTCGTGGCCTTCGCCCCCATGGCGCCGTACCAACTTCAACTTGTCATCGCCGGCGACAACACGATTCTCGGAGATCTCCTTCCTGTCATCCTCGGCGGCCTCTCCGTCTTCTTTGTCGCGGCCCTTGCCGGTGGCAGGACCTTCTGCGGGCACCTCTGCCCTATCGGCGCCGTCCAGGAGATCCTCTCCCTCGCGGGCCACGCACGGGTCGGACGCACCAGGAAGACGGAGACGATGGCCGTCCGTTTTGCGGTGCTCGCCGTCATCCTCATTGCAGGCGTCGTCTTCTCCGTCAATGTCCTCGGCCTTCTCGGGCTCCAGGACTTCTTCCTCCTGAACGTCGCCTCTGTCTCCTTCTTCGTCTTCGCCGCCCTGATGCTCCTCGCCGTCGCGGTGTACAGGCCTTTCTGCCGCCTCATCTGTCCGTACGGGGTGGTGCTCGCCCTCGCCGCGGCGAAGGCGCAGTACAGGTTCAGGCGGACAGACCTCTGCATCGCGTGCGGGAAGTGCGAGCGCGCCTGCCCGGTCGACGAGGCGAAAGAGGGAGACCTGAAGGCCGAGTGCTACATGTGCGGCAGGTGCGCCGAGGTCTGCCCGGTGGATGGGGCCCTCCGCTACTCCCGGCGGTGACTCCTCCTTCAGGGCTTTTTCTCGTCCTTCACCCTGTACTCGGCGTCATAGACCTGCTCGCCGCCACCCGACGGCGCCGCTGCCGCGGCCTGGTAGATCGTCGTCCCGGCCTCCTGGAGGACGGCCCTGAGCCTCTCGGTCGCCGCCTTCACCGCGTCCATCTCCTTCCCGGCAAGGGCGCCCTTCAGGTCGGCGACCGCCGCCGCCACCCTCTCCTTCTGGTCGGCCCCCATCTTCTCGCCGAGATCGGCGAGGGTCTTCTCCGCCGCATAGACGAGGGAGTCGGCCTCGTTCCGCGTCTGCGCCTCCTCGACCCTCCTCCTGTCCTCGTCCTCGAACGTCTCCGCCTCCTTCACCATCCTGTCCACCTCGGACCCGGAGAGTTTCGTCGGGGCGGTGACCGTCATCTTCTGCTCTCTTCCGGTGCCGAGGTCCTTCGCCGAGACATTCAGGATCCCCGAGGCGTCGATGTCGAAACTGACCTCGACCTGCGGGACGCCCCGCGGCGCCGGCACGATGCCGACCAGGTTGAACTGGCCGAGACTCGTGTTGTCCGGCGCCATCGGCCTCTCCCCCTGGAGGACGTTGATCGTCACCGAGGTCTGGAGGTCGGCGGCGGTCGTGAAGACCTGCTTCGCCCGCGTCGGGATGGTGGTGTTCCGCGGGATCAGGGCGGTCCTGACCCGGCCGAGAGTCTCGATGCCCAGCGTGAGGGGCGTGACGTCCAGGAGGACCATGTCGGTGATCTCGCCGCCCAGGATCGCCCCCTGGATAGCCGCGCCGATGGCGACGCACTCCATCGGGTCGACGCCCCTCTCCGGTTTCCTGCCGGTGCGCTCCTCGACGAAGCGCTGGACGGCGGGCATCCGCGTCGGCCCGCCGACCAGGATCACCTTCCCGATCTCCTCTTTCGAGACTTTCGCATCGCTGAGCGCCTGCTCGAAGGGGGCGGCGCACCTCTCGATGATGGGCGAGACCAGGTGCTCGAGTGTCGCCCGGCCGATCTTCATCACCAGGTGTTTCGGGCCGTCGGGGCCGCCGGAGATGAACGGGAGGTTGATCTCGGCCTCCTGCACGTTCGAGAGTTCGATCTTCGCCTTCTCGGCCGCCTCCCGCAGGCGCTGGAGCGCGGTCGGGTCCTTCCTGAGGTCGATGCCCTCCTGCTTCCTGAACTCCTCCGCGATCCAGTCGACGACGGCGGCGTCCATGTCTGTGCCGCCGAGGGCCGTGTCGCCCGCGGTGGCGAGCACCCGAAACGTCCCCTCGCCGAACTCCATCACCGTGACGTCCAGGGTGCCGCCGCCGAAGTCGAAGACCAGGATCTTCTGCTCGCCCCCGCGGTCCAGGCCGTAGGCCATGGCGGCGGCGGTGGGTTCGTTGATGAGGCGCACCACCTCGAGGCCTGCGATGGTGCCCGCGTCCTTCGTCGCCGTCCTCTGGTTGTCGTTGAAGTAGGCCGGGACGGTGATCACGGCCTTCGCGACCTTCTCGCCCAGGAATGCCTCGGCGTCACGCTTGATCTTCTGGAGGAGGAAAGCGGAGACCTGCTGGGGCGTGTACTCCTTCCCCCTGATGCGGTAGACGTGGTCTGTCCCCATCTTCCTCTTCGCCGCCATCACCGTGCCCTCGGGATTGGTGACGACCTGCCGCCGCGCCGGTTCGCCGACGAGCATCTGCCCCTCCTTCGTGAAGGCGACGTACGACGGGAACATCTTGCCCGCATAGGTCGCCCCTTCCGCGGACGGCACGATCGCCGGTTTTCCGCCGACCATCACCGCCGCCTGGCTGTTCGATGTCCCGAGATCTATCCCGATGATCTTCTCCTTCGTCATCTCTCTCCCCCGTGATGATGGGCAGGTGCGCCCGCGGCAGATAAGGGTTGCTGATCAGGGAGACGCCCGCCGATACAGGGGGCCCTCCTGCACGGCCTCGCCGAGGGCGACCAGGTCGGCGAGGGCGGCGACGAGTTCTTCTGCACCGGCCCGGATATCGTAGCGCTCCTCCAGTGCGGCGGCGACCTCCGCAAGCGTGGCAGGCCTTTCGGGCAGGACCTTCCCGGCGAAGCCGACCAGGTCCTCGTGCGCCGCCCAGGGATAGGTCACCCACCGCCAGTCGCCGACGTACCCCGCGTAGTAGTCGGGCAGGACGGCGGAGGTGCGTTTGTGGTGGAGGACGGCGGTCCTGACCTCGCGGGGCGAAAATCCTTCCACGTATCCGGTCGCGAGGCTGAGGGTCTCCCCGGTGTCGGTGACGTCGTCGACGATCAGGACGGCGAGGCCCGCGACGTCGGCGGCGAGGGGGTAGCGGATCACTGCCTCCTCCTTTTTTTCGGCGCCGGGCCCCCAGTGCTTGATCGTGATGCCTGTCATGGCGCCGATGAGGAGGGAGTCGCAGACGATGCGGGCCGGGACGTACCCGCCCCGGCCGATGGCGACCACCACGTCCGGGCGGTAACCCGAGGCTTTGATCTTTTCGGCGAGGAGGCGGGAGAGGCGGGCGGCCCTCTCCCACCCGACCATTTCGCAGCGGAAGGTCGCGGGGATCATCTCTCCCCCCAGGGGGCCGGGGGATATAAAAGGTGGGGGAGGGTGCCGGCGGCGGGACCTATGTCTTGAGCAGATCGGTGAGGATGTTTTTCGCCAGAGCCTCCTTTTTTTTCACAAGAGCCTCTTTCTCTTCGCCCGCGGGGAGAGAGGCGATCGTCGCGTCGAGTTCGTCCACCTTTTTGCGGCAGGTGTAGTCGTTGTAGAGTTTGATCCCCTCGGCCAGGAGTTCGAACGATTCGGTCTGTCTGTCGGCGATGCCGAAAAACCGGGAGAGAACAGCCGCACTCGCCGCGGTCGGTGCAAAGGCGGAGAGTTCGTCGTGGGGCGTACCGTCGAGGCTGACAACGATATAGGGGACGTCGCCGGCATAGGGTTTGCCCGCCATATCGACGACCCGGCCCCTTCCGTCGACATGATACTCCGTCAAAAAGGTCTCGTCGTAGCGGTCGACGTTTTCATCCGAGATCAGGGCGAAACCCGAAGGGGCCGGGACACTTCCGGGCAGCCAGATATCGAGGGGCTCGGATGCAGAAAATTCGGGGTTGCGGTCGAATGCCATCTCTCCCGCAGATCCGATCAGGTTCGTGACCACGCCGGCTGAAAACAGATAGGTGGAGTACGGCAGGAACACCGGGATCGCCGCCGCCGTGCTCATCAAAACCCCGAACTTCTCGAAGACCGCTTTCGGGAAGTCGTCGAAGACGATAGTCAGGTCAAGAGTCAGGGACGGTTCGACGAGAGCGGGGGAGTAAAAGACGACGGGAGTGCCGATATCTGAGGCCGAAGGGCGGGACAGGCGTTTTTTCCGGGAGATGCCCCCCGTCAGGTAATTCATGGCGCGAGGTCTGGCGTCGTAGGTGAAGGGACTCCTGACAGCCGAGGTCACGAGCATGTCCGACTGATCTCCAAAGATTTTTTTCGGGTACCTGCCGGTGTAGACCTCCCTGATCATGATGGAAAGAGGTTTTCCCATCCCGATCGACTGGAACGGAACGATCTCACCTGTTGCGGGTCGGCCGGGCGCAACCGCGTTTTCCGCCGTGAGGTCCCCCGTGGAGAAGCGGATGGACCGCGTGCTTTTTTTCAGCGAGAGGTCTTTGTAAAATTCGGTCAACTCACCGGAGTCCAGTTTCTCATAGAATTCATTTCTGGTTACAATCGCATCTCCCTGCGCGTAATAGAGCATGAGCGATCACCTCAGGAGTCACGATATAATTGCCGATATATAGAGGTATCAATTTTGTTTTCGCCGGTGACGATCCTGATGGAAAACCGCGTGGAACGCCGCACGTCTGAAGGTGAGTTCACCGGGTTCATCTCCTGTGGCTCTGCGTCGTGGTACAATCCATAGCACAAAAATGGTGGGATCAGGGAGACCGAAACCGAACCGGTGCTCCATCACCGTGTCAGGACAGTTCAATCGTTTGCGACTTTCCCGCTCTTGACCGCCTGCGGAAGAGCGTGCTTCGCCCGGATCATCGCGAGAAGATACGGCAGGGCGAGCACGAACGCCACGCATCCGAACATGAGGAAGAGATTGCCGTATGTCACGGCAATGGCGGTGACCGACGCTATGGCGAGAGTGGAAGCGAACTGGCCGATGTTCAGGGCCACCGAGAACCCGCCGCTTGCCCTGCCGAGAAACTGTCTCGGCGTGACCGCGGCGATCCAGGTCAGGATCGTCGGCATCAGAATACCGTTGCCAAAACCGATACAGATCACCGCGAACGCGACGGCGGCAAGCGACGTGGCCAGGCCGAGACTGCAGTACCCGATGCCAAAGAGGAGAAACGTAAGCGCGAGGATCGTGTACCGGTGGAATCTCCAGGCAAGTCTCCCATAAAAGAGACCCATGAAAGATGCGGCACAGCCCATGATCCCCAGAAACACCCCGCTGGTAAGCGCGGTGTTCTCGCCCAGGACTCGTGCTGCATCCATACCTGCAATGAAGTACGGGAACTTTATCGGCATCAGGAAGAAGAGCATACTCCCGAGAAACAGAGTACTATATCCTGCGAGAAGGGGCGCGACCGGGAACTTTTCATCGGACGCCACCGTGTTCCTTCCAATGCTCGGAAGAACGGGTTCTTTCATCGTGAGAAGAACGCCTGCGAGAATGACAACGCCGACCAGGTAGATCAGGAAAGCCGCACGCCAGGAAATACCGGCGAGTAATCCCCCGCTCACTTCAAGGATCAAGACCCCGATACCCATTGCGGCCGCCTGATAGCCGAGAACTCTGGTGCGGGTCGCTCCCTCGTAATAGCAGACGATCAGAGAGGATGTCGTGCAGGTGATACCGGCGATGCCGATCCCGAGAATGAATCTGCCGACCAGTATCGCGTACAGGGAGGTGAGATAAAATCCCGAACTCCCCGCAATGGTGAAGATCGCAACGGAAGCGACAAGGACCGGGATTTTGCCGATTCTATCCGAGAGAGCGCCGATGAAAACGCCGGTGAGGGCGATTGCAAGCGCGGGGAGCGTGACGATCAGGGCGACGGCGGCGTCCGACGCATCGGGAAACGCCTCGCTGATGAGAGGCAGCGCTGGCGCAATGGCCGCCCCGCCCATGAGTATCAGCATGGCTGCGAGCATGAGAAAAAGAAATGTCCATTTCGTTGGTGTAAACGGTCTTGGAAACATGCTCTATCAGGTTGTCGGTGTCAAAATATGAAGGAAATGCTCCTGCACGCAGTAGCTGCCAGTGTGATACCTGAAGAACCGGCATATTCACCTGGCGCAGTCCCTCTGCCGACGCCGTCTCTGCTTTCCGGGGGCGACCCCGCGCGAGGGCCGGGCCCGGAGCAACCATCTCGAGTCGTCATGATCCAGATATACAGGGATATCACAGGCATTGCCGTCTCGCACGATCAGATGTGCGGTTTTATAGAATCCGATTTCACGTTCACGATACTTTTCCTCTGTCATTCTCCGGGAAGAAAATCGTTCGACGATGGGACCGGAAAGGGGGGCCGATACTATGATTGACGATTCGTTACGTCTGCAACTGAAAGGGATCGGGATGAGTGAATACGAGGCGAAGGTGTATGTGGTCCTGTCGGCGTTGCGGGTGGCGAGCGCTCGTGAACTTCACGAACAGACGAAGATCCCCCGCGGCAGGATCTATGAAACGCTTACTTCTCTGGCCCAGAAAGGGTTTGTCGTTTCTTCCGGCAGGTCGCCGGTCCGCTACTCGCCCGTCGATGGTATCGAGACGTTCGAACGGTTGAAACGGGAGTCCGTGACGTCGCTCGAGGAAGTGTACCGGCGCCTGAAGGCCATGGAGACCGAAACGCCGGAACCGGTTATGCAGGGCTATAAACTCTGTACAGAATGGACCCGGGACAACCAGATCCGGATGATGCTGCGCCGGGCGAAATCGGAGATCGTCCTGCTCTGCAATGACGAAGAATTTCTCGCCAGATACGGGTGCGACAGTGCACGCGCGGCAAAACGGGTTTGTGTGTACCTTGTTGTCGGAAGGAAAGAACTCGCCGGGTTTGCGCCGATAAAATCCTATGCGGGGGGGAACGATATCGAGACGTCCCTCTTTCATCATGAAGAGGGAGAATACACCGGGCCCTCGATGAAAATGTTCCTGATGGCCGACAGCCGGGGGTCTCTCTCGGTCATGGAGGAAAACGGGAGGGTGACGGGGATCTTCATATACCCGGATATGTACGCCGGGTATCTGTCGCGAAAGATCGTGCAGGAGATCCAGCCGGTCAACAGGGTGCATACGGGGGCGTGACGGGTACCAGATCGGGGTCGAGAGGTTGATATTCTCGCGGTACCCCGCTGCTTCGGCCTTCCCTTTGCCGGGGCAAACAGGCTCGACGGCGTCTTCTGCACCTGATACCCGACAGAGCACTCGCCGACGATCACCGTCGCGGCGGGGTCTGCAAACGACTTTCCCCCGCCCCGGTTGCAACAGGCGGGACGGGGTCGAAAAAACGGAAAAGGATTCGTACTCCCTGGTCCTAACAGTGTCTGGTGACAGTATGGAAGTCAGTTCGAGAAACCAGTTGAAAGGCACCATCAAGATGCTCAAGAAAGGGCCTGTGAACACGGAGGTGACCGTCGCCATCGCCGGAGGGGCGGAGATCGTCTCGGTCATCACGACCTACTCGGCCGAGAAGATGAACCTGAGGGAAGGGTCCGAGGTCTATGCCCTGATCAAGGCCTCCGAGGTCACGATCGGGAAGGACTGACCGCCGGGACTGCACCCGGCCTCTTTTTTGCCCGCACGGCGGTCAGAACCGCGTGCTCAGGAGGGCGTCGACATACGCCAGCGCGGCGCTGCTTTTCTCCGGGGCGAACCAGACCTCAATCGCCCGTTCGCCGACGACGCAGTGGATCTCGGCGATGCCGAATTTGTGGACGATCGAGATCTCGCCCGCCGCCGTTTCCCGGCAGTAGAGGTCCTGGTCCTGGACGAACGCGGCGACGTCCTCTCCGGTCACCGGGCGGGAGAGGCGATAGGTCGTCCGCTGCCAGTGCGGGTACGGGGGGATCGGGTCGGAAGGCGAAAGAGACATGGTGCATGTTCCAGTGCAGTTTCCCCGGCACCCTGGAGGGAGAGCGACGCGGGACTCCAGTACTCTGTGTGGACCCCCGGACGATAACAAGATATCGCCGGGGGCAGGGTAGAGGACGATCCTTCCCTGACGTGCCGCGGGGACGACCGCCCCCCGCATGCACCTGCCGAACGACCGTGACCCCTGTGCACCCGGGGGACGATACCCCTCACCGCCCGGTTCAATCAATGAACGAGATCGTGAAACCGAGGGAAAAAAGGCATTTCAGAAATATATCTGCCCGAAGGCCGAATGGAATCATAGCGCCGGAGAAGGCACCGGAGACACTCCGGGAAGTCTCTCCGGGAGAGTGAGAGATGACGGAAAAAAAGAAAGCATACCAGCGCGTGATTTTTGCCCTCGTCCTGGCGGGTGTCGTGGTCTGCACCCTGATCGGCGGGTGCACCACAGTCGACGACACCGGCGGGGACCAGGGAGTATCGGCCGCCGGGACGCCGGGGATTCCAGAGGGCGCAACACCCCGGAATGGAATGCCGGGAGGCCCTGACCTCGCATCGGCCGCCGCGACCCTGGGCGTCACCGAGGAAGAACTCCAGGAAGCGCTCGGGACCGGCGAAGGCGGGCGGATCGACTTCGAGGCGGCGGCGTCCAGACTCGGCGTGACCGTCGAAGACCTTCGGGAAGCACTCGGGAATCCGCAGGGCGGAGGCACGCCGCCGAACGGCACCGCACCGGACGGCACCCCACCGGCGACGCCCGCACGCGGGTGAGGGGCGACCGGGAAGAGATACGGGAAGGACAATGACAGGCAGGACAAACCATTTTTTTACGCTGGCACTCTGCGTGCTGGCCTGCGGGTGCTGTCTCCTGACCTGCGGATGCGTCTCCGCGGGGAGTGCCGACGATGCCGCTTCGGGCAGGTCCGCGGACTGGACCGAAGAAACACATGGAGACGATGTCGAACCGAACTATTCGGTCGTATTCCCGGAGGATACGGTGAACACGATCACCCTGGAGATCTCGCCGGAAAACTGGCAGACGATGCTCGACGACATGACCGATCAGTGCGGGACACTCGGCGGGAAAACGAACAGGGGAGCGGGAGGCGGCGATTTCGACTTCGATCCCGTCTGGGTCGGCGCAGACCTCACCTTCGACGGCTTGGAGTGGACGGATGTCGGGGTCAGGTTCAAAGGGCAGTCCACACTCCTGCGGACGTGGCAGGACGGGTCCTACAAGCTCTCGTTCAAACTCGACTTCGACCACTTCGAGGACGAAAACACGGCGATCAAGAACCAGCGGTTCTACGGGTTCGACGAACTGAACCTGAAAAACGGCTACAACGACGACTCGCTCCTGCGGGACAGGGTCGTCCCGGAGATCTTCGACGACGCCGGGGTCGTCGCTCCTGCAACGGCGTTCTACCGGGTCTACGTCGACTACGGCGAGGGGCCGGTGTACGTCGGCCTGTACACGCTGATCGAGAGCGTCGAGGACACCCTGATCGAGACGCAATTCGGCGACGATTCCGGGAACGTGTACAAGCCTGAAGGGACTGGGGCGACATTCGCCGGGGGAACCTTCGATACAACGTGCTTCGAGAAGAAGACGAACGAGAAAGAGGAGAACTGGAGCGATGTGGAAGAACTGTATGCCGTCCTCAACGCGGAGACCCGGACGACGGACCCCGGAGCGTGGAGAGAAGAACTCGAAAGCGTCTTCGATGTCGATACGTTCGTCCGCTGGCTCGCGGTGAGCACTGTCATCCAGAACTGGGACATCTACGGGAACCAGTGCAAAAATGTCTACCTCTACACCGACCCGGCCGACGGCACGATCACCTGGATACCGTGGGACAACAACGAGGCCCTCCCCACCGGAACGACGGCAATGAACGGGACGCCGAGGGGTCAGGGAGGCTTCAACGGCGGAGCGCCGGCGGTCAACGGGACACAGATGGGGCCGGGCGGGATGCAGCCCTTCGACGGCGGCGGCATGGGACGGGCGCTCTCCCTCGGGCTGACCGAGGTCGGCGACGACTGGCCGCTCATCAGGTACCTGATGGATGACCCGGTCTACTACGATATGTACCTGGACGCCCTCGACGAAACGGTCTCGACTGCCTTCGAACCGTCGAAGATGGCAGAGACCTACCAGACGTACCACGACCTGATCGCGCCGTACGTCGTCGGAGCGGACGGCGAGGAAGAAGGATATACCAATCTCAGGGACCGGGCGGCTTTCGACACGTCGGTGGAAGCGCTCATCGAGCAGGCGTACAGCCGGCACGACGCCGTCATGGCGTTTCTCTCGACAGAACAGGGATCAAACACGACGGGGGTGTCCTGACATGATGCAGTCCCATGATGATAGTGCTCGCGGCCTCGCCGCAAGACTGGAGGGGTTTGACCCGATCACGCTCGACGAACTCAAAGACTCGGAGGCGCAACTCCTCGCCAGGACCGAGACAAAATTCCTGATGACGGTCGAGCAGTGCGCGGCGGTCCTCGCCGATCTCAGGGCGTCGCACCGGGTGCTGACGGTCGAGGGGTCGGGGATGGGGAGGTACGAGACGCAGTACTATGACACCGACGCCTTCCTGACCTATCTCCAGCACCACAACGGCAAGGCCAACCGCTACAAACTGCGGTTCAGGCGCTACCTTTCGTCGGGCATGACGTTCCTGGAGGTCAAGAAAAAGAAGAACACCGGGAGGACGGTCAAGAAGCGTCTGGAAACGGACGGTCTGCCCGACCTCTCCGGACCCGACCCGAGTGCGTTCCTGAACGATGTGCTGCCCTCCGACGCCGGGGCATTCCATCTCGTTCTGGCGACGGCGTATGACCGGGTCACCCTGGTCTCCAGGGACTTCGGGGAGCGGATCACCTTCGACCTGAACCTCTCGTTCGGCAATGCGAAGGAGACCCGGTCGTACCCGTATGTCGTTGTGGGAGAGATCAAGCACGACCGGGCCCTGCACGGGTCGCCGGCGAGGGACGCCTTCAGGAGGGCGGGGGTCCGCGCATCGGCCTTCTCGAAGTACTGCATCGGGGTGGCGCTCCTCTATCCCGCACTGAAGCACAACAGGTTCAAAGAGAACCTGCTCTTCCTGGAGAGACTCTCGGCGGAGGGGGAGGCCGTATGCTGAGCGAAAGCGACGTGCTGTATATCGCCGGGTCTCTGGTCAACCTGCTCTTCGCCTACGTCATCGTCAGGTACATCTATTACCCGAGAAACGGCGAGCACACCTACATCTTCACGTTCCTGGCCTTCAACACCGTGATCTATTTCATCATGGGGCTGTTCACGAGCGTGGAGATCTCGATCGGGGCGGGTTTCGGTCTCTTCGCCCTTTTCTCGGTGCTGCGCTACCGGACGGAGACGGTGCCGATACGCGAGATGACCTACCTGTTCCTGATGGTGGCCCTGCCGGTCCTGAACTCGATCCTGCTCAGGACGGGTGCATACGGGCAGTTGCTCCTCTCGGACGTCGTGATCATCCTCATCATCTGGGCCCTGGAGAGGGGCCGGGGGTTCCGTCCCGAACTCGGCAGGAAAAAGATCGTCTATGAAAAGATCGAACTGGTGCGGGCCGACCGCCGGGACGAGTTGATCGCGGACCTCAGAAAGCGGACAGGGCTGAACATTGTCAGGTGCGAGGTCGAGACGATCAATTTTCTCCGCGATACGGCTGATATCAGCGTGTATTACACGCCGTGTCCGCGGGTCAAGGAGTGAGAGGGGAGGAGGCAGGGGGAGTCATCCTGCCGTACGGCACCTTCATCCCCCTTCAGGCCGATGCCCTGCCATGCAGTACACCGAAGGCAGGGTGGGCCGGGTCTTCTCCCTGCGGATCGACGACGGCGAGGACGTCCTCGCGGAACTCACCCGCTTTGTCGGGGAGAAAGAGATCGCCTGCGGCATGGTCCAGGTGCTCGGGGCGTTGAAAGACGGCAGGATCGTGACGGGGCCGGAGAGGCCGGTCTTCCCGCCGGTCCCCCACGTGGAGAGGGTCGCCGGCGGCTGGGAGGTCGTCGGCACGGGCACGGTCTACCCCGGCGAGGGGGGTCCGGCCCTCCACCTCCATGTCGCGGCCGGGAGGGGCGAGGCGACGCGGGCGGGGTGTCTCCGGGAGCGTGCGGCGGTCTACCTCGTCGTGGAGGCGGTGGTCGTCGAGTTCGTCGGGATGGCGGCAGAGAGGGCGCCCGACGCCCGGACGGGCGTGCACCTCCCGGTCTTCGGGGGAGGGTGAGGACTGCTTACTCCTTTTCCTCGACCGATCTGACGAAGGCCCGGATCTCCTCGACGGAGAGGAGGATCGCCTTCGCCTTCTGGTAGCCGAAGCTGAAGGGGCGGCCGCTCTTCCCCACCGGGATGCTCAGGATGGGGTTGCCTTTGTACTCGCCGACCTCGGGTCTGTCGAGGGACTTTTTTGGGGTTGGGGTTTCGTCCGGCATGAAGGAGGGAGGGGAGGGGGAGGGGATGAGGGTTTCGGGGGCGGGGTGAAAGTGGGGAGAGAGTTCCTGAAGGCCGGAGTATTATCCAATCAACATTTTATTCGCCTTCACAAAGAGACGTGACGGCAGGGCATGATCCAGTCTCCAGAGAATACTCATCGGCCGACTTCCCTCATGGGAGACATAGCGAGCAGTTCCGAGGAACATATACGGTTGAGTAACACTCCCAATTTTTTTGAACTCGCGGACAAAAAGAAGAACCTTACTCCCTCGACGTTCATGCTCGATATATCTCTGACCTGTTCCTGACGACTCAGACGTCGTGCTCTGAGACTGCCAGTGGAACAAATCTTCATTCACCGCGTAATCCTTGTACATCGTTGTCGGCGAGTAGAGTTCTTCGGTCTTATTCAGGGTGATAAGAAAGACATCGACATTCTTGTCAGCAAGATACAGTACCCCTTCCCGACTCCCTTTCGCAGGTTTCTCGGTCAGGGTGTAGTGACCCAATGCCGCAAATATCTGGTCCCGCGTGTACCTGCAATGGAGTTCGAGAGGACTCTCAAAACCGATGTCCACATCCTCGGGTATAAAATCGAGATGTTCAGAAGTATAGTCTAAAAGATCGCAGATCTCGTCCCGTATTTTCTCCTTCTCGAAAAGAGGAGAGAACATATCATGAATAGCGAGATCTCTGGACGGGAGAGGCGCCTCATACAAAGAGTAATAGAAGAGGGTGAGCATACGTCTCTCCGTCTCGGAGAGACTATCACACGTAAAGAGGTCAGGGTCTACCAAGAACGATCTGATGAACTGAATGACTTTTGGTGAATCAATAGATGCTAACCTCAATGCCGCGTTTTGAGTGAAAAGATCATCTGTTGCATAGATGGAGGGATAGACACCTGCTTCAGCAGCCAAAGACGAAAAAGTCCCCTTGCGATAGATATCAAGGGGCCGTAATGAGGAGTGACACAAGAAATCTTTGAAGGTCAATTTTTTCCCGGTTTCTTCTTCAAATGATCGAATTTTCTCAAGAAGCAAGGATCTGTTTGTGAGATTTGCCTTTATGTTCTCAAGCACATTCTGTTGAGCCACTTTCTCAAGGTGGATATGGCACCCCTTCGGGAGATCATAGGAATCGGTAGAGACCTGCTCATATAGTGACCTCGCCCCTGAAGAGAGGAGTGCGGCAAATTTATCCCCAAACTGGTATTTTTTGTTGTGTCTCCCCACAAAATCAAGAACTGTCAAGCACTCTTTCCCCTCAGAGAGGCGAAGTCCCCGTCCAAGTTGTTGGAGAAAAACGGTGAGACTCTCTGTAGGACGTAAGAAGAGGATCGTGTTCACCTCAGGGATATCAATACCCTCATTATAGAGGTCAACGACAAAGATGAAATAAATCTGACGAGATATCAATCTTTTTTGAACGGAGAAGCGATCCTCTCGTGAGATCTTGGTATGCAGACACTCTGAAGGGATACCTGCCTCAGTAAAAGATTCTGCCATGAACTCAGCATGATCAATAGATACGCAGAATCCAAGCCCAATTATATCATGAATGTCGGTTGTGTAGTTTTGTACGGCTTGTATGATCTGTTCCACTCGTTCTCGGTTTCCTGTGAATAGGTGAGAGAGTTCCACAGGATCATATGTCCCTCGTTTCCACGGGAGATCTTCGAGGTCGACGACATCAGTAACACCGAAGTAATGGAAGGGAGCAAGCAATTTACGATTGATCGCTTCAGGCAACCTGATCTCAGCGGTAATTTTTCCGTTAAAGTATTGAAGGATGTCAAGGCCATCCATGCGTTCGGGGGTTGCCGTCAGACCGAGCAGGATCTTTGGAGTGTAGTATGACAGTACCTTCTGATATGATGGTGCAGCAGCATGATGAAACTCATCGACAATGATCATATCATAGTAGTCTGGAGAGGTGAATTCGGGCAAGTTTCTACTATTGAAACTCTGAATTGAAGTAAACAAATGGTCTAATTGAGAGGGTTCGTTCCCGCCGACCATGAGATCTCCGAAGTTGGGATCTTTGAGAATGCCCCTGAAGACGTTGAGACTCTGCTTGAGTATCTCCTCTCTATGGACAACAAAAAGAAGTCGAGGATACTTTCCAAATGTTGAGACAAGTCCCTTATAGTCAAATGCTGAGATAACGGTTTTTCCTGTTCCTGTAGCAGCAACGATCAGATTTCGGGTGTTGCCGTGTAATGATCGCTCTGCTCTCAACGTTTCGAGGATCTCTTTTTGGTAGTAATAGGGTTTGATATCAAAAATCGGGATAATTTCGATATCAGCACGCTTTTCTTTCGAAAGAGCACGACGTAATTCTTCTTTCCCATCAGCACTATATTCGATGAATTCAGGATCATTCCAGTAGGACTCAAATGTTGCATCGATCTTTCTGAGGATGTCAAAGGAGTCCTGCTCTGTTACCTTGACATTCCATTCCAGACCGCTTGTTATGGCAGGATTTGAAAGGTTCGAGGATCCGATGTAGGATGTTGAAAAACCATTTTTTCTCTGGAATGTATAGGTTTTTGCGTGTAATCGTGTCCTGTCGGTATCATACGATATTTTAATCGTCGTATTGGGGAGTTTGGAGAGGACTTCGATTGCTTTGAGATCGGTTGCACCGGTGTATGATGTGGTTATTATTCGTAATCGTCCTTCTTTCACAAACTCCCTTAATTCGTCGATGATAAGGCGTATCCCACTCCATTTAATAAAAGAGATAAGAAGATCGATCCGATCTGAGGACGTGATTTCTCTTCTCAATTCGTCCACGAGACTCGGTTCATAGGGAGAGCCTGTGAATAAACTACTATGTGCAATGGACGTTAGAGGACGAAGTTTTTTGATATCTTTTTCTGCACTATGGCGGTCATTTTTCAGGATCGCAAGAAGGATCTCTGCGTCGTCTGTAATTTTGCACTGTTCGAGAGTAGGGTCTTTTATTGTGCAGGCGATGTGCTGTATGATCTCATTGCACAACACAACTTGGTTTTCAAGGGGAACGGACTTTTCATCTGCGGTCTGAAGGGCTTTCAAGAGAATTGTATGAAGATATCGAGAGAGAATTGCCTGAGGGTCATAGTGAGTAATTGTATCTTTGTATGCAGATTTCCCCTCTTTATTGAGCAATGTAATGTGAGAGTTAACGTATTCGTTGATGAGTTGCTCATAGATGCCAGAAATAACTTCCATACATAGAATTATTAGAGATCATTAAAACAATTATGGAATTTAATCCGTGAAAATTATTTTCAACACCGATTAGATTCTTTTTTGCCTAAAAATCCCACACTCAAGCCTGAAAGTGAGAGGAATAGATGAGGGTTTGGGGGGTGAAGATGAAGAGAGGGCAATCGTGAGAGGCACAGCTGAGGGGATGCACACGGGAAAACAGAGAACAGAGGATGAAAACAGGAGGAGGGGATCGCCCCCCCTCCCTTTCTCACCCCAGCGCCGGCACCCCATCGGCCCAGGCCTCGACCGCCGCGAGGAGGGCGTCGTCCTCGTAGGACGAGACCCGCACGGAGGTGCGGGTGAAGGCGACGGAGTACACCTCGCCGTTTGCCGCGTGGCAACGGAGGCGGCAGGCGTACGCCTCGCTGTCCGGGTCCGCGACCGCGGAGCCGCCGATGGCGGTCTCCAGGGCGGTGTTCCCGAGGACCTCGGCCTTCGCCGCGGTGAACCCGGCGAGAGTGGGGGCGCGTGCGGCGGCGGTGCCGACGACGCGGCCGAGGGCGTTCTCGTACATGACCCGCGCCGTGTAGGCCTCGCCGGCCTTCTCGACCGGGTCGTGGGACTCGCCCGCTCCCTCCCAGGGCGTGCAGCCCCAGGGGTTGTTCGTCAGGACATTCTCGATGATGCCGTTGAAAGTGGCGGCATCGGCGATCGGCACGGTCAGTTTCCGCACCGACGTCTTGTTCGTGGTGGACAGGGTAAAATCTGCCATTTTTTCTTGTCTCCTGCCTGGAGGTCCCGGGTCCGTCGCAGGCTGAGGAGCAGTATTACCATAAGTAATATTAATCTGCCTTAACCGCGATCATCCTGTGAGAGATGCTGATGGCCGGGGAGCGGGAACTGCGGGAGAAGATCGTCGAGACGAACAGGGACGTGAAATGGATCTGCCGCACCCTGGCCGAGATGAAGGAGAGGGACGCGGAGATGGAGGGCCGTCTCCGCGCCCTCGAAGGGTGGCGGAGCGAGGCGGCAGGCGAGGAGAAGAGGGAGAGGCAGATCGCCGCCGGGGCCGGGGGGGTGGTCGGCGGGATCGTTGCCGTGGTGGTGAAGGTGATCGGGTGGGGGTGACAAGGGGCGGCTCGTCCCAACCGTGCCGGCGAGAGGTTCCTTGCGATCAGATCCCGGAGATCATCACGCACCCGTCAGGCTGATCCCTCCGTCCCCCTGAACAGGACAGAGTGGATGCCCCGCTGTTCAAGGACATGCTCTGTGATGGAGATCCTGGATCAGAGACGACCCCTCTCCGCGTCGTTGTCTATCCGTCACCGGTCAGGGTCCATACGATATCCACACACTATCCACACCCCTGGAAAGTTGGATATCTGTCCAGAGGATAAGAGACGTTCTTTTCATCAGATCATCGCGATTGTATCCACATGTCACACACTGTCATACATCGTCCCCTCATGTATGTCCAGGTCATACATCTGATGCCGATCCCTGCTTCAGCACATAGTGCGTCTTTTTCTTTGAGGGGCTTCTGCGCTCAAGAATACCGACTTCGGCCAGGGCTTTCAGTTCTTTGAGGGCAGTGGTGGCCGAAACACCGCTGAGGTCCTGGTACTGGCTGTTGGTGATGGTGCCGTGCTCTTTGAGGTAATGAACTGCCGCGATCTGTCTTTCGCCGAGCCCCATCTCCAGCAGGGCATCGTCTGTCAGGGTATCTGTGTGCATGTCGATGGTGAAACCGAGGGGCGTGCTGGAGAACGTGGGGATCGGGGCGCCAGCATCGCCGAAGGCCCTGATGATCCGTTCGATCCCCGACCCGTAGCGCTCCACGAGTCCGGCACGGTAGAAGATGTCGGCGACCATCGGGTTGCGGAGATAGGAAGAATGTTCCCTGAGGATCATCTCGATGGTGACGCCCTCCGGGAGGCGACCGGCGTTGCGGAAGCGGATAGCATCGTCGAAGATCCTGACCTGGGTCTGGACGGTGTTGTTGAAGTAGTCCCGGTGGATGAGGGCGCTCTCGCAGGGCCTCTCTGATCGCCGGGAGAGGATATTCCCAGACCTCCTTCCTCTGGAAGGACTCCTGCATCGCCTCCTCTGAGATGTCATAGCGGACGCCGATGTAGTTCTTGATGATCCTCTCAGCCTCCTCGAACTGGGCGAAGAGATTGCCCCTGATCTCGTGGTCGCCGATGATGATGTCGGCCCGCCTGAACCTCCCGATCCTGAGGATGGTGTTCGGGAAATATGTCTGCGGATCCTTGCCGAAGAGGACGACGGCGCCGTTGGTGATGCGTCCGTCCCTGACGAGGCCGAGGCGGCGGAGGACGGCATCGACCGGCTCGTCCGGGTCGATGGCCGTGAGGCGGCCGGCCTTGTGGGCGAGGGCGAGAAACCGCCTGACGCTCTCCCCGTCGATCTCATCGGGGTCGAACGTGCCGGGGACGCCGTCCCATTCAATGCTCTGCTGGAAGTAGACCCGCAGTTCGTCGGGGAGCATCTCGCGGGTGGTGTCGCCGACGCGGGTGTAATACCGTCCGTCACAGGCGACGGGGGTGCTGCTCTGCTCGACGGTGACAGTGAGGATATTTTTGCCGTCGACCTCGTGGGTCTCGATGACCGGGCGGATGCCGATCCTGCTGCTGATGCTGTCTGCGAGTTTTTTTCTGGGCGTTGTTCCGCAGATCGATGCCGGTGACGGCGTGGTCGCTGTCCCTGACGCCAATAACGGCGGTGCCGCCGGCGGTGTTGGCGAAGGCGGAGAGAAGTTTGTAGAAGGTGTCGCTCACTTCTTCCTTGAAGTCGACCCGCCGCCCTTCGAAGCGGGCGAGGAGGGAGGCGAGGTTATCCGTGGGCCTCGCCCCCGGACCGCACGGCGGAGGCGAGGACACTGCTGCGTTCCCGGATCTGGCAGAGAGATTTCATCGCTCTTCTGGGGTGGTGCATGCTCCAATTTATAGTGTGCGGACGTGGGGTCCACGTAGCGCCCCTGTCTTCGTCGTGGGCAGGTAGGGGGTGAGGGCCCCCTTCACTTTCACGCCCCGCCCGACTCCCCCTTTTATATTTCCTTCCGTATGGATCCCTCATGACACACGCCCCCCTCATGAGCGACCAGACCCTCTTCCGCGACCCCGACCTCTTCGAGATCACCCACCTCCCCGAGGCCTTCCTCTACCGCGACGCCCAGGTCGAGGACCTCACCTTCGCCCTGCGGCCCACCCTCTCCTACGGCGCCAGCCCCCTGAACACCGTGCTCCGCGGCATCCCCGGCACCGGCAAGACCACCGCGGTCCGCCGGATCTTTGCCGAGGTGGAGGAGACGACGCAGACGGTGGTGCCGGTGCTCGTCTCCTGCCAGACCGAGAAGACAGAGTACGCCGTCTTCTCCCGGATCTTCCTCGCCCTCGTCGGCCACCTGCCGCCGCCGTCCGGGGTCTCGACCACGCGGCTGATGGCCGGGATCGCTCACGCCCTCGCGGAGAGGGGAGCGGTCCTGGTCGTCTGCCTGGACGACGCCAACGAACTCATCCCTGACGGCGTGCTGAACCAGGTGCTCGCCCCCCTCCTCAGGATGCACGAGGCCTGGCCGGGCGTGCGGACCGGCGTGGTCCTCACCCTCTCCGCCCCGGAGACCGACCTCGCCCGCACCCTCGACCCGGCCACCCGCTCGGTGCTCCAGGCCTCGGAGATCCTTTTCCCCCCGTACGCGGCGGCGGAGGTGCGGGGCATCCTCGCCGACCGGATCCGGGCCGGGCTGTACCCGGGCGTCGTGCCGCCCGCGGTCCTCGACCTCCTGGTGGAGCGGACAGACGCCTGCGGCGACCTGCGGGTGGGGCTCGACATGATCCGGCGGGCGGCCCTGGCGGCCGAGAGGGAGGCGAGGACCGTGGTGACGACCGGGGACGTGCTCGCGGCCTTTGCCGTCTCCCGGCACCTGCATGTGGCGATGGCGGTGCGGGCGCTCACGGCCGGGGAGAGGGCGGTACTCGACGTCGTCCTCGCCCTGGAGAGGGAGGGAGGCGGGCCGGTGACGGCGGGGATGGCGTACGAACGGGTCTGCGCAGGGGGGCGGACGAGTTACACGACCTTCCACGAGAGGCTGAAGAAGTTGGAGCACCTGCGCCTCGTGGACCTCGCGGTGCGGCAGGGGAAGGGGAGGACGCGGGTGATCGAGGTGAGGGACGGGGTGGAGGAGGTGATACCGGTCCCGGCAGGTTCATCGGGCGTGCCGGTGAACATTCCCGCAGGAGTGTGCGACGATGAAAAATGTTGAGATGAAGGTGGAGGGGGATAGGCTGGTGATCACGGTCGATCTCTCAAAGGAGTTTGGGGCGTCGAAGTCAGGGAAGTCGATCACGATCGCCTCGACCGATGGAAATGTGTCGGTGCCGGGGAGGGAGGAGGTGAAGATCGGGGTGAATGTGTACCGGAAGAAGTGAGGGAGAGCAGGCAGGAGTGGTTTAAAACCTCCATGGAATATTCATCCCCTCAATAATACTGCCTGATATATTCATACGCCCGGTCGAAGAGATCCTGGTCGTTCTGCAACTGGTACTTTCTGAGCGCCCCACGGAGGGCCTTCTTCACGTCCCGCTCCCCCGGGTTGCTCTGCTGCCAGCCATCGAACCTGACCGCCCGCACCACCGCGTCGATGTCGGTGACGATTCTCTCGATGATCACCGGCGTCGTATCGGTCCGTGCCTCCTCAAAAAGTTCGGTCAGGGCTGCCTTCGCCTGCTGCTGCTCCTCGACTGTTTCAACCTCTTTCTCGGCCATCACCACATCGCGTGCGAGCTGGATGAGGGACTTCAGGAACTCCAGACTGTCAATGAAACCCTTCTCGTACTGCTCCTTGATCTGCTCCAGACGCTCCCCGAGCCTGACGAATGCCGGATTGTTTGCATGTTTCCTGAGACGCGTGATGATCTGGATCTCCAGTTTCTTGATCGTGTGCTCGTCCCTGTTCTCCAGGAGGTCTCTCACCGTATCCTCGTCGATGACGATCTCGTCGAAGTCGTCTTTGATCCCTTCGACGTGCACATTTTCATGGATGATCTCAAGGGTTTTCGCCCCGAGTTTCTTCCAGAGGAGACGGCCTGCACAGTTGACCGGCCTCACCGATTCATAGACCTGAGTAAGCCAGCGGTAGTCCTCCTTGTATGTCGCCAGGAAGGGGTCAGGCGACATGGCCTCCCAGAGTTTTGCAAGGTTGATATAATCGAGGGCGAAGGCATCGCGTGCCTCATTAGTCGGGATGCACTGCTGGGCGGCGATGAGGCCCTCCCACCCGTTCACGCCCCGGTCGACACCTGGAAAATGGGCGAGGCAGGCGGCGAGCATCTCGGGGAACTGGTCTTTCAGGCTGTCGATGTTGGTGACGATCTCTCTCATCCTCTTCTCGTCGAAGGCGAGGGATCTGGCCACCTCGTCGAAGACCCCGATGTAGTCCACGATCAACCCGAAGGACTTGCCGGAATAGGGTCGGTTGGTCCGGCAGATCGCCTGCAGGAGGGTGTGGTTCTTCATGAGTTTGTCAAGGTACATCGTCTGGAGGATGGGTGCGTCGAAACCGGTGAGGAGTTTGGCGGTGACGATGACAAACTGCAGGGGGTCGAGCGGGTCCCGGTAACGGTCGAGGAGTTTCTCCTCGTCCTCCTTGCTCCGGTCCCAGCGGTGCTTCCACTCGTCGGGGTCGCTGCGGCCCACAGTCATGACGATCTCCGACGCCTCAGGCGGCAGGAGTTTATCGAGCGCCTCTTTGTACTGGACACAGGACTGCCGGTCATAACAGACGATCATCGCCTTAAAGCCGTGTGGCTCGACTGATTCCTTGAAATGGTGCACGATGTCCCCGGCCACCCGTTCAATCCGTTCACGGGCGTGGACGAAGGTGGACCGGCGGCTGGCCCTCCGGATCAGGTCCCGTGTCTCGTCTTCATCAAGGGAGTCGGTGAGGGTGGAGAAGGCCTCGTCGATCCCCTCCCGATCGATATGATACTCGATGAGACGGGGCTCGAAGTGGAGGGGGAGGGTGGCGCCGTCCCGCATGGCGTCCTCGGGCGAGTAGATGCTGAGGTATCCTGACTCGTCCTCCGTTGCTCCGAAGGCCCTGAAGGTGTTGCGGTCCACCTGGTTGATGGGGGTGCCGGTGAGGCCGAAGAGGAAAGCGTTCGGCAGGGCCTCCCGCATCTTCTGCCCGAGGTCGCCCTCCTGTGTGCGGTGGGCCTCGTCGCAGAGGAGGATGATGTTGGCCCGGTCGTTGAGGACGCCGTCGGCCTCGGCGAACTTGTGGATGGTGGTGATGATGATCTTTCTGGTGTCCTGGGAGAGGAGGCGCCTGAGGTCTTCCCGGTTGCCGGCATTGACGGTGTTGGGGATGTCGGTGGTGTGGAAGGTGGCGTTGATCTGGGTGTCGAGGTCGGTCCTGTCCACGACGACGATCACGGTCGGGTTTTTGAGGGCCGGGTGGAGACGGAGTTTCTGGGCGGCGAAGACCATGAGGAAGGATTTGCCCGAGCCCTGGAAGTGCCAGATAAGCCCTTTTTTGATCCGGCCGTCCACGACGCGGTCGACGATCTTGTTGCCGGCGTCGTACTGCTGGTGGCGGCAGACGATCTTGATCTTCCGGTTCTTTGCGTCGGTGGCATAGAGGGTGTAGTTCTTGAGGATGTCGAGGACGGTTGCGGGGGCGAGGAGGTTCATGGCGGTGTCCATGACGTCGGCGATGGGTGAGGCGGCCTCGTCGTCTTCGTCCTCTTTCCAGGGGGCCCAGGCATCGAGGGGGGCGCGGACGGCGCCGTAGTAGAATTTCTTGCCTTCGGTGGCGAAGGCGAAGATGCCCGGGACGAAGAGGGCGGGGATGTTTGTCTCGTAGTCGTCGTGGACCTGTTCGGCGGCGTCGATCCAGGTGATCGCCGGGCGGACCGGGGTCTTGCATTCGCCGACGACGAGCGGGATGCCGTTGACGAGGAGGACGTTGTCGGCCCGCCTGGTGACGGCGCCGGTATAGGAATATTCGGTGGTGGTGACGAAGTGGTTGCTGGCCGGGTGGGCGAAGTCGATGATCTTCACCGGGACATAGCGGTAGTTCTCGCCGAAGGGCATGGAGAGGCCGCCGCAGAGGATCTCGGCGAAGCGTTCGTTGGCCCGCACGAGTCCCTCGCCCTGGACGGCGAGGAGGATGGCTCTGAGACGGTAGATGACCTCGTCGGCCTGGTCGGGCTGGCGGGCGATCTCGGGATTGAGCCTGATGAGAGCGGTTTTGAGGTAGGGTTCGACCAGCACGTCTCCCTCTGTGCGGGGAAGGGTGGCGGCGGGGATGTATGTCCACCCGTTCTGCGTCAGGTGGTCCCGGAGGCCGTCGCGGACGGTGTTTGCTTCGTCAAAACTCATGGGGGGTCATCTCGATGAATAAAATATTGCTCGAAAGGCAATTGATAGAGAGAATAGGGACGCAGGGTTATTTTATTTTCGATTGGTTTCTTTTCCAGCCGATCATTTGAGGGCGGCGATGATTTCATGGGCAGTGGTAATAGAATCAGAAACATTTGTTGCTAAATCAAAATTTGTCCCTTTAAAGGGATTGTCATAATCACACGCATTTCTCCACTGGCGGAGACTGTCGAGTTTTCGGTATATGCTCATCATATTATTTTTTCTAAACACATTTCTCAGGTCTGAATGATCTTTACTGCTTTGTTTTGGAGTGAAACCCATCTTTGCTGTTGCGTAGTCTCTCGCATATCGAAATGCTCCATAATAAGCCCTGCTAATAGAGCATCGGTAGGCGGCCTCAAGGGGAATCGTTTTTTTCTCGCCCTGCTCTTTGAGATATTCGGCAATCTCAACGAACTGCGACCAGGAGAATGTCATGGTTATGAGGAGGGATGTTTATAGTCCGTGGTCAGGAGGAGCCAGCCGGACTGACCCCTGAGGGCGGGCTCGTATTCGTCACAAATTTTGTCTATCCTCTTGAGGATATTTTTATCGTATTTCTTCTGCCTGACATAGATGGTCAGGTAGCGGTCGTCGCTCTCCGGGTCCTGGTAGAGGTCGAGGGTGATGGTTGCGTCGTGCCTGAATTCGTCTTTTGTGAGGAGGCAGGCGTACATCACGATCGGGCCGAGGCCGGGATTCTGGAGGATGTAGTCTATGACCTCTGCGGGGTGTGCGATGGCGACGTGCAATTTCGCCAGGAGCGTGGGGAGTGAGAGTTCGGCGGTATATGAGAGGCTCGGGCTCTCAACGTGAGCGTCCAGGGCATATGCGTCCTGATAGCTGGCGCTGGTGTCACGGAAGAGACGATTGACACGGTTCCGCAGTTTCGTGATCCACGAGTCTTCCGATGCTTTTTCTTCAGGGAGGTCGGGGAAATTCCAGACTTTTCTGGAAGATTCAAATGGGTAGGACGGCAGGGATGTGGTCATTCACTCCTCCAGATCGAAGATTTCTTCCAACTTTTTCGTAATGCAGCCTTTGAAGAGGGCTTTTACCTTGATGTGCGCCTCTTCCACCCATGCGCATGCGTCTTCGGGTCTCACGGTGTCTTTTTGTGCGAGGAAGTAGTCTGTGGAGAGCAGGTATGCCAGGGTGTTCTGCTTTTCCGGCATCGCCTGGGTCAGTTTCAGCCGGCAGATGTCCCTGTCATTATACGCGAAGTCGCACCCGACCATGAAGTTCACGACTTCCTCGGGAAGTCCCTCGCCCAGGTGGGGATAGAAGGCGAAGTAGTCTTCGAGCCGGACGGTTTCTCCAGGGATCTCGATCTTGTCGACGTAGAGGAGGCCGATGCGGTCAAACCCCCTGATGCCTCCGGTGAGGGAGTCGATGATCTCGTAGGCCCGGCGGATCGTCGGGCCGAACACCTCCCATGAGGGATAGGGCCTGAGGCAGTGGACCGAGAGTGCCCGCGGGCCGAGCTGGACGAGCATCTTACGGTCTTTTGTGAAGAAGACCGGTATGTCGACCGTCTCCACGGTGTGCTTCTCGATGCCGGTAGCGTTTGCCTTGATCTCAAGACTCTGTCCCTTTCTGGACTCGCGGATCGGGAAATGATCTCTGACGGCGTCGTAGAAGCGGTCGGGGAGGTCCTGTTCCCACGGTGTATCTGATGAAAACCGGAACTCACAGACTGCCTCGACGATGGGTGGGTTCCGATAATCATTCATGGATATTCACGCTCCCGTATACACTTGTTCTGAAGATGGTAATAGGTTCTTCTTTCCTGACCTGATATCCTGTGGCATCATGCATAAAGATACCGATCGGGTCGGGGAAGGCGCAGGGGTTCGGGAGCGTGGTACGGAAAAAGAGAGGATGTTCTCGTCGATCACGCCGTCTCACCGGCGGGCGAGAGCACCTGGTTGATCAACCGCATCTTCAGCGCCTTCGAGGCCTCGACACTCCCACGGGCGGCGGCGATGGTGTCGTCGATGGCGGAGAGGATGGCGGCGATCTGGCGCTGTTCGGGGAGGGGAGGAAGGGGAATTAAAATATCCTTAATTATCGAGATGTTTAAATTTTTTTGATTCGCCCCTCCACTTAGATCTCGGATATCATTGTAGCGATATGAGATGTTATAATAAAGATATTTCATTAAAACAATGTCTTCACAAAAAATGACAGCACACGCCTGGTTTATTGCTGCAGCGATACCTGTGATAGCGACCCTACCTCTTGTAACGCCCTCTCCATAAAGGGCCATTAATAATGTTCCAGGTGGTACCACCTTTGCAGAGGAATTGTCCAGTCCTTCTTGTGTAATTTTTTCTTCAGTATCCATTATGACATTATAATTCACTTCACCAGTTTTTATCCACGGTATTTCTCCGTTCCAGTAGGTTTTGACTTTTCTATTTGGTGTTCCACCTGAAGTTATGGTTGAAATTTCCCCTAACTTTTTTACGGTCCATATTTTAGGTAAAACACCTAGTTTTCGTATTGAATGGAACTCCTCATGCCCGATCCCCTTCGAGAACAACTCCCGCATCATCACCTGCTTATAGTGCTCGGCCTCGGCGACGAGCGCCTCGTCCTTCACGATCACGTCCTCCGCCGCCCGGAGCACCCCGGCAATGCGGCGCTGCTCCTCGATGGGCGGGAGGGGAAACTCCTGCCCGGCAAGATCCTTCCAGTTGATCGTCGGGGAAAGACCGCCCACCGAGATCTGGACCGCACGGTTCATGAAAAGATCCGACTGGAGGAAGAAGGGGAAAATTTCCCTGATAATGACATCCTCTTTGGGCTGGAGAACCATCGCATGGGCCGAACAGATACAGTCGAAGTCTGCGATGGCGACCTTCCGCTGGTAGGCACGCCGCTTCCCGAAGATGACGTCGCCCTTCCTGACCACGATCTTCTCCCCGGTGACATCTCCCGGCACGCCCCACCGCCTGATATGCAGGGACTCCGGGTCAAGGTGCTCCAGCCCCACATAGCGATCGAGGTCGGTGTCGGCAGGTTTCACCTTGGTCGTGACCTGACTGGCCATCTCAGAAAACCGGACCATTGCACACTCACCCATCCAGCCCCACCTCCTTCAGCACTGCACGCAGTTCTTCCATCGCGTCGCTCTTCTCCGTCGTATACTCGGTCCACTCCTCATACACCCCTGCAAACGTCGGGGTCGCATCGTCGTCATCGCACCGGGCAACATACCGGGGGATGCTCAGGTTCGCGTCCTTCGCCAGGATCTCCTCGACCGGCACAGAGCGGGAAAATCCCTCGACATCCTCGTCGCTCAGGTAGGCCGCCAGGATCTTCGCGATATGCCTGGGCTCCAGGAAACTCTGCGCCTTCTCGTGGGTCACCTCGTCCACCGCGTTGATGAAGAGGACCCGCCCGCGTCGTGCAGGCGGTTTCTGCATCCGGCAGACGATCACGCACGCCTCCATCGGCGAGTTGTAGAAGAGGTTCGGCCCGAGGCCCAGCACGCACTCGACGAGATCGGCCTCCACGATCCGGCGGCGCATCTCCCTCTCCGCATCGCGGAAGAGCACCCCGTGCGGGAAGAGGATCGCACACCGCCCCGTCGCCGGGTCCATGCTCCTGATGATATGCTGGAAAAAGGCGTAGTCCGCACGCCCCTGCGGCGGCACCCCGAAGAGGTTCCGGCCCCAGCGGTCACTCGAAAACGCCTCCCTGTCCCAGCGCGAGATCGAGTACGGCGGATTGGCAAGGATACAGTCGAACGTCTGCAGACGGTCGTGCTCCACAAACGCCGGGTCCGCCAGGGTGTCGCCCCGCACAATCGTGCAGTCCTCGATACCATGGAGCAGGAGGTTCATCCGCCCGATCGACGACGTGATCAAATTGATCTCCTGCCCGAAGAGACGCAGACTCCGGTACTCCTTCCCCTGCTCCCGCACCTGCAGGGCGGCGACAAGCAGCATCCCCGCACTCCCGCAGGTCGGATCGTACACCGACTCCCCCTCCTGCGGGTCGAGCATCTGCGTCATCAACCGCACCAGCGTCCGGTTCGTGTAGAACTCCGCCGCCGTATGTCCCGAATCGTCCGCAAACTTCTTGATCAGATACTCGTAGCCCTGCCCCAGTTCGTCCTGCGGCACATGGGCAAGGGAGAGCGTCTCTGACGAGAAATGCTCCACCAGATCGCGGAGCGTCGCATCGGAGAGGAAGTTCTTGTTCGTCCACGACGTGTCCCCGAAGATCCCGGCAAGCGTCTCCCTGTTTGCGTCCTCGATCCGGTGCATCGCCACCTGGAGCGCCACCCCCACATCCTCGGTCACCGCCCGCACATCACGCCAGTGCGCCCCCTCAGGCACCACGAAGCGGTGGTCCTCAGGGAAGACCTCGCCGCACGCCGCCAGCGCCCGCTCCGTCTCCTCGTCGTAGCAGTCGCAGATCCGCTTGAAGTAGAGCAGCGGGAAGATGTACTGCTTGTAGTCGCTCGCATCGATATAGCCCCTGAGCAGCACCGCCGCCCCCCAGAGATACTTCTCCAGTTCGGCCTGGGTGATCGGTTCGGGCGCCATTCAGACCCCCCCTTCCCCGGCAAGCAACCTCTTCAACCGCTCCTCGGCCTCGGTGCACGCGGCCGCCGCATCCTTCACCCGCGCCAGCCCCTCTTCGGCCGTCATCGGGTCCTCCTCGACCACAGGCTCGACATAGAGCGAGATGTTCAGGTTATGGTCCTCCCCCCTGATCTCGTCGAGCGTCGCCACCCGCACCGCACCCGGCACGTCCTGACCCCCCTCGTACCAGGCAGAGATCCGGCCCACATGCTCCGGACAGAGGTGGTTCTGGTTCCGCCCCTTCTGGTACTCGTCCGACGCATCGATGAAGAGTACCCGCTCACGGAGACGTTCCTCCTTCTGCCACCGAAAGACCAGAATGCACGCCGCAAGCGTCGTCCCGTAGAAGAGGTTCGGCCCAAGACCGATCACCCCCTCCAGCAGGTCCATCTCCAGGAGCGCCTTTCTGATCCGCCCCTCGGCGCCCTTCCGGAAGAGCGCACCCTGCGGCAGCACAATCGCCATCCGTCCGTTCGGCTTCGCCATCGAGGCGATCATGTGCTGGACCCAGGCAAAGTCGCCATAACTCTGGGGCGGCATCCCGGCAAAATTCCGGCCATAGGGATCGTGCTCCCAGACCTCCTCCCCCCACTTCTTCAGGGAGAAGGGCGGGTTTGCCACCACGCAGTCGAAGGTCTTCAGACGGTCCTGCTCCACAAACGCCGGGCTCCTGAGCGTGTCCCCCCGCACGATCTGAAAATCCTCGCGGCCGTGCAGGATCAGGTTCATCCGGGCGATCGAGGAGGTTGTCATATTCTTCTCCTGCCCGTAGAGGTGGAGGAGGTTGATGTCGCCCCCATGCTCCTGCACATAAGAGAGGGCCTCCAGCAGCATCCCGGCCGTCCCCACCGCAGGGTCATAGACGCTCTCCCTCTCCTGCGGCTTGAGGATCCGCATCATCAACGTGATGACCATCCGCGGGGTATAGAACTCGCCGGCCGCCTTATTCGACTCGTCCGCAAATTTCTTGATCAGGTACTCGTAGGCCCTCCCGGCGATGTCGGACTCCACAGAGGCATTCGAGAGGTTTTTCTCCGAGAAGTGCTCGATCAGGTTCTTGAGCAGGGCATCGGAGAGGCGTTCCTTGTTCGACCACTGCACATCCCCGAAGATCTGGTTGAGCGTCTTCTCGTTTGCGTGCTCGATACACCGCATCGCGTCCTGGATCGCCTTCCCGATATCCTCGCTCTGCCCCCTGATAGTCTTCCAGTGGCAGCCCGTGGGGATCACGAACCGGAAGTTCTCCCTGTATTCCGCCTCCTCGATATTCCCATCGGCCTCTGCAACAGCCAGATCGTATTCTTCGTCGTACACATCGCAGATCCGCTTCAGGAAGAGGAGAGGGAAGATGTAAGTCTTGAAATCAGCGGCGTCGATCGGGCCGCGGAGGATGTTCGCGGCCGCAAAGAGCCATGATTCCAGTTCTGAGAGTGAAAGGATGTTCTGTTCGTGTGGATCCATCGATTGTATTCACCTGATATCTGTCAAGATGTCGATCTTCCCCCCTAAAAGTGAATCGAAACGAATCAGTCACAGATAAAGGCTTTTTAGAGATCACAAATTCTCTTCTTTCTTCTTTCACCGATCTGGTTCACCACCCCCACGACCGCCGTCACCCCGTAAAACCCGAACATCACCATCACGTACACATTCCCGGTCACGACCCCGTACGCCACCCAGAACAGGTTCCCGATCACCCACATCCCAAACCCCAGCGCCCGCGTCCCCCTCCCGCGCCCGGCCACGAGCACCGCACCCGCCATGCCGAGGAGCACCGCCGGCGTCTGGAGAGGGTCCAGGGGGATCAGCCGCTCACCCCCTTCCGGGGCCACCGGCATCCCGTGCCGCTGATGCGCCACGGACTCACCCGCTCACCCCCTTCGCCGCGTTCCACGCCCGCACCAGACGGCCGTAACACGCCTCGCAGAGCAGAGCCCGCCCGTCGGCCGACCGGAACACCGCCCTCCTCTCGCCGCAGACGCTGCACCGCCCCAGGTCGGTCGAAACCCGCGTGAACTCCCGGCGGTCCAGCACGCCGGGGAGTGTGAGCGTCCCGCTCCCGGTTGCACGGGTGCACAGGATTGCACCGGGCTGCACGCCGGCACTGTCGATGAACGATGGTATTTTCTGGCCGGGATTGCGGATCGGCTGGCTTTCACCCCCATCTTTGCCGTCATGTGCATCAGGACGCCGATCGCGCGCGCACACCCCCCGAGACCCCGACAGATCAGGGGTGGTGTGTGCCCCCTCAGTCTGGTGCAATAGAGTACTATGAGAGAGAGATCTCTCTCTCTTCTCTCTAGAATAGGTACTCCGGGGCCGTCCCTCCGTCCCCGTCCTCTGCACATCTCCGGTGCCATCCCGGTGCATTCCGGGTGCGAAAGTGTCGTCGTCCGGCGGGTCGCGGTCGAGCCAGACATGGGCCCCGGCCGTCCACCGCCGGTACGCCTCCGGGTCGAAGGAGAACTGGTGCTCCCGCCGGCGGACCAGGTAGCCGTCGACATCCGAAGAGACGGTGGTGTCCAGGTAACTGACCGCCGGACACTTCTCCAGCAGTCCCGAGTAGATGGTGCCGCCGTTGTTGTAGCCGTGGAGGATCCGGCGGGTCTGGTGGTACGAAAGCCCGAGCGCCTCCTGAAGCATCCTGATCGTGAACTGCTCCCAGCCCATCGTCGCCACCGTCGAAAGGGCGGCGGCCTCGTTCTTCGTGAGTTTCGTCTCCTGCCCGCCGGCCTCGCCGTTGATCGCCGCGTAGATCCGGGCCGCCGTCTCGAAGTCCGACCTGTCGGCCCGGATGCCGCCGCCGTAGTCCTCGCGCTCGAACCGGTGGAGGAGTGCCGAGGCCTTGATGATGTCGAAGAGGATGCCCGGGTTCCTGCGGTTGGCCGAGGAGGAGAACTGCACTGCCTCGGCGTACGGCACCGAGACGTGGACGCGCTCCTCCTTGAGCACCTCCCATATCGCCCGGCAGACCGGCAGGGCCGGGTCTTCCTCCTCGTCTTCGTCTTCCTCCCGCGTCTCCGCACGCTTCCGGTGCCTGAGCACCCGCTCGTCCTGTTCGAGGGAGTCGTCGATCCAGGTGGTGAGCATGCGGTTCATCACCTGGTCGTCGCCGACGTCCTCGACCTTTGCAAGCCACCAGACGCACCTCTCCGGTATCCGGCAGATCTGGAGTTTGCGGTCGTTGGTGAGGGTCTGGTGCTCGATTCCCTCCCTGAAGTTCGCGGTCGCGGCCTTGAGGACCTCCTGGAGGTCGTCGGAGAGGGAGACGTCGTCGAAGAGGAAGACGGTGCCTGGCTGCAGGTTCTCGTTGTAGTAGAGGGCCTTGTTGCTCACCGTGCCGGCGATGCGGTAGGCGAAGGGCACCTGTTTGAGCATGGTGGCGCAGGCGTGGCTCTTGCCCTTCCCCGAGGTGCCCGAGACCGAGACGTGGAGGCCGTTGGTGTTCTTCACCGACTGCGAGGCGAGGGACATCACCAGGCACTCGGCGACGATGCGGTCGCCGACGTGCTCGCGGGCGAAGGTGTCGAGGAGGAAGGCGAGGGGGTCGCCGTGTTCTAAAATCTTCATCGCCTCCTCGCGGGCGAAGGCGGCGGGTGCCGGAGGGAGGGGTGGTGGAGGCATCTCCTCCCGTTTTTTCCGGGTGCGTTTCTCGTACATCCCGCGCAGTTCGGGCCACCTCTGCGTCCCGCCGCCGCAACTCGCGTGGTGGCACCCGGCATAGACCGCACCGCTCGGGAACTGGACGGCGAAGGCGCCGTCGCGGTGGGCGGTCGAGAAGGGGCAGTCCTCCAGGACAAAGAGGGTGCCGCCCTGCCAGGGGCGGGTGGAACGCACCCCGAGGCCGTGCTCCGAAAGCCAGGCGGCGAGGTCGGTCTTCCCGCCTGTCGGTGCGGGCGTGGGCGGCGCCTCGACCGGGAGGCGGGTGGCGATCTGCCGGAGTTTCTCGGGCGGGACGACCTCCCTCTCCTCAGGCGCCGAGAGCACCCGCGCCCGCCTGTGCGGCCTCTCGCGCGTGGTGTCCCCCTTGCGCGAGCAGGTGCCGTAGAGTTTCCAGATGCGTGCGGCGTTGGAGTTCGCCGTGTCGACGGTGACCGTCTCATCCGAGAACAACGCGTCGAGGGTGGCGAGCACGCCCTTCACCAGGGCCGTCGCCTCGTCGTCGTTCGCGAGGTCGATCGCGTAGAGGAGGTGCGCCCCGTTCCCGGAGTCGGCGCGGATAGGTTCGGAGAACCCCTGCTCAGCAAGCCAGAGGGCGATCGCGTCGGCCCGCCTGAGGGCCGCCTCGTGCTCCTCCTCGGTCGAGGACACCCCGCTCGGCCGCACCGGGTCCAGGTCGATGGGCAACCAGCGGCGGCGGAGGATGTCCGCGTCCGCGGTCGTCGCGTCGCTCCGCGAGAGACGCATCTTCACCCTGTTCGCCCGGCGGGCGAGGAGGGCCGGGTTCACGACGTTGAGGGTGACATAGATCCCGCGGACCTCCGGGTCGGCGTCCAGGGCCTCGGCCGCCGCCGCAAGGCGGGCGAAATCGTCGAAGTAGCCCGAGTGCGTGGCAAAGTCCGCGAGGGCCCGCACCTCCACCACGCCGCCGGAGAACAGGGCGGCGAGAGCGTCGGCGATCATCGCCACCCCTCCGGCACCAGGGGGAAGAGCGGGGCCGACCTGGCCTCGCCCGTGGCGACACGGCGGAACGAGACGAGCGGCACGATGAAGTGGCCCGAGACCGTGAAGACCTTCACCGCACGGCCGGCAGGGTTCACCGCCGCGTGGCCCACGATCGCCGGGCCCTCCCGTGTCACCGGCACCGCGTGGCCGTGGACGATCAGGTCCTGCAGGTCATCGGGGGCGATCCGGTAGCGCTCGCGGCCGACGAGCAGGTAGACGGCGTCGTCGGACCCGAGACGGAGGGTGGCACTCATTCCCGCACCACCACCGTGACCGCGTACATGTGCCGGGCGCCCCGCCTCACGTGGACCTCGCTGACCGCCCCGCCGAGGCGCCGCATCTCCCCCGCCACCGCCTGCGGCACCAGGTAGAAGGGCACCGGCTCTGTGGTGTTTATCTCCTCACGGGTCGACGGAGATGTGGCGGTCTTCCTGGATCCGGTGTTGGAGCACGGGGAAACATGAAGGCTGCCGTCTATCCTTCTGGGGCACATCGCGCCGCCTCCTCGTCGTGCGTGTTCGGTCGTGCCGTGCCGTCCGCGACCTGTCGGCCGGGGACATCCCGAGATATCTCTCGCATGTTTTTTTTCAACTCCCGGGCGGGGCCGCCGCATCAAAACAAGGTCGGGGGAATGGGCGACACCGCACCGAGGAGTAGGTAGGTCCGAGGAGATATAAAGGAGAGCATAGCTCGCCGAATGTGTAAAATCATAGTATTTATGCGCTTCTTTTCAGAGAGCGTGGCGAAAGTGATCTGCCCGCGGCAGGGCCGGGGGGCCGGCCTTTTGTCGCGCGGCAGGGTCACCCCGCCGCCCCGAGGACCATCCCCGCGGCATACACCACCATCGCCAGGTGACAGAGGGGCAAGACCCGCATCGCTGCCTCGGGCGTCCGGTCCCGGAGGATGACCAGGTTCGCGACGACGAGCAGCAGAAAGCCGAGGAGGAGGCCGCCCCGCGCAACCGTCCCGAGCACCCCGGCGAAGAGGAGGGCCGTGAGGCCGTGGACGGCGGTGAACCCCGCGACCCAGAGGACGCCCGCCCGCGTGCCGTAGAGGAGGGGGACAGTCCGCATCCCCCGCGCCCGGTCGTTTTCCACGTCGACCAGGTCGTTCGCGCCCAGGTGAGCGAGGGCGTAGGGGTAGAAGAAGAGAAAGTACAGGAGGGCGGTCAGGTCGGGCATCCCCGCGGCGAGGTAGCCCGCCACCGGGAAGAGGGCGAAGTCCGTCCGCCCGACGACCTGGGCGACCGGGAAGGACTGGTCCCTCTTCTTCAGCTGGTAAAAGACCTCGACGGCATAGCTGTACGCCATGACCCCGGCGACGAAGAGGGAGTGCGGGTACGGGAGGGTGGCGGTCAGAGCGAGCGCCACGAGGGCGAGGAGGAGGAAGAGGGCGAGGGCGTGCCCGGCCTTGATCTCTCCCGCGGCAAGGGGCCTTATCCCGAAGAGCCGCCAGTAGCGCGTCAGCCGCCCCTCGACGTCCCGCCTATCGCGTTCCCGGTCCACGTAGTCGTTGAGCACCATCCCGGCCTCGAAGCCGAAGAGGCCGATGAGGGCGGCCGTGACGACCAGGGGCCAGGAAAAACCGCCGTACGTGCCGAAGGCAAGAAAGAGGCCGGAGCAGAAGAGGAGAGGCCAGGCAAACGCGAACTGGATGCGCAGCAGGTCGGCGTAGGCGCGGAGGGTCATCACTCCCCTGAGGGTGCGGGGGGATATAAAGAGTGAGGAGAGCCGGCCCTGCAAAGAGAGGTCTCAATTCTGTCGTCGTATGTCCCGGAACTGCGCACGGATCATGGCATCAGCAGGGACGGGCAAAAAATACGGTCAGCAGACTCCCGACCGGCGGCTCTGGAGAAATCCTGCTCTCGGGGAAAGGCGGTGGATCGGTGTCTCACGCCGGGGGCGTAGTCCCCCGGACCCTCGCTCAAGATAGATGGGGATCTGGTACTCTCCTGCCTCATGATCTCCTCTCCCCCTTCCCGGGACCAATCCCGGGTCGGGGTCCGGGGGCAATGAGAAAACCGTAGGTTTTCGAGTAGTCCCCCGACAAATGGTGTGGGGAAGGCGGTGGACACACATTTCTCCTCATCAGGATCCGGGAGACCATCGACCGGAGCATACGTGTTTCTACAAACTCTCGACCGAACAACCCTCATTCCCGGTCGTGCCGCCGCCTCACGAACCGCACGCACCCCTCGTCCCCGGCCCCGTCAGGCACGAACCCGACCTTCTCCAGCACCCGCACCGAGGCGAGGTTCGCCGGGTCGGCCTGCGCCGTCACGCACGCGACCTCGGGGTGCGCGAACGCCCACTCGACAAGGGCCGCCGCCGCCCCGGTCGCATAGCCGCGGCCCCGGAAGGCCGGGAGGACCGCGTAGCCCATCTCCGCCTCCCCGCCGGGCGACGGCCTGCCGACAAAACCGCACGACCCCGCGAGCACACCCTCCGGGGCGACGATATACCAGAGGTTCCAGCCCTCGGATCCCGGGTCGTCCGTCAGCCAGGAGAGGAACGTCGGGATGGCGTCCGCGAGGGTCTCCGGCGGCCAGGCGTCAGGGACCGCGGCGCCGAGGAGAGAGGCCAGGGCCGCAGAGTCCGCGGTCAGGTGCGCCGCCGTCGCCGGGACCAGGCGGAAGCGGGCGGTCGCCATCTCCTCAGCCATCCCAGCCCTCCACCCGCAGGCGCTCCTTCGCACGCTCCACGTAGCCCGCGTCCGAGTCGACGCAGACGAAGTCCCGGCCCGCCCGCAGGGCCGCCACGCCCGTTGTCCCCGCCCCCGCGAACGGGTCCAGGACAACATCACCCTTGAACGTGTAGAGCTGGATGCAGCGGTACGGCAGTTCCACCGGGAAGGGGGCCGGGTGGCCGACCTTTCGCGCCGACTCGGTCGGAAAGGTCCAGACGCTCTTCGTCCACTCCAGGAACTCCTCCCTCGCGATCGTGTCCTCCCGGTCGCCCTTCTTCCGGGCATACGACCCCTTCGAGTAGACCAGGATATACTCGTGGACGTCCCGGAGCGTCGGGTTCGAGGCCGACCGCCAGCTCCCCCAGGCCGTCGAGATCCCGGCCCCCGTCGCCTTGTTCCAGATCACCTCGCCGCGCATCAGGAACCCGATCTCCTCCATCACCCTGATGATCGCGCTGTGATACGGGATGTACGGTTTCCTCCCCACATTCGCCACGTTCACGCACGCCCGGCCGCCCGGCACGAGCACGCGGTAGACCTCGGCAAAGACCGCCCGCAGCAGGGCGAGGTACTCCTCCAGGTCCAGGTCGTCGTCATAGGCCTTGCCCACGTTGTAGGGCGGCGACGTCACCATCAGGTGGACGCTGGTGTCAGGGATGAGGGCGAGGTCCCTGCTGTCCCGGCAGAGGACCGCGTTCCTGACGCCCGGCGGGAGGTCGTTCTCCCCCTGTCCACCTTCCCCGCCCGCCCCGGCCGCCGCATAGATCTTGCGGCCGTAGAAGGCCCTCGCGTCGTGGCACTCCCGCTTCGAGACCCCAAAGTCGCTCGTCTCCGACTTCTTCCTCCTGATCGTGACCCGCTTCTTGCAGGCAGGGCAGGAGGTGAAGAATGTCCCCCGTCCGGTGTACTCGAACGAACGTCCGCAGGCAGGGCAGGTAAGGTGCATCACCACTCTGTTGGCGCACACCCTACATAGGGATGACGAAACAGGACGGCGGTCCGTCCATGAGAGGGCCGAATAATCCTCGTGAAAAATAAAAAGATATTTATAGCGACAATTCAACTCTATCATCGGTGGAACCATGCCCAGAGGGAAATTCGAAGTCTACCAGGAGAAGTCCGGGGAATTCAGGTTCAGGCTCAAGGCGTCAAACGGCCAGGTCATCGCCACGAGCCAGACGTACAAGTCGAAGGAGTCGTGCCTGAAAGGGATCGAGAGTGTCAGGAACAACGCCCCCAATGCCGAAGTCCTCCAGGCACACGAGTGAACCAGGCACATCATTCCAGAACTCCATCTCGCCTCTCCCGAAAAAATAATTATTTTTTCTCCTGCGATAGCAGGGTGTCCAGGATCTCCGGGCTCCGGTCCTTGAGACCGAAGCCGACAATGATTGCAATAGCGGCGCCGAGCCCGAGCCCGACGCCCCAGGCGACAGGTTCGATGAAGACGTAGATGATCGTCAGGTCGATGGCGAGCTGCGTCAGGGCGAGCATGACCACGACGAAGTAGAGGAAGACCCGCAGGCCCATGATCATGGGCCCGGCCAAGGCGACCTCTGCCGCGGAACTCATTTTTTCCAGGACGTCGGCGAAGAAGTCGACCAGGATCAGGCCGGCGATCAGGATGATCACGAACGCCGCGATGTTCGGGAGATACGCGACGATAGCGGCAATTACCCGCGAGAGAGCCTCGATCTGCAGGACGCTCGCCGCCACCATGATCGCGATCAGGTAGACGGCCCACCGCACGAGCAGGTCGAAGAGACGGACGATCTGAAGGCCGCTCTTCTCGACCGCCTCGCCGGGCCCGGTCTTCCTGAGGGCGTCGTCCACGCCGATCCGGTCCAGGAACGTCGAGACGACGGAACCGAGGAGACGTCCGACGATCCAGCCGATGATCAGGATGATCACTGCGGCGACAAGGTACGGCAGGAATGCGATCACGCTTCCGCCGACCTGGCCAATGGTGACGATAATATCAGCCATGGTGCATCTGACAACAATTATAATATTACTATATATAATATGCTGCGGGAGATGATCCTGAGCCGGATGCACAGGACGTTTTCACCCCAAAAAATGGGTGAAAAACGGTTTGTCCCCGGGAAAAGAGGGCAGAGAGATGTACCGCAGCGATACGACGAAAAAGGCGTTCGCCGGAGGGGAAGCGGCAGGTATACATAGGACCGTGCCGATGAGAAAAAATGGGGATGCACACCCGCATGCGCCTCCAGACTGTCGTACTTCTTCTCCTCCCGGCCCTGCTCGCCGCGCCGGCCCCAGCCATGGATGCCGTTCCGTCTTTTCCCCTCGTGAACCTGACGCCCTTCGGAAATGACAGCGCCTTCACCGCCACGCCGGCGGACGACCGCCCCGCGCCGACGCCGCAGGAAATCCTGCGTGTCCAGGCCGACGCCCGCGGCCACGGCGCCAAGGGTGAGGCGGCGGTGGAGACGACGTACCTCGTCCTCACCGCCGACGACCTCGCCGTCCTCCTGCTCTTTGTCGGGATCCTGGCCGTCTGTCTCGTTGCCGTGCGGCGGTTCGGGAGGTAGGGCCTGTCACCCGATCCCGATCTGGATCACGGTCGGGTACTTGCTCATCATCGCGTAGACGATCGCGTTCGAGACCCAGAGCCGCCCTTCATGGAACTCGCGCATCGCCCCGAGTTCGCCGAGCGTCTTGAGCGCGAGGAGCGCCGTCCCGTCCCGGAGATAAAAACTGTCCCTGACCTCGGGCGAGAAGGAGAAGACGATCGGGAGCCAGAGGCGGTCGTGCATCTCGGGGGGGAGACGGTCGCCGAGGGTCCGGATCACCTCGCGGTCGAAGGCGTACTCCTTCCCTCCCTTCGTCGTCGACGATGGAACTTTCTCGTCGAGCAGGCGGGCGAGGGTCTTTCTCTCGGCCACGAGGGCGTCGTTGATCCGCCCGGCCTCGATGCCCATCCACCGCCGGAGGACGGACTCGTCGTCGATGTTCGGCCGGTATGCCATCATTTCCCTGAGGGGAGAGGGGAGGGATATACCTTTGCCGTCACCTCTTGACCCACAGGTATCCCGATATCGCGAGAATTGACGCACCGATGGCAAGCCCGAAGTCCAGGATCGGGGTCGAGGCGTCGCTCTTCCAGGTGACGGCCTGCCCCAGGACGAGCACGGCCAGCGCAATGACAATGACCCCGAGGAGTTTTGTCTCCAGGTCGTCGAGGTCGCGGACCTCCACCCAGCCGGGGAGCGGGGCTTTTGCGATGAAAAGTTCATACAGGCCCAGGGAGATGATGTAGAAGACCGTGGCCACAAGGAATATGTCGATGATCTTGATGGAGACGGAGAGCAGTGCTTCCAGCGCCGCAGGCTCAAAACTGAGGGTGGTGAATGTCTCCAGGACCGTCAGGATGGTGAGGACGAACCCGAAGACAAAGAGGCTGACCGAAATCAGGGCCGACCCGATCACGGCAAGGATGAAGAGCCAGCCGCTGGAGGACGCAAGCATCTGCATGAACATACGGGATGAACCTGCACCCATCCGATCGTCGGGCGGTCCTCCTTCAGGCTCATTTTTTGCGCTCATTCCCGTCCCGCTCCGGGGGACAGTGGATGCAGGAAGATATAATGCTTCCTCCCCGGCCCCCCGGATGATACGCCGGCCGTCGTCTCGTCCCGGCGATCACCCGGCCTTCAGTCGTGCGCCATCTGGTCGACCGCGGCCGTGATCGCAAGGACGAGGGCGGCGTCGTGGCCGGGTGCGATCTCCACGCCGTAGGTGTCCCTGAGCCTGAACCATTTCTTCGAGACCTCGGCGACCCGGTCCCGCCCGGCGTCGATCCGATACTCGTGGGCCAGGATGTTTCCCTGGATGCTCCAGTCCTCGCTGTCCGGGATCTGGACAGTCCACCTGTCCCGGAGAGGGGAGATCAGGGCCTTCTTGATCGTGGCCGCCGTGCCGCCTTCACCTTTTTCGATCTCCATGGTGTCCCTGATGCGGAGCATCTTCTCCTGGATCGTGTAGAGGTCTTTGCCCTCGCTGTCCTGGATCACCAGGGTGTTCCTGATGCGGAGCGCTTTTCCGTCCACTTTATAGGCCTTCTTTCCGGCCTCGTCCTCGATCCAGTAGTCGTCACCGATGGAGACGATCTTCTCTTTCATTTTATACTGGTGTGCGCCTTCCTCGCTGCCCTTCGGGGCCGCTTCTCCTCGTCGTCTCAGCATGTACCTCGCCTCTTTTTCTCCCGGACCGCCCTCACCCCGCGTCAGACGGCGGTCCGCGACGGGGGTCACTTCCATGATATCGGTATTATACTTTTCCATGAATTTGTTGGCATTCGCCCGGCAATGGGGCTCAGGCAGCATTTTCAGCGTTCCCGCACCGCGTCCCGCACGTCAGCCCCTCGGGGAAAGGGGCCGGTCAGGCCCGCGCACTCCCTCCTGCCACTCCTATCGAGGCCGTCGGCGGCGGCGCGGGAGAAGAGGTGCACCTCTCCCGTGTCACTGCGGGGTGCAGGAAGGCACCACCCCACCCCGCCCACATTTATATAGAACCTTGAATATCTCTCACGTGCCACGCATCCGGGGACGCGATTGCCTCTGCAGGTACATGCAGGCGCTGCCTCCCGTTGCCACGATGTGCGTTCGAGGGACGCTGTCGATCCCACCGGGTCCTCCCGGATGCCGATGGTCAGGAGGACTGGTGTCCATGAACGAATTAAATTCGCAGAAGTTCTGGATCGGCGTGATAGGCGGGTTGTTGGTGGCGCTTCTCATCAATTACCTCATCACCATCGGCGGCGCCTTCTTCGGAGGGATCGTGGCAGGCTGGATCGGGCAGGGGGGCAGAAAAAACGGCGTGAAGGCAGGCGTTCTTGTCGGCATCCTGAACGCACTGGTGCTGGCGGTCGCCATCACCGTGTATGGCATGCAGGTTGCCCCGAGCGACATCGGCGTCCTCAAGTTCCTCGGGTCGACGCTCTTCGTCCTTGTCGCTCTCTTCCCGCTCTTCGGCCTCTTCGGGTATGTGGGAGGATACATCGGAGGTTCCCTGGCGAAGTGAGGCACGTGATCCGGCTCGCCTCTCCCGCCGGGACAGAGCGGCCCGGAGAGATTCCCATCAGTCTTCCCGTCGCCGTACCGGATACGGCGGCGAGAAGGGCGCCCGTCCACGCGTGAAAGAGGGTTCCGGGCCGGGCAGGAGGCAACAGGAATGGAAGCGGAGATCCTTTTCCTCACTGCGTTTACCGGGGTGCTCTTTCTCTACAGCCTGGTCTCCCGGCGGATCGAGACGACGGTCGTCACCGCGCCGATGGTCTTTCTCACCGCCGGTCTGGTCCTCGGGCCTGGTGTCCTCGATATCGCCCCCATTGCCGCCGATGCAGGCTTTGTCCTTTTTCTGGGAGAGTTTGCGCTGGTGCTCCTCCTCTTCTCCGACGCGTCGCGGATCAACATCGCGGCCCTGAGAGGGGGCGCCGACCTTCCCGCCCGCCTGCTCGTGATCGGCCTCCCCCTCACCATCATGGCCGGGACCATCGCGGCCGCCCTGCTCTTCACCGACCTCACGCTCCTTGAAGCGGCCATCCTCGGCTGCCTTCTCGCACCCACGGACGCCGCACTGGGAGAGGCGGTCGTGTCGAGCAAGCGTGTCCCCCTGCGCATCAGGCAGGCGCTCAACGTGGAGGCGGGCCTCAACGACGGGGCGGTGATCCCCGTCCTCACCGTCCTGTGGGCCGTCATGGTGGCCGAGGAGCAGATGCACACGGCAGGCTACTGGATCGCCTCCTCTGTCGTCCAGATCGTGACCGCCGTGACCGTGGGCGCCGCGATCGGGCTTGCCGGCGGATGGCTCGTGAGTCGGGCGAAGAAAAACCAGTGGATGGAGCAGACCTACGAGTGGATCGCCCTGATGGCCGTCGCCGTCCTCGCGTGGATACTCACCGACATCCTGGGAGGGTCGGGATTCATCGCCGCCTTCGTCGCCGGTCTGGCGGCTGGAGCCGTCTACCGGCAGGTCGTGGCGTCTCTCATCGAGTTCACCGTCGCCGAAGGCGAGATCCTGGGTCATATCGTCTTCTTCATCCTCGGGGCCATATCCTATCTCCTGATCGAGAATTTCAGTCTGGAAATCGTCTTCTATGCGGTGCTGAGCCTCACTCTTGTCCGCATGCTCCCGGTCGCCCTGTCCCTGATCGGGAAGGGCCTGAGCGGGAAGACGGTCCTGTTCATGGGCTGGTTCGGCCCCCGCGGCCTCGCCTCCGTCGTGCTGCTGCTCATCACCATCGAGGAGGTGGGAGATGCGCCCGGCATGCAGACCATTGTCAGCGTCGTCATCGCCACCGTCGTCCTGAGTGTCTTCGCCCACGGGATCTCGGCGAACCCGGCGATCAGGGCGTATGGCCGCCACGCGGAAACATTGCATGCACGGACACCGGAGAAAGAGACGGTCGCGGAGGTGCCGGGCCGGAGGGGCTGACGGCCCTCTCACTTCTCCTCCTCCAGTGCAAGGCTGTGCCTCCTGGCGATCACGGTCTGGAAGAGGGAGACCGTGATATGTGCGGTAACAACGGCAAGCCCGACCGGGACCATGGCCTCCGGGGCGATGCCGACTGTACCGAACGCGATCAGGACGAGGGCGACCGGGGCGGTGAGGAAGGCGCCCGGCACGGCCGCCAGCATCGCCCCGACGCAGAGCGCGATCGGGATCCCGGGGAAGAGGCTGTGGACCAGGAGCCCGGCCGTCCCGCCGACAAAGATCATGGGGAAGACCATGCCACCCAGAAAGCCGCTCGACTGGCTGAGCGCAACGGCGACCATTTTGGCGATCAGGACCGCGGCAAGGAAACCCGACCCGAGTGCGGCTGAGATCTGAAGTTCCGTGGCAAGCTGGGTGGTGCCGCCGGTCGCCGTCAGGGGCAGGGCCCACGCGATCAGGCCGACGAGTGCGCCGCCGACCGCACCGCGCACAGGAGGGCTGCGGAGATGCTCGAAGGCGACCGAGACCGCCTTGCTGATGAGGGCGAAAAGGATCAGGACGACTGCGGCCAGAACGCCGAGGAGCGCTCCGATCAGCAGGTGAATATACTGGAACTCGAAAGCCGGAAGGGGATACGAACCCAGGATGGCGCTTCCGGTCACGCCGTAGAAAATGAGAGCGCCGACTGTCGCTCCGAAAAGTTCGGGGATGAAGGCGGCCAGGTAGTTCTCCTTCGGCGTCGGCGAGAGTTCCGAGGCGAGAACCGTCGCAAAGATAGGGGCGGCAAAGGCGCTTCCGAGGCCGCCCGCCATACCGGTCAGCGTGTACTCGTGTTTCGCTTCGTCGTCCTCGATGCCCAGGCGGGTCACGAGCCATGACCCGAAAGCGCCCCCCATGACGACGAGGGCAAAGGAGGGGCCGAGACTTGCGCCGAAAATGAGGGAGACCACCGATATCGCAACCCAGGACGGTGCGGTCTTCGTATCGATCCAGGCCTGCCTGGCGATCGCGATCGCTCCGGGGACTGTCGGGGAAACCGTCCAGGTCGTGCGGAGCACGGCGACCGCAAGCCCACCGAGGGCGGTGAGGGGCACCCACCACCATGCACCTGTCCACCAGCCGGTGCCGGCATCGCCGAAGAAAAAGCCGGTTCCCGTATCGACGACCCCCATGAAGAGGAGGGCCCACAGACCGCCTGCCGCACCGAGGGCGAGCGCGAAGACGAGAAGTTTCCGGTACCAGGAATGTTCAAGGGGCAGCATATCGGCTCCTGTCCTCCCGCAGGCACCCTGCCCGGGTGCCTGCGATGAGCACGATATCCGGAAGGGGATATAAAGGTGCGTGGTGTTCACAGATGCCACGGGAAATTGCAATCCTGACCGCCGCAACCGTTCAAAAAGTCGGGAATCCGCCCTCGTCTCTCTCCCGGAGCGCCGATTTTTCGCTCTGGAAAATCGCCGGAGACACAAAAAAAGGGGTGGGTGTGTCTATCTCCTCGTCCGGAGGACGACCGCGACGATGAGGAGGACGGCCGCCCCGCAGAGGATGAGGATCATGGTGGGGAAGGGCTGCGGTGTCTCCGCCGGGGGCGATGCCGGTGTTTCAGTCACCGGCGGGAGGGGTTCTGTCGTCCCGGCCTGTGCACCGGCGTCCGGCGCTTTGACCGCGACGGGCGAGGGGTCTCCGCCGATCGCAAAGAGGGAGAAGCCCGGACTCTGTGCCGAGAAGTGCCAGGAGGTCGCGTCCTCGTCCGTGACTTCGGTGGGGAGGGCCTGCCAGGCGCCGTCGTGGTAGCGGTACAGCACCACGTCCGCGGGGTCGATGCCGTTCTCCTCCAGCCACGCCTTCGGGATGCTGAAGAGGATGAGGGCGCCCTCGACCGCATCGTCGGTCGTGTGGTAGAGCGTCACTTCGTCGTACTCAAAGATCGTGCCGGTCGGAGCGTTGACGCCGGAGGGGAGGCCGCTCCGCCCGATGGTGACCAGAAGGTCCTGGATCGTCTCGCCGGCCGCCACCCTGATCTCGTAGATGGCCGGGCCCTGGAATGCCAGGATGCCGCTGCCACCGGAGAGGATCAGTCCTGCCGACGCGGCGGAGAGGTCGGAGTGGCCGCCGCCGGAACCGGAGGAGGGGGAAGAGACGGGCTGGAGGGCGAAGGAGACAGGCACCGTCTCGCCCGGAACGACCGTCACCGTCCGGGTTGCAGGGGTCACGTAGCCGTCGAGGGTGACGGTGACCGTGTGGTCGCCGACCGGGAGGTAGAGGGAGGCGTCGGTGGTGCGGTTGACCGCCACGCCGTCCAGGTGGACGGACGCCCCGGCAGGTGTCGAGGCGATCGCCACAGTCCCGCCGTACACCAGCGGGAGGTAGTCGGTGCCGAATTCCTCGCCGCCGTTCATGGCGATGGTCAGCGGTTCGTCGCAGATGCCGTCGAAGTCCGCGTCAGCACACCACTCAGAGATGTTCTGTGTGGGGTCATTCAGCCAGAGGTTGCCGCCGAGGTACGGCCCGACGGCGATGTTCGTGCCCGGTGTGCGGGTGGTGTTCAGGACGGCGGAGAAATGTTCTATGATGTCGCTTTTTGCAAGGGTAGGCCCTTCAAAGCCACCTTCGGCATAGATGTTGGTGGGGTTGTCGAAGCGGCAGTTGGTGATGGTGGTGTCTTCGCAATACATGAAATAGACCGCACCGCCGGAACTCTCTACATCTTCTTCAGAGGACTTCAGACCCCGCATCTCGAGGTCGTGGTCGGTCACGGTGTTGTCGATGAACGTGGTGCCGGTGATGGTGGTGTCCCCGCACCCCCCGAACGCCGCCCCGCCGCCGTAGGTCGCGTCGTTTTCAGTGAAAGCGGTGCCGGTGATGGTGGTGTCCCCGCACCCCCAGAACGCTGCCCCGCCACCGCAGTAGGTCGCGGTGTTGCCGGTGAAGGTGGCGTCGGTGAGCGTGGCGTTCGCACAGTCCTCAAAGTATGCCCCGCCGCCGTAGATCGCGGTGTTGCCGGTGAAGGTGGCGTCGGTGAGCGTGGCGTTCGCACTGTCCTCAAAGTATGCCCCGCCGCCGTAGATCGCGGTGTTGCCGGTGAAGATGGCGTCGGCGAGCGTGGGTTCCTCGCACCACCCGAAGTACGTCCCGCCGCCGTAGTAGGTCGCGGTGTTGCCGAGGAACGTGGTGCCGGTGAGCGCGGCATTCGCACAGTCCTCAAAGTATGCCCCGCCGCCGGAGTTCGCCGCGGTGTTGTTGGTGAAGGCGGTGTCGGTGAGCACGGCGTCAGACGTGTCATAGAAGTATGCACCGCCGCCGCAGTAGGAGATCTCTGGCCCGCTGCTGGCGGCCTTCGGCTCGATATCCGGCCCGCTGCCGGAAAATTCTGCCCTGTTATTTTCAAAGGTTGCGCGGGTGAGCGTGGCATTATCGCACCACCCGAACGCTGCCCCGCCGCCGGAGTTCGCCGCGGTGTTGTTGGTGAAGGTGGCGTCGGTGAGCACGGTGTCAGACGTGGTATAGAAGTTTGCCCCGCCGCCGGAGTTTGCCGCGGTGTTGTTGGTGAAGGTGATGCCGGTGAGCACGGTGTCAGATGTGGTATAGAAATCTGCCCCGCCGCCGTAGGTCGCCGCGGTGTTGTTGGTGAAGGTGACGCCGGAAAGGGTGATCCCGGAGGAATCCCAGAAATCTGCCCCGCCGCCGCAATCCTCTGCTTCGTTGTCGGTGAAGGTGACGCCGGTGAGCGCGGCATTGGTGCACCCGAGGAAGTATGCCCCGCCGCCGTAGGTCGCGGTGTTGTCGGTGAACTCTGTCCTCTCGACCTGGAGGTCGTCAACGTACTCGGCAGAGAGCGCACCGCCGGCTGCACCACCGTTCGCCGCGTTCCCGGTGAAGGTGCAGTCGGTGACGGTGAGGCCCCGGATGTGGACTTCATCACTCCCGACGGCATGGATCCCGGCGCCGTTGCCGTTCAACCGGTTGCCCGAGAGGGTGAGGCCGCGGAAGGTGGCGTTGTCCGCGGTGACGGTGAAGGCCGGTGCCGCGGGGCCGGGGGACATCGGTGCGACCGCCGAGGGGCCGACTGCCGAGGTGGTGGTGATGAGGGGTTGCGCGGGCGACCCCTCCCACTGTTTGACTGTCACGTCGGGGACGCCGATGACGATCCCGCCCTCGTAAATGCGGTCCTCTGCACTCTCCGCCATGCCCCAGATGCGGACGGTGTCGCCGTCTCCGATCTCAGGGACATCCAGGAGACTGGTGTAGTTGCCGGCCCCCGCGATCTTCGAGACATTCCAGATGTGGGGGTGGACGATCCCGGCCCTGGCGGCCCTCACGAGGGGACGTATCTCCTCCGCGACGACCTCGACCGCAGTGGTGTTTGCAAGGGAGAGGGTGGTGTTGGTTGCGGTGAGGGCGACGGTGTAGGTGCCCGACGTGAGGAATGTGTGAGTAAGGTCAGGGCCGTCTGCGTCCGCCGCGACGCCGTCGATTGTCCACTCCCAGATGTCGACCGCGACGCCCGTCGCCGTGCCGGTGAAATGCACGGTGAGCGGCACCGTGCCGTCAGGCGGGTCGGCGGCGATCGAGAGGACGAGCGCCGCATCCGGCGGCGTCTCCGTTTCCATCGGGGATGTGGCGTTCGTGACCGTTTCAACGTGCGCCAGTGTTTCAGGCGGGACCGTGGACCCGTCCTCGCCGGCGGCAGGGCCGACGATACAGGCCAGGGCCACCAGCAGGACGACAAAAAAAGGTATTTCTTTCGGGGATTGGGGGATTTTTCTCATTTCAAGCCTCCTCATAAACTGGACGTCAGCTTCCCCGGATGCAAAATGAGATCACGCCTCACGGGGGGCCGAGACGCTCGCAATTCCATTTTGTTACATATATATGTTGGTATTTTGACCGGAAGATTCTAATAATGACCTTATTGAACATATATTTTTCATTTAAACGCTATGGACATTGGAGATGCAGTACGGAATATAGCACGGGTTTTTTCGGGGAGGCAAAACGAGAGAGGGGGACGTCGCGAGTGTCCCGGAGAGACCTCTCCCGCACCGGGGCCCCATCTCTCCCGTACTTTTTCGGCGGGGGTTTTCGCGGCCCCACCGGGATGGCGCACGGCTCAGAGCAGTGCCCACCTTCCGGGGTTTCTGTTTCGCACCCCGCGAGAACGGGTTATATAGACAGGCTCCGTATTTCCCTCCATGTCCCCGCAGGTGATCATCCACACCACGGTCAGCCTCGACAACGCGATCACGGGCTATGATATCGATATCGGTCTGCACTACGAACTCCTCCTCTCCTTCGGGCCTGAGGCGCTTCTCGTCGGTTCGACGACGGCGCGGACGGGCATCGAGACGTTTCTGGACATCGAGCAGCCGGAGGGCCCCGCGGACCTCCAGAGGCCTGCGGTCAGTCCCGACGACCCGCGGCCGATCGGGGTCTTCGTCGACAGCAGGGGAGTGCTGAAGGGCCTGCTCCACGTCTACCGGCAGATGGAGCATATCAAGGACGTCGTCGTCCTCGTCTCCGCCGCAACGCCGGAGGACTACATCGCGTACCTGCGGGAGAGGGAGTACCCGTTCATCAGGTGCGGGACGGAGCGGGTCGACCTCAAAGCAGCGCTGCACGAACTCGAAGCGCGTTTCGGGATCTCCTGCGTCGTCACCGACAGCGGCGGCGGCCTCTCCGGCGCCCTGATCGCGGCGGGGGTCGCCGACGAGGTCAGCCTTGTCGTCACCCCGGTGATCGCAGGGGCGGGGTGCACGAAACTGTTCAGGGGGGTGGACGCACCCGTCGACCTGGAGTTGATCGGGTCGAAGGAGGCGGGGAAGGGCAGAGTGCACCTGAGGTACGCGGTGAAGAAAAAAGAGTGAGGGGGTGCCTGCCGTTACCGGGCCAGTTTATCCCGAAGGAACAGGCTCAGTCTTTCGATATCGGCGGAGTCCGCCTCGACTTCGTCCCCCCGGAGCCCCGCGAGGGCGAGGGACGGGTCCACCGGTATCACCGCGGCGATGGCGTGCCTGCCGCCGAGGGCGTCGCGCATGAAGTCTTCGCTGGACCCGTCAACCTTGTTCAGGACGAAAAATACCGGTTTGTCGATGCTTGTGCTCAGTTCTGCAACTTTTTCGGCCAGTTTGAGGGATTCGTAGGAGGGATCGATCACCATGAGGACCGCGTCCGCATTCTCCTCGATGCCCCTCCCGAAGTGTTCGATACCGGCCTCGGTATCGGTGATGACCACTTCGCCCGGCGTCACCTTCAGGTTCCCGAGGAACTGTTTTGCCATCATCCCCATCGCACATGCACAGCCCTCGCCCGCCTCGTGGATCTTCCCGATGGCGACGAGTTTCACGCCGTCATTTCCCGAGAGGTACGCGGGGGGAATATCGGCAAAACCCCATTCTTTATCGAAAAAGGAGACCGAATCATAGTTCGGGGCTGCCTGAAAAATTTTCTCCACCACGGTCTGCTTACCGCCATAATACCCCATGAAGTCGGGGGGAAGATCGACCCCCAGCTGCCGGTGGAGGCCGAAGTTCGACTCGTCGGTGTCGACGACAAGGACGGAAAAGCCGTTCTTTACAAAGTTTTTTGCAAGGAGGGACGAGATGGTGCTCTTCCCGCTCCCCCCTTTTCCACATATGACAATCTTCATGGTCTGCTCCGATAATACAATAAATGAGATAGGTAACACCAGATAATAAAGTGTCGAAAATATTCACGCCGTCGCCGAACGAACGCGGGCGTCGGGCGGCGTGGAAAACAAAGAATCTCCGACACCTCCTCGGGGATATCGGGGAGAGATGTCATCTCCCGCGTACGCTTCGCGAAAAACCCTGACGGAGAACGCGCGATTGCATCGAGAGGTCGGACCGCCGGACAGAGATGATCGGCGAGTGAAAGGGTGCAGAGAGCGAAGAGAATGAAAACCGATTGCGGACCCTGCGGGAAGATCGCTTTTTTTTGAAAAAGACCCGGACAAAAGAAACAGAGCCGCCGGAGGGAATTGAACCCTCGACCTGCTGATTACGAATCAGCCGCTATACCGCTAAGCCACGGCGGCAGGTACTCTATCATATTGACCCCGCGGAATTATAAAGATACTCATCGGTGGGGGCCCGGACCCCCGCCTCTCCGGGAGAGGGCGAGGAAGAGCGCGGCAAGGAGGAGGCCGAGGGGCGCTTCCCACGATGTCGCCCGTCAGCGCCGGGTCAGCACGAGATAGACGGCCACGAGAGCGATGATGATCGCCAGGGAAAAACCGGATAAGGTCACTGCGGAGATCGCATCGTACAGGACCGGACTTTCAGGGCGCTCCGAGGAGAGCAGGACCAGACCCGCCCCGAGGACGAAACCCGCCCCGACCATGCCGACGAGGAGGATGTTCGCGGCGTACCTGACCGAGGCGGCGAGGTCTGCAAGGTCGGCGCTCACGATGCCGATGGAGACGCCGCCGGTCGAGAGTTTCCTGAGCGTCGTGTTCGCCGTCTGCGGGAGTTCGACCGCGTCCCTGATCTGCCGGTGTGCCGACGCCACCATGTGCTCCAGTCTCTCGGCCGAGAAGACCTGGCGCATGCGGATCTTCCTGACCGTCGGTCCTGCCCGCGCCGGGAAATTGAAGGATGGGTCCAGGTTCAGGCAGATCGAGGTGAGGAAGAGGAGGACCTTGATCACCTGCATCAGCGAGAGAGGGACACGGAGGTGGTAGCGCCGGAGGGTCTCCGGGATCTCCTCCATCACTCCCCTGATGTCGACCTGGCCGATCTCGTACGACCCCAGGCCCCGGAGAGTGGCATAGGTATCGTCCTTGAAAAGGTCGATCGTCCCGTCCCGGGGAGCGATCCCGAGGTCGCGGTAGGCCTCGACGACGGCGTCCGTGTCCTCGTCGACGACGCCGTAGACGAGGCGGATGAAGGCGTCCCGGCGTTCGGGACGGAGTATCCCGACGGTCCCGAAGTCGACGAAGGCAAGAGACCCGGCCCCGGTCACCAGGAGGTTGCCTGGGTGGGGGTCGGCGTGGAAGAAACCGTCCTCGAAGACCTGCTTCAGGTACACGGCGAGCAGGATGTCGGCGATCCGTCCCGGAGAGACCCCGAGCGCCCTGATCCCGTCGAGGTCGTCGATCCGTACCCCGTCGATGAAGGTCATGGTCAGCAGGCGGGGCCCCGAGTACGCCCAGACGATCGCGGGGACGACGACGCGGGGAAAGTCCTCCAGGTTGCGGGCCAGGGCCGCGGCGTTCTTCCCCTCCTGCACGAAGTCGAGTTCCCGCCTGATCTGGAGGGCGAACTCCTGCACGAGGCCTGTCGGGTTGTAGACGGCAAGGTCGGGGCGGTGGCGCTCGACACGCCGCGCAAGGGAAGCGAGGATCTCCAGGTCGTCCTCGATCACCTTCCTGATGCCCGGGCGCTGCACCTTGACGGCGACGACCGTCCCGTCCATCAGGACGGCGCGGTGGACCTGGGCGAGGGACGCCGCAGCAACGGGCTTTTCATCGAAGGAGGCGAAGGCCTCGGGGATCGGGCCGCACTCCTCCTCGACGATCGGCCGGATCACCGCGAAGGGGAGGGGGGCCACGGTGTCGGTCAGCATCTCCAGTTCCCTGACAAGGCCCCGCGGCAGCACCTCGCGGCGGGTGCTCAGGATCTGCCCGAACTTGATGAAGGTGGGGCCGAGTTCCTCGATTGCCAGGCGGACCCGGCGGTACACCGGGTCGGGGGCGGTCTCCCCCGGCCCTTTCCCGATGCCGGGCCCTGCCCGAGGGGGGAAGACGCCCTCGGCGACGGCGCCCAGCCCGTACTTCGCCAGGACACCGACAATCTGCCGGTACCTGCCCAGTTGCCGGATCATGGCCCCGACGGAATGGGAGTACGACCAGATATATAAAACAGGCACTGGAGGTGCCGGAAAAAAGAGCGACGGGAGGGGGCGACCGGGCCTACGAATAACCCCGCATGGTCACGTTCATGTCTCCCGTCTTCTCCGCGGGGGGCTGGATCGTCCCGAACTTCTCCTCGTAGTCCTTCATGCTCCTGCTAAGGACGCCGAGGAGGTTCTTCGCATGTTTCGGGGTGATGGAGACGATCGCCTTCGCCCGCGCCTGGTTCGTGCCGGGTATTTCGTGGAGGAAGATGAAGGTGAACTCGTCCTCCTTGTAGGCGACCTGGATGCGGTTCGCATAGACCGGGTCGAGGGTCTGGGGGAGATTGACCGCAATCTCGTTCTGAGCCATAGCATAAGATATAAGCAGGTACCCATTAAGGGTTTGCGCGATGGACACACCTGAGAGGGACCGCGGGAAGGTCGGGATCGGGTCGGTCGCCACAGCCCACTTCTGCCCCCTCCGCCTCTACCTGGACAGGCAGGAGGAGAGGGAGGAGCCGCCGCGGTACGCCGTCTGCAAGCAGGTCTCGTACCACCTGGGCGCCCCCTTCGACCAGGCCGCGGTCTGGGAGGAGGTGCTCGCCGTCCTCCCTCACGCGGGCGAGGAGGAGCACCTCCTCTTCGCGCAGTGCATGGAGAACTGCCGGGACAGAGAGTGGATCCTCTTCTCCGACTTCGACGTCCCTGTCTCGTCTGAAAGTCTCGGCGTGAGGGGCGTCGCGGACAAGGTGGACCCGGCCCTGCCGGGTTTCGCGATCACGCGGGCCGGCGAGGCCCCGAAGGCGGGCGTCCACGCGGCCGACCGCCTCCGTGTCGCCTGCTACACCGCGTGCGTGCAGGACTCGCTCGGACTCGAGGTGGAAGGAGGATGGGTGGAGTACGTCCCCTCGGGGGTGATCCGCTTCTGCACGCCGGGCCCGCGGGATCGGCGGGCGATGGTCAGGGCGATCGCCGCCGCCAGAATCGTGGACGAGGGGAGGATACCGCGAAAGCCCCTCAACCCGCCGTGCACCCGGTGCCCGCACCAGGAGAGGTGCGCACCGGGGCCGCGGAGGCTTTCGGAGTTGCTGTGAATCCCCCCGTCACCAGCCGCACTTTTCGGCATCAGGATCGCATCTGCTCGACCCGGCCCGGACTTTTTTGCCGACAGCAAAAAATGCGAAGGCTGCAGCGATCCCGATGCCATAGATACCATCGAAGAGGAACACCGCAGCGTACGTCCCGCCCACGTCGATGAGGGGCTGCACCGCGAAAGCCGAGGCAAACTGCCCCAGGTATAAAAACATCGAATACACGCCGAATAAGGTACCGTACCTGTGCGAGGGGGCCACCGAACTGAGCCAGATCACGAGGGTCGTGATGACAAGGCCCTGGCCGATCCCGATAACGACAAGGCCGCAGACGACAGGAGCGAGATTTGAAACCAGGCCTATGACGAAAAATCCGAAAGCCATGATCAAAAAGCCGGCCGAGAGGATCGTCTGCCTGCTGAGGCGGGAGTACAGCCGACTGCAGGCGAGAGAACTGAAAACGCTGACGAAGCCGGGAATGCCGATCAGGGCTCCGCTGAGGACCGTCGAGGTGATGCTTCCCGCCTGAAGGAGATAGGGGAGTTTTGTCGGGATCGTGTAGAACATGAGCATAAGACTGAAGATGGCGATGTAAATGACGGCGAGCGTCCCGAGAGGGAGGCGCAATGCCTGATCGTTTGCACCGGAACCTCCGGTCTTTCTCGAACCCCTCCCTTCCAATTTCGGCTCTTCCATCGTCAGAAAAACGCCGGGGACGAAGAGCAGCGCGATGAGATAGACCAGGAACGTCTCCCTCCATCCGAAGGAGGCAAGAAAACCGCCCGAGAGTCCGAGGACAAGCGCTCCGAGACCCATCGCCGCCGACTGGTACCCGATCGCCCTGCTCCTCTCGAAACCTGAATAATATTCTGATATCAGGGCGGTCGTCGTCGTCATGATCCCGGCGATCGCAATGCCGAGCAGGGCCCTGCCGACAAGGATCATCTCAAGCGAACCGAGATAGGCACCTGAAGACCCGAGGAGGGCAAATAACACAAGGAAGAGCATCAGGAGTCTGACCTTTCCCATACGGTCGCAGATCATCCCGACAAGCCATCCGGTCAGGACGATTGTGAGAGACGTGAGGGTGACGATCATGGCGATGGATGTTTCCGGATAGCCGGCGAAATAGGCGCTTATGCTCGGAAGTGCGGGTGCAACGGCCGCACCTCCCATCAGCGTCATCATCGACGACAGAATAAGAAAAACGAGTTTTCCTTTCCCTGATGTATGCTTTTTCTGCTCATCTTTGAAAGAATTCAGGAAAGTCATCATAGTACTCCGATCATGCTCAAACAGCGGCAAATTGAGAGAATTACATCTAAATATTCTCAGACCAGATGGTATATAGGTGGTGCTCCTCGCAGGAGGAGCAGAAGGCATGGTGAATTTTTGCAGGAGAGGGTGTAGTGACGGACAGGAGTTTTTCGGAGAACAATCAAAGAATCGTTGAAAAATTGAAGACCTGGGGGATGACTGAATACGAATCCAAGATCTACACATCTCTCGTCATGCTCCAGGTCGGGAGCGCCCGGGATATTCACGAACTCACCGACATCCCCCGCGGCCGGGTCTACGAGATACTCGGAGATCTCACGAAAAAAGGGTATATAGGGATTATACAGGGAAGCCCCACTCGATATCGGGCGCTGGACATCTCCCGGACTTTTGAACGGATCAAAAAGGACACGATGGGTTCGATCGATGAGATCAGGCAGATGCTCGAAGAAATCGAGAAGACGGCAAAGCCTGCGAATGTTCCGGGATATGTCGTTCAGAGCGAGTCGGCCATCGACAACCAGGTGAACGCCATCCTGAAACAGGCGAGGGATGCTGTGCTCGTCCTGTGCAATGACCCCGCGTTTCTCAAAAAATACAAACAGGAAATAAAATACACGCACACGAAACTCGACCTCAGGGTCGTCGTCGAGGACCCCGCGGACTATCCGGATATGGGTCTGAAACTCTATCGATGCGATCCGCTCATGAAAAAAAGTTTGATGGACGAGAAAATTTTCGGCGATTACCCGGCCAGGATACTCTTCGCCATCTTTGCAGACTACAGGGAGGACGTGATCATCATCAGGAGAGGTTCGTCTCTCGAAGGCCTTTTTTCGTCCGAATTTGTGATCACCGAGTACCTGCAGAGGTCCATGATGGAGAGGACCGAAAAGGCGTGAACAAAAAACCGAAAAAAAGAGGTCAGGCCTGTTCCATCAGCGTCTTCGAGATGATGTACTCGCCCTTCGCCTCGCGGGTCGTGCCGACGATGAGCCACTGCGTGTCGCCGTGCTCTTCGAGGACGCCCTGCGCCTCGATCGTCTCGCCCGCGAGCGCCTGGCCCGAGTAGGTGTGGGTGAAGGAGATGACGCGGGAGACGGTCTCGTGCTCCACCTCGTAGACGGCGGGCGCGTCGAAGGCGTGGGAGGCGTCGGTCACCGTCGCCTCGATCCTCGCCCGCCCGAGCACCGTCCCCTTCCCGGAGGGTGCCGAGGCGAGGGCGTCGTAGGCCCGCGTATAGAGGAGGTCGAAGTAGGTGCCGCCGAACTCGCCGCGGTTCCACTTCCTCCCCTCGTGGAGGACGAAGGCGTCGAAGGAGATCTCCGGGACGCGCTTCGTGTAGACCTTGTGCCACATCTCCTCGCTCATCGCCGGGACCCTCCCCTCGCCGACGAGGCGCTGCAACTGCGCCTGCGCCGAGAACCAGGCCGGCCCGTAGACGACCAGGTCGATGTCCGAGGCGCCGTTCTCGACGCCGATGAGGCGGGAGCCCGTGCAGCCCACGCTCCCTGCCGGGAGGTCGAAGAGGGAGAGGAGACGCTGCACCCTCTCGTCGCGGGACGCGATCCAGTCGATCCTCTCGTCGGGCTTGTAGACCCGCACGATATCCGCGGGCGGCACCCGGTGGAGGTCGGCGAGGTACTCGGGTTTGTGCTCCCTGATATACGCGAAGGCAGGCCCGAAATCGAGTTTGGAAAAGCGCCTGCCCGTGGGGTCGACGCGCTCCCCCGCCGGGTCCGGGACGTACCTGAGGACGCACCCGACCCTCTCCGCGTTGTCGTAGGCCGAGACGGCGTAGATCAGGCCGTCCCTGTCCTCGACGAAGTCGCGCAGCCTGATCGGCGTCATGCCATATCCCTGAGGAATGCTCCCACCTCCTCGATCTGTGCACCGGCGCGGACCACCGTCCTGTTCACCAGGTCGACGACCGTGCTCGGCGTCCCGGGCAGTCTGCCGCCGTCGATGAGGAAGTCGTGGGGGACGTGGACGTCGTTGACCGTCACCGGGTCGGCGGCGCCGTGGATGTTCGCCGAGGTCGCCGTGATCGGGGCGTCGAGTTCCCTGATGATCGAGAGAGGCACCGGGTGGTCGGGGATGCGGACCCCGATCCTGCCGGTGCCGACGGTGAGGATGTCGGGGAGACAGGACTTCGCCTTCAGGATGACGGTCACCGGACCGGGGAGGAAGCGGTCGACGAAGGCGTCCGCAAACCTGTCCACGCAGGCGACCGCACCGAGCATCTCGATGTCGGAGACCGCGACCGAGACCGGCATGGCCCGCGGGCGCATCTTCGCCTCGTACACGCGTTCGATGGCATATTCGGAGAAGGCATCGGCCCCGAGGCCGTAGATCGTGTCCGTCGGGTACACGACGAGACCGTCGTGCCCGAGCACCTTCACTGCCTGATGAATGACTGATTCGTCCATCTCAGAACTCCCGTCCGCAGACGCGATAGATATCGAAGACCGCACGCTTCGAGACGTGCATCACTGCAAAGACGCCGGCCTGGATCGGGTCGGTGACGACGAGGTCGGCGTGTTTCGGGACGCTCCCCGCCATCTTCAGGGCGATGACCGGGATGCCCGCGGCCCGCACCCGGTCGACGGCCTCGGAGATCGTCCCGCCCATCAGGGAACCGGCAAGCACGAGTATGGAGGCTCTCGGGAGGCGGGCGACGGCGTCGGCGGCCTCTGCAAGGTCTTTTTCGCCGACCAGGGGGATCGTGTCCACCGAGATCCGCTCGCCCCTGATATTGTGCCGGTCGGCCTCGTTCACCGCACCGAGCGCCACCTGCGCGACCTGGGCCCCGCCGCCGATGATGATGACTCTGGAGCCGAATATCCGGGAGAAGGTGTCGTGGGTCGAGACATGGCGAACGGTCGGGACCGTGAGGAGACCGGCGATCGCGTCCGCCATGCCGCCGGCGCACTCCACCTCGAAGTAGAAGAGCGCCTTCCCGGCGTCGGAGCCGGATGCCATGATCGACTGCTGGACGGTGAGCACGTTTGCCGCGTTCGCCGCCATCACCGCGGCGATGTCCCTGAGGACGCCGGGCTGGTTCTCGGCGATGATGCTGAGCGCGTGGAGTTCCACGATATCGAGCGATTTCAGATGTTCGGATTCTTCCATACCCGCTGAGACAGGCCCCGAACGGTGCCGGACCCGCCCCCTCCCTCTTTGAGGAGTGTTTGAACCCGGACACCATAAGGTGTGTGGTGCGGCAATTTTCCGCGGATCGGCGGATACGGCCGGAGGTGTGCGGGTGTGCCGCCTTTCACCGGCGTGGCAGAACAGGAAAAATGGGCTCTGGTGAATCGGTCATGAAACATTCGCTTCAGGAGGATCTCCAGAGCCGAAAAAACACAGGATGCCAGGCGTGGCGCCAGGGGCGTGGCCGTCACCCGATGAAAAAAGAGGATACCTCTGATACCAATCGCAGCGGCCAGGCCGAATGCGTTCAAATTGATGAACAGGGAAAGATACAATCGGAAGGTATAATAACGCGTCCGATAATCAAGGGAGAGATGTCTCCCCCATCCATAGAGATCAGCGACGAGGCATACAGGCGCCTGCTCAGTGCCAGAAAGGGAGAGGACGAGGATCTCTCCGGGGTGATCCTGAGAAAAATCCCCGACCCCACGCGGATCGCCGAGATCATTGCCGAGACGCATCCGGAGAGCGAGATTGCCCGTGCTCTCCGGAGGATCTACCGGGAACGGGACGAGTGAGGGCTGATAGCACCTCTTCCTCCCCGGTCCTGTCCATCATCTCTCCGAACCTTTCCCCCTTTTCTGCGTGGCAGGCAAAGTAGTCGATGGTCCTGTGGACGAAGGCCGGCAGGTCGCCGGGCGCGAGGGGACCGGCGGCGCGGACGCCTGTCCTGACGTGGCGGCCCGCCATGCCGCCGAGATAGACGACGACTCCCTCTGTCTCCGCCGTCACCGCACCTGCCGGGCAGACGGCGATGCAGTCGCCGCACCCGATGCAGGCGTCGGCCGAAAAACGGACCTTCTCATCGACGACGGCGACCCCGCCCTCCCGGCAGACGCGGGCGCAGGCGCCGCAGAGGGAGCAGGCCGCGGCGTCGAAGGCGGGGTACGCCTCGCCCATCAACCCGATATCGTTGAACTGGACCCTCGCGCAGTTGTTCGGGCAGCCCGCGATCGCAACCTTCAGTTTTCTCGGGAGGGCGCGGCCGCCCTCGCAGGCCTCGATCGCGCGGGCGAGGGCCTGGGTATCGACGATGCCGTGGCGGCAGAACGTCCCCTTGCAGGCGACGACCGACCTGACGGTTGCGCCCGTGCTCCCGACGGCAAGACCGGCGTGTTCGAGGGCCTCGACGGCGGCGGGGACGTCCTCGCGCCTGACCCAGGGGACCTCGGCATTGAGCCTGAGGGTCAGGGTGACATCGCCCCGCCCGAACCGCCGGGAGACCGCGGCGACCGCCTCCATCTGCTCAGCCGTCAGGACGCCTGCCGGCGCCCGCACCCGTATCGAGACAAAACCCTTCTCCTTCTGCGGCAGGACGCCGCCCCCCGTTCTTTTCGTCGTGCCGGTCATCAGTGATCCAAAAGGGTATGGGGCCGGAAGGGCATCAATCCTGCCCGCAAAAAATATAGTCCCGGACCCGGGCATGCACCGGACCGTCGCCGCCGAGAAACACCACGACAGGACCGAGGTGAGGTACAGGAAAGAAGGAGAACTGAGACGGCGGTGCTACACCGTCGAGGAGGTGACCGCCATGGAGATCAACGCCCTCGACCTCCTCGACCGTCCGGGGGACTCTGCCATCGACCCGGAGAAGAACCGGATCTACGAGCACTCTCTCTGAGGTCATCCCGGAACGGACCCGAACCTTCATGCACGCCGATGAAAGGACGCACATTCGGTTCTGAAAAATCGGCTTTGGAGAAATCCTCCTCCATCGGTTGATAGTGCGTGCTGATCCTCTGCCTTCCCGTTCGCCGGGGGACTTTTGCCCCCGGACCCCTGCTCGGGATTGGTCCCGGGAAGAAAGGGTCGGAGTCCTGGAAGAGGAGGCCATCCCACCCCTATCGTAATGGCAGGGGGTCTGGGGGGCGGCAGCCCCCCGGGACCAGACACGTCTGAACAGAATTTTTTCCCCTATCACTTCAGGAAGTACTTTCCCGCGAGGGTTTACCATGAGCATATCCCAAAACTGATCATACCCTCTGTCCTGTCGATGGAATGATCGGTATGTGGTTCTGAAAAATCCTGTTCTGGCGTCTTGTCCGGGGGGTTTCACCCCCCGACCCCCCCCTCATTGCGATAGGGGGAGGAGGACAATCTCCTTCATCAGGATCTCTGGTCTCTCTTCCCCGACCCTATCCTGTTTCGGGGGTCCGGGGGTGTCAGTCCCCGGCAGAGAGGTCGGGGAAGGCGGTGGTTTCGCACGGTTCTTCAGGGAATTCGGGAAGACATCGACCCGATCATGAAATTTTCTCCCGGTCCCTGCATGCAGAGAGGAGGGGAATGAACGAGAGTTCCGGGATGTGCTCTCCGGTCACCCCTGGTGGCCGGGGACCCAGCGGGTGTCCCCGCCCTTCACCGTCTCCTTCTTCCAGATGGGGACGCTCTCCTTGATCCGGTCGATGACGTACTCGCAGGCGGCGAACGCCTCGTGCCTGTGGCCGGCGCCGACGATGATCAGGAGGATGTTCTCCCCGACCTTCAGTCGGCCGGTGCGGTGGATGATGTCCACCGATTCTATGGGGAACGTCGCAAAGGCCTCGTCCCGGATCGCCCCGAGTTCGGCGCGGGCGACCTCCTCGTAGGCCTCCAGTTCCATGCCCTCGATGTCGTCGTCCCGCACCACGCCGAGGAAGGTGACCAGCGCACCCATCGACGGTTTTCTCGCCCGTGCGATCATCTCGTTCACGTCGAAATCGTCACGCGTCAGGTCTATCATGGACACACCTTCTCGTGCAGGTGGCCGCAGGCCGGGCACTTCGGCTGTCTTTCCATGGCGATCGTCTCCATCGTGGAGTTCGTCCCGTCCCAGAGGAGGAGACGGCCGGCAAGGAGGTCGCCGGCACCTGTCAGGTATTTTATCACCTCGTTCGCCTCCACGAGCCCGATCACGCCGGCAGTCGTGCCGACCACCGGGAAGGTCTCCTTCGGCGGCGCCGTCGGGAAGATGCAGCGGAGGCACGGGGTCTGTTCCGGGATGATCGTCGTCGCCTGCCCGAAAAACCCGGAGATCGCACCGTGGACAAGGGGGATGCCCCTCGCCAGGGCGACCTCGTTGAGGAGGTAGCGGGTCTCGAAGTTGTCCATCGCGTCCACGATCACGTCGGCGTCGCCGGCGAGGTCGGCGACGTTGGAGGCGTCGATGACGACCCGCGCCGTCTCCACCTCGATCTCCGGGTTGACGGCCGCGAGTTTCTCCCCGGCCGAGGCGACCTTCGCCCGCCCGACATCTCTGTCCCAGTGGAGGACCTGCCTGTTCAGGTTGGTCGTCTCCACGGTGTCGCAGTCGGCGATCCTGATATGCCCGATGCCCGCGGCGGCGAGGTACAGGGCGACCGGACACCCGAGGCCGCCCGCACCCGCGACGAAGACCGTCGCTCTTTTGAGTTTCTCCTGCCCTTCCTCGCCGAAGAGCATCGTCTGCCGACGGTAGCGTTCGCGTTCGTGCTCACTCAGCATCGCCGCCGGCCTCCTCGTGGGCGGCGTGACCGGTCTCGGGGCGGGGTTCGAGGCCATGTTTCCTCCGGTAGTCGTTGATCGCCGCGTGGATGCCCTCCTCGGCGAGGACGGAGCAGTGGAGTTTCTGCGGCGGGAGGCCCTCCAGGGCCGCAGCCACCGCTTTGTTCGTGATCTCCCACGCCTCGTCCAGGGTCTTTCCTTTGATCAGTTCGGTCGCCATGCTCGACGAGGCGATCGCGGCGCCGCAGCCGAAGGTCATGAACGTCACGTCCTCGATGCGGTCGTCCCGGATACGCAGGAAGATCTTCATGATGTCGCCGCAGGTCGGGTTGCCGACCTCGCCGACGCCGTCGGGGTCTTTCATCTCGCCAACGTTCCTCGGGTTCATGAAATGGTCCATCACTGTCTCGTTGTACATCATATACCTCCGTTCCGCACCGCATACAGGGGCGACATGCTCCGCAGTCTCTCGACGATCGTCGGGAGCACCTCCAGGACATGGTCGACGTCCTCGTCGGTGGTCAGGTCGCCCAGGGTGAGGCGGAGCGACCCGTGAGCCGTCTCGTGCGGGAGACCGATCGCAAGGAGGACGTGCGAGGGTTCGAGGGACGCCGAACTGCACGCGCTCCCTGTCGATGCGCAGATGCCGTGGGCGTCGAGCATGAGGAGGACGGACTCGCCCTCGATGTAGCGGAAACTGACATTGAGGTTGTTCGGGAGGCGCATCGTCGGGTGGCCGTTCAGGATGGTGTCCGGGATGGCGGCCAGGATGCCCTTGAGGAGTCTGTCCCGCATCGCCGCGATATATGCGGTGTGGCCCGGAATGTCCGCGGTCGCCATCTCGATCGCCTTCCCCAGGCCGACGATGCCGGGGAGGTTCTCGGTCCCGGCACGCCGCCGGCGTTCCTGCCCGCCGCCGTGGACGAGGCTGTCGAGCCGCGTGCCCTTCCTGACGTACAGGGCGCCGATCCCCTTCGGGCCGTAGAACTTGTGGCCGGAGAGGGAGAGCATGTCGATAGTGTCGGCCTTCACGTCGATCGGGACGGCGCCGACCGCCTGCACGGCGTCGGTGTGGAAGAGGACGCCGTGGGCGCGGGCGATCCTGCCGATCTCCCGGATCGGCTGGACGGTGCCGATCTCGTTGTTCGCGGCCATCACCGTGACGAGGATGGTCCTGTCGGTGATCGCCGCTTCGACGTCCGCAGGGTCGACCATGCCGTAGTTGTCCACCGGGAGGTAGGTGACGGTGAAGCCCTGCTTTTCGAGGTACTCGCAGGTGTGGAGGACGGCGTGGTGCTCGATCGCCGTGGTGATGATGTGGTCGCCCTTCTTCCGGTTCGCAAAGGCGGTCCCCTTGATCGCCCAGTTGTCGGACTCCGATCCCCCGGCGGTGAAGAAGATCTCGTCGGGAGATGCGCCGATCGCCGCCGCAACCTGTGCTCGTGCATGCTCCACCGCCTCCTTCGAGTCGTGGGCGAGCGCGTAGATCGAGGAGGGGTTGCCGAACTTTTCGGAGAAGTACGGGAGCATCGCCTCAAGGACGTCGGGTTTCACGGGCGTGGTCGCCGCGTGGTCCATGTACACCAGTTTCTTCATATCAATTGACCCCTGGCCCTGCTGCGGCGTCATCCGGGAAGGAGGATGGCAAAGTATTTTCGTGCAGGGCGCCAATTCACAATTGTGAAGTACGCACGATAGGTGCTCTCTTCCTGCGTATATACGTTGTGATAGTATGAAAGTACCGTGCCAGTTAATCGTTTGGGACGTGCTGCCGGCGATACGGGCGGCGATTGCCGGGGAGTTGATCGCGGCCGGCGTCTCGCAACTCGAGGCCGCCCGCCTCCTCGACATGGCGCCGTCCGCGGTCTCGCAGTACCTCTCCGGAAAGCGTGGCTACCGGATCGTCTTCGAGGACGAGGTGAAGGAGTCGGTCCGGTCCCTCGCCGTCGACCTGAAGGACGGAAAGGTCGAGGACCTGGGGAAACGGATCTGCGGCATCTGCATGCAACTGCGCGAAGGGGACAGCCAGTGCGGGATGGACGGGTCATCGGTCCGCGAGTGACCCCAGGAGTTCGCAGGCGCGGCAGAGGCCGCCGGTGCTCGGTTCGCCGCACTCGGGGCAGTACGATACCTCACCTCCCTCCACGCACCCGCCGACCCTCTCCCGCAGGCGGTCGTATCCCGCCATCGTCCTCTCCATCGTGCCGGGGTGGCGGTATTCGAGGGTGGAGAGGAGGTGGCGCACGTCTGACCGCAGGGCCTCCCCGGCGTACGGGCACTCGGGAAGGGGTGTGTAGATCCCCTGCACGATCCCGTACAATGTCACTTCTTTTTCCGGGATGTCCCGGAGGGGTTTGACCCGCGGGACGAACGCGCCCGCGTCGGGGACGCCGGTCCGCACGATCCGCCTGACGTCGCCGTTCAGGATGTTCATCAGGGCCGACTGCACCTCGTCGTCGAGACAGTGGCCTGTCGCAAGGCGCGTCGCCCCGAGGTCGCGGGCCGCATTCTGGAGGAGGCGCCGCCGCAGCACGCCGCAGATGGTGCAGGGGTGCTCGGGGCGTTCGCGCACGAGTTCGTCCAGGGTGCTGCCGCAATAGTCCTCGAAGGAGACGATGACGTGCTCGACGCCGCAGGCGGCGGTGATGGCGCGGGCTGTCTGAACCGTCTCCTCCCGGTAGCCCGCGATCCCCTCGTCCACGGTGACGGCGACGACCCTGACGGGTCGGTCGCGGAGGATACGGCTGAGGATGTGGAGGAGGACGGTGCTGTCTTTGCCGCCGGAGAGGCCGACGACGACGACGTCGCCGTCCTGCACCATCTTCCGCTCTTCGACGGTCTGCCGCACCCGGCCCTCGACCGAGGCGGTGAAGTGGCGGGCGCAGAGGCGCTCCCCGGTCCCGCGGAGCACCATGATAGGGGGTTCGGTGCAGCCCGGAGAGGAGCAGCGGCCGGTCTCACCCGCCATGGACAAACCTGATCACCCTGAGTTCGTCGTCGCCGCCGACCACGGTGTCCTCGGGTACGAGGGCGCCGTTCCGGGAGACGATCACCTCGACAGGATTGACGCCGAGCATGAGGAGGACGGCCTCGACGGTCGCCGCCGTCACCGCGATCTCCTCGGTCCTGTCCGGGGAGAGGTGGACTTTCATCATATCCTCCGGTCCTCGCACGTGGATTTTCTCAGCATGGCACGGTCTTTTTCTGACAATAGTCTCGGCATACCCGTCTCCTGTCGCCGGCATATTCACAATTGTGAACATTATATACTGGGGAGGTGGAAACAGATATACATTATGGTTGCCCTTCCGGAGGATCGGGAGACGATGGAGGAGAGACTCGTTGAAGAAATTCTGCGCCTGAAAGAGGAGAGGGACGCCGTCATCCTCGCGCACAACTACCAGATTCCGGCGGTGCAGGACGTCGCGGACCTCGTCGGCGACTCCCTGGAACTTGCGAGGGCGGCGACCGCCTACGACGCGGAGGTCATCATCTTCTGCGGCGTCGACTTCATGGCCCAGACCGCCGCTATCCTCTCGCCGGAGAAGAGGGTGGTGCTGCCGGCGGGCGACGCCTGCTGCCCGATGGCGGCGATGGTCACCGCCGGGGAGGTGCGGGTGCTGAGGGAACGCTTCCCGGACGCCGCGGTGGTCAGTTATGTCAACACCTCCGCGGAGGTGAAGGCGGAGAGCGACATCTGCTGCACCTCGGCGAATGCGGTGACGGTTGTCGAGTCCCTGGAGGCGGAGAGGATCCTCTTCGTGCCCGACCGGAACCTCGCCCGCTATGTCGCACGCTTCACGACGAAGGAGGTGATGCCCTGGGACGGGTTCTGCTATGTCCACGATCGGTTCACCCCCGAGAACGTGCAGGACGCCCGCCGCCTCCACCCGGAGGCCGAGGTGCTCGTTCACCCGGAGTGCAGGCCCGAGGTGATCGACCTCGCGGACTCTGTTCAGTCGACGTCGGGCATGGTGAGGCACGCCTGCGCGAGCACGGCACGCTCCTTCATCATCGGCACGGAGGTCGGCATCATCCACCAGATGCAGAAAAAATGCCCGGACAAGGAGTTCTACCCCCTCTCCGGGAGGGCGGTCTGCATCAACATGAAGAAGACGGACCTTACGATGGTGAGGGACTCCCTCGTCACCCTCGAACCGCGGGTGACCGTCCCCGCGGACGTCGCCGACAGGGCGCGGACGGCGATCGAGAGGATGCTCGCGGTGAGGTAAGGGGGAGAGAGATCATGACCGGGGAAAGGCCGGGTCGGACGTGTCGTGGATGGAGATCAATCGCCTTCCCCATAGTATAGACCGGGGGACTCCTCGCTGTCGCTCGTCGCCCCCGGACCCCCGATCGTAGGATAGGACCGGGGAAGACAGAACAGAGATCCTGAAGAGGGAGATTGCCATCCCACCCCTATCTTAATGGCTGGGTGCGAACGAAGTGAGCATGAGAAAACCGGAGGTTTTCGAGGGGTTGGGGGGGCGGCAGCCCCCCGGCAAGAGACACCGATCCCCTATCTTCCCCCGACCATCAGACCGGGAGGATACATCGCCGAAACTCAGAACCTCCGGTTCCTCATTCTCTTCTCAGAACGCGACATCGTCCCCGGCCTCATCACGGGCAGAGGAGAGGTGCGGCGCACGCTTTGCGGCGGCGACGAGGGCCTTCATCGTCCGTGCGGCGGCGGTCACGTCCTCCTGCCCGACGACTGCGGAGATGACGGCGACGCCGTCGGCGCCGGCGGCGATGACGTCGGCCACGTTCTCGGGGCCGATGCCGCCGATCCCGAGGACGGGGACGGGGACCGCGGACCGGATCGCCCGGAGGGTCGCAAGACCGTGGCCCGGACCGGCGTCGGCTTTCGAGGCGGTCGAGAAGGTGGGGCTGAGGGCGACGTAGTCGGCGCCGCCGGCGACGGCCTCCACCGCCTCCGCGACGTCGCCGACCGAGAGACCGACGATGAACCCCGGCGGAGCGAGGACCCGCGCCTCCTCCACCGGGAGGTCGGCCTGGCCGAGGTGGACGCCTTCGGCGCCGACCGCCAGGGCGACGTCCAGGCGGTCGTTGACGATGAAGAGGGCGCCTGCCGCGGCGGTGACCTCCCGGATCGCCCGCGCCTCCCGCAGGAGATCGGAGGTGTTCATCGTCTTGTCCCGCAACTGGACGACGTCCGCCCCGCCGGCGACGGCGAGACGGGCCTGATCGAGGTGGGAGAGGCCGCGGCCGACCTCGCCATCGGTGATCACGTACAGGTCGTAGCCCATCAGACGGCCTCCAGCCGCGCCCCCTCCACGAGGTCGTCGGGGGTCAGGCCGTAGAGTTCGTCGAAGAGGGCCGTCCTGAACGAATACGGCCCGCGGGCGACCGCGGCCGCCCTCTCCCCGGCAAGACCGAAGGCGGCGAGGGCCGCCGCGGCGCCGTCGAGGGGGTCGTCGGCGACCGCGACGAAGGACCCGACGACCGAGGAGGCCATGCACCCGGTCCCGGAGAGACGGTCCATCATCGCGTTCCCGTTCCTGACCAGGACGACGCGGTCCCCGTCGGTGACGACGTCGGTCTCGCCGGTCATCGCCACCACCGTGCCCGTGCTCCGGGCGCAGGCCTTCGCCGTCTCGACCGGGTCGCCGGCGAGGCCGCACGAGTCCACGCCCCGCACCTTCCCGCCCATACCGGCAAGGACACCGATCTCCCCGGCATTTCCTTTCAGGACGGCGACCTTCACCTCCTTCAGGATCCTCTGGACTGCGTCGGTCCGCAGGCGGGTCGCCCCGGCCCCGACCGGATCGAGGACGACAGGCACGCCGAGGTCGTTCGCCCGCCTGCCCGCGAGGAGCATCGACTCCACCTGGGCCGGGTCGAGAGTCCCGATGTTCAGGACGAGGGCCCCGGCGGCCGCGACCATCTCGCCCGACTCCTCGATCGCCCCGGCCATCACCGGCGCGGCCCCGGCAGAGAGCGTGATGTTCGCGCAGTCGTTGATCGTCACGGTGTTGGTGATATGGTGTACGAGCGGCCGTCTCTCCCGCACCTGCGAGAGGAGGTCAGCGCAGATCTTTGCGTCCATGGTTGTGATCAGGATCTTGGGCGGGAGATATGAGAGGTCTTCCGGTGAGGGCAGTCACTTCCCGTACAGGTGCTCGTGCACCTGCTCGACGAGCGCACTCTCCCGCCGTTTCAGCGTCGGGAGGTCGGGGTCGCCGTCCCGGTACAGGGAGAAGAGGGAGTACAGGAAGTCGGTCGTCAGGTCCACCACCTCGCGCCTGAACCGCACCTCGACCGTCGTGTCCCCGGCAAACCCCTTGATGGAGAAAAAGTCCGTCTTCTCGAAGGTGTAGAAGCCCTCGCCGAGGTCCGGCATCGCCTCCACGCGCCCGAAATTTTCGAGGTACGAGAAGAACCCCTCCGTCAGCGGGGCGCTGAGGACGAACTCCTTCATGAGGGTGCCGTCGGCACAGGACTTATGGCGAACCGACCTGACGACACGCATGGCGTGCAACCTCCCGTATGGCCGCGGCCGCGGTCCTGCACTCTTCGTCGGTGGTGAACCAGGAGAGACTGAGCCGCACCGACCCTTTCCCGCCGTCGATCGCCCGGTGCACGAGGGGGGCGCAGTGGAGGCCGGTCCTGGTGACGACGCCGTAGGCGCGGGCGAGAACGAACCCGACGTCGTCGTCGTCCATCCCCGTAATGGAGAAGGAGACGATCGGCAGGGCCGGGCGTCTCGTGTGGACGACGATGTTCGGCTCCTTTTCGAGTTCCCCGATGATGTATGCCGTCTTGCGCTCCGCTTTCTCCGCGATGGCGTCCACGCCGACGGAGAGGATGAACTCCACGCCTGCCGCGAGCGCCGCAAGGCCGGGGTAGTTCGGCGTCCCGGCCTCGAACTTCTCGGGCATCTCCCGCGGCTGGACGAGGGAGGAGGAGTCTGTCCCGGTGCCCCCGACCCTCACCGGGGCCACCTCGTCGGGGTCGCGGATATAGAACCCACCTGTCCCGGCAATGCCGAAGAGGCCCTTGTGGCCGGTGAAGACGTAGGCGTCGACCGGGAGCGCCCCCAGGTCCACCGGGATGTGGCCGGCGGTCTGCGCCCCGTCGACGACGACGTAGACGCCGCGGTCGTGGAGGAGGGCGCCGATCGCCTTGATGTCCAGGACGGTGCCGAGGACGTTGCTCCCGTGCGCCAGCACCATGAGCCGCGTCTCCGGGCGGAGGGCCTCCTCGACGGCGGCGGGGGAGACGTGGCCGTCTTCGTCGAAGGGGACGACGGCGAGGCTGATCCGCCCCTCCCTCTCCAGTTCGTGGAGGGGCCTTTGCACCGCGTTGTGGTCGAGGGCTGTGGTCAGGACATGGCAGGGGCCGGGGTGGGCGGCGAGAAATCCCCGGATGAGGAGGTTCAGGGAGTCGGTGGCGTTCAGGGTGAAGATGTAGTGCTCCGCGGGCCCGGCATGGAAGAGTCTGGCGAGGGCCTCCCGTGCAAGCATGGGATAGTCCTCGCCCTCGGTCCCGGCGGTCCGCCCTGACCCGAAGACCGGACGGGCAAGGGACGCCGCGGTCGCCGCGACGACCGCCGGGGGTTTCGGCCAGGTCGTCGCCGCGTTGTTCAGGTAGATTATCGGTTTTTCCTCTCGCATGCTCTTCGCTGTCACTGTACTCTCTCGAAAGCACCAAAAGAGTAGTGGTCGGGTCACCGCCGGCGCATCTCGTCTTCGAGAGCGCCGACGAAGGCGCTCAGGAAGGCGTGCCTCTCCTCCGCGAGGGTGCGGGCGGTTTCGGTGTACATCAGGCCCTTCAGCTTCAGGAGTTTCTCGTGGATATGATCGACGGCGTCGGGGATGCCGCCCCCGCGTTCGCCCGCCTGGAGAAACGTGCGGGCGAGGCCGACCGCCCCGATGGCGTCCAGTTTGTCGGCGTCGGAGAGGACCTGCGCCTCCAGTGTCGCGGGCGCTGCCCCGGTGCTGTACCGGTGGGCGCGGATGGCGTGGGCGACGGCCGGGACGAGGGCGGTGTCGTAGCCGATCGACCCGAGATATTCTTCCGCGATCCTCGCCCCCTCCTCCTCGTGGGGGACGCCGGTCTTCGCCTCAAGAGGGCGGGCGATGTCGTGGAGGAGAGCGGCCGGGACGAGCACCCGCATGTCGGCGCCCTCGACGAGGCCGATCTCCCGGCAGAGAGCGGTGACCCTGAGGGTGTGGTCGAGGCCGTGGGAACCTGAGCGGCTGAGGGTCGTCTCGACGTAGGTCCGGATCTCGTCGTCGGTGGTGTGCATCTGGAGGAGTTTGGGTGGGGAGGGAATAGAGGTTGGGGATGGCGGGAAGGAGAGGGAACGCGGGCAGCAGGACGATGCAGACGCTCCCCCTCTCCCTGAAAAAAATCAGATCGAGGAGTCCACCCGACCGATAGTATTCTAGAGAGAATTTTTCGCCAACATCAAGTGTTTCAATGACTCATCCATGGCATTATTCTCGATATTCCAGTAATATTCTTCCCCGGTATAATTCGACTCCATGAAAGCCAGGGCCCTGTTCATCTCGCATTCGCAGGCAAGCATGCCGTACTCGTCCGCAAGACGATACTCATTTTTTATCTCCCTGCACTGGTCAGAGACCGGCATTGATTCGAGGGCCTGCATTCTTTTTTCGTAGACTTCTTTCTGGGTCTTTGCGATAAGATACATGTCCTGATAATCTTTTTTTATCTCTGCGATATTTGCCGCATCCCACTTTCCCATCGGCAGGTCTTCCGACGCGTTTAAAAATGCACGATCTTCCGCAGTTAAATTCTTATTCAAGGATGAACCTTGAGTTTGAAGACACCCGCACGATGTTAATGCGAGTAAAAGAAATATGCACACTATCACTCCAGAACCAGAGGAGTGCTTTTCAAAACCCTGCCATGAACCCGGCCTCACGCTCACGAAAACCACCAGCACTTTTTCGGGCCATCATACCGCCCTTTCCAATGCTCATACGACCCGCGCATTCCCCCCGGCAACGGGCCGGGGAAATATCGCAAAACACCATGCGGAATTCTGGAGATCATACATACAAGAACATACGATCATTTTAATATTACGATCTTTTTGCGAACCCGTTTCCCGATCAAAAGTGTCTGGAGCAGCAATGCCCGAATCACATGGCAGAGGATAATTTATCCTTTTGGTACGCCTCGCAGAGTTCGACCTTTCGGGCAGTGAGCGGGACCGGCGAGACATCTCAGAAAATGACTCTGTAGAAAACCTCATGCACGGATCGGTGTATCCCTGATCCCCCGGAGAGATACGTGGGTCCACCGCCTTCCTCATAATCTAACCGCGGGACTGCTCGAAGACTTCGTCTTCTCGACTCCCGCATGATCGAACGGTATGCGCACCTCACCGACGAGGACACCGGGCGCACCATGACCGAGCTCACTGGCGCCACACCGCCCGACAGGAGAAACGGTCGAAGGCCCTTGAGCCGATCCAGTACCCCCGGTGCGCCTCTATCAACGACCCGACCGACAACTTCTGCCGGAAGTGCGGTCTTGCTCTCACCGAGGAGACAGTGGCCGAGGTGGACAGCATATCGGCTGAGGTGCGGAAGCTCATGGAGAACGACCCAGGCCTTCTTCTCCAGGCCGCCGAAATGCTACAGCGGGGGATGAGTGCAACGAAGAGATCGTGATGGACGGCGGTACATGTGCCTGGCCGGTCTCCAAAAGACATTTTTTGTACTGGAACCCGCATTATCATACTGGGTGTCCGGACCCGCATTCATTGCGAACTGGAGAAAGAAATATGGTACAACCGATTGAAATTGCGCTCGTCCTGAAGGAGGAGGACGCAGAGCAGTTCCGGCAGTATCTGGACCATCCCACAGACACCGATGACGGCCGCAAACTGATCCGCGAAGCCGCCATCCTCGCGTGCGAGATGCGACTTTGAAATCATTCGTTGCAGGGTGTTGTTCTGCTGCTGCAGATGTGCACAGAGGGGATGAGAAAAGAGAGGAGGCCGGGCCTACCTGTATGTGCCTTCCTGAACGATGCGGAGATAGTCACCGAACATATACCTTTTATAGCGCTTGTTCCCCGTGATCTCGACGAGGATGCCGGCGTCTTCAAACTTTTTCACCAGAGAGTTTGCAGTCTGGCGGCTGACATCGAGGGCTTCGGCGGCACGGGAAACAGTTATTACCGGCGTTTCAAAGAGCACGTCGATGAACTTCAGGGCGATCACACCGCCGATATTCTTCTCCAGGAGAGTTTTCACGAGGTCTGACCTGAGGTCGATGATCTTTTTCGCCGTTTCGACGGAGTTGGTGGAGGTCTCGATCACTCCTGTGAGGAAAAACGCGATCCATCTCTCCCAGTCCCCGCCGTACCTGACGTCGTTGAGGATCTGGTAATATTCCTGCTGGTGCTTTTTCAGGTAGACACTCAGGTACAGAAGCGGCTTTGAGAGCATGCCCCTGTAGTAGAGGAAGAAGGTGATCAGGAGCCTTCCCATCCGGCCGTTCCCATCGATGTAGGGGTGGATGGATTCAAACTGCGCATGTATCAGGGCCGCTTTTATGAGCAGAGGGGTCTTGTCCTTTTGCTGGATGAACAGTTCGAGGTTGTGCAGCAGATCCGGCACTTTCTCGGGCGGGGGAGGGACGTACATGGCGTCCCGTATGGGAGTTCCCGTGACACCGGTCCAGTTTTTGCTCTGTACGGATAGTGCCCGGCTTCTTATAGCCGCCCCTCGTCCCCTGGATCAGGAACCGATGAATTTCATTGAGAAGATCGACGGTAAACTCGGAGAACTCAAGTTTTTCCATCCCGTGCCCCATCGCCTTGATGTAGTTGACGACTTCACGGATCTCGTTGACATCTTCCTCCGGCTGCAGGTCGGCTTCGAACTCCAGCCCTCGCCGCGCAACGACGCCTGCGTCCCCTCGATCTGCGAACTGAGCAGAGCTTCTTTCTTGATGTACATCGCCACGAACAGGTCGGGGTTCGGGAGCACCTGGGTGACACCATCGAGCCGCGCCAGCGCTGTGTCGGCCTTCGAGAGCAGGAGGAGCAGGCTCTCGTCGAGATCCAGATCTTGCGGCGGCAGCGGTTTCGGGACGAATGCCGCATAACCACCCTTTTGCGGGACGAGTGTCCCTGCTCGTTCACTCCTCATCTCTTCCTCATGGATCATATGTGCACGTATGAGATATATGCCCGAGAACATGTCAAGATCTCTTGACGTAGAATACGGGGTGTACCTGTATGTCAAGACCTCTTGACTTAGAATGCGAGGTGTACCCGTATGTCAGGCACCCCAACCATGGTGCCGAAGACGGTGGCCATCGCCATGAACCTCTCCCGCACGGTAAGGTGCCGCATGATCACGGTCGACTCCAGGCCAGACTCCGGGAGGTTTATCTGAAATATGGTTTCCAGAGGGCAAGGCTGAAACAGAAGAAAGAGACGGTCCCCCTGTCGTGACGTCTATCGGCCCTGCCAGGAGGCCGAGAAGCACATGAGCCGATCGTATCGTTCTTCAATGGGGGGAACATGGATCTATTTTCGTCTCGATACTGTGACGCAACTGGAAAGGGGTCTGCGGTGCGGTCTCGACCCCGGAACACATCAAGAAAAGCAAGGATTCTCGAAACCCTCTCTTTATGCGATAGCCGGGATTCGAACCCGAGTTAGTGGCTTGGGAAGCCACTGTCCTACCACTAGACTACTATCGCCGGTACCATACACTCTTGCCCGTCAAAGATATTAAAGGTTATTTCCCCGCCGCCTTCGCTTTCCGCAGGACGACGACCATCGCCGCGCCCTCGCCCGGACTGCCGGCCACGCGGTCCGCGGCCGCGATGCTCCCGCCATAGCGCTCGACAAGCATCTTCACGATCCAGAGGCCGAGGCCCTTGCCCGAGACCCGGGGAGCATTCCGGACAAAACGCTCGAAGACGCAACCCTTCTGGTCGTCGGGGATGCCCGGACCATTGTCCGCGACCGTCACCGCTACCTCGCCGTTTCTGTCCGCCACCGTGATCCAGACCGTCACCCCGGCGCCGCCGAACTTCACCGCGTTCCCGATCAGGTTCGCGAAGACCTCGGAGAGGAGTTCGTCGGCCGCGACGATGCGGTCGGTCCCGCCGTACCTGACGTCCACGTCGGAGAAGACAGCGACCTGCCCCCGGATCACGCGGTCCAGCGGGATCGGTTCGACCCTCGTCCGCCGCCTGCTCATGATCCGGTACGTCGAGACATTCGTGATGATCTCCGCGCTCTGCCTGATGCCGGCGAGCACCCCCTTTGCCAGCGCCTCCTCCCTGCCCGAGAGCATCGAAACCAGGAGACTGCTGTACCCCATCGCCACGGCATTCGCGTTGTTGATGTCGTGGGTCATGATGTCCAGGTACAGGTTCGCCTCCTCGCTCGCCTGCTCGCGTTCGGCCCGCAGGACCGCCCTCTGGACGGCAGGGCCGATCGCACGCCCGGCCATGGCAAGGAAAGACTGCTCTCCAACGGAAAACGGGCGGTCGCCCCCGACAGTCATGACACCGAGACGTTCCTGCCCGGCGAGGAGGGGCACCGCGACCGTGGCCGTGAACTGTTCCGCCGCCCAGGCGGGCGTCGCCTCCCCCTCCTCCGCAGGCAGGACCGTCGGGACAGCAGCGGCGTCGGGGATGCCGTACTGGCAGACGAGCGACGCCCTCTTCCCGTCAGGTTCGAGGAGGTGGATTGCCCCGCCGTCGAGACCGAGAGTCCGGAGCACCGCCTGTAGCATCGCCCCGAGCATGACGGGAAGAGAGGCGGACGAGACCGAGAGGTCCCCGATCTCGGAGAGGAACGAGAGTTTGCGGTTGCGTTCGAGGAGTTCGCGTTCGGTCTCCTTCAGGGTGGTGATGTCGGCCAGGGAGACGATACTCAGGGAGGTCCCCGGAATGAGTGCCGCGGTGAGGAGGACATCGCGCGTCTGCCCCTTACGGTCCTGCACCTGCACCTCGTATGTCGAGGGCGTCCCTGTCCCGTACCGCCTCTCTGCATGGTAGCGCCGCGTCACCTCCGCTGCCGGACCGGTGAAGAGGGTGGACCAGACGCTCTTCCCGATCAGGTCGGTCGGTTCGTACCCGAAGAAGGGGCCGAAACGGGAGTTCACGTGGGTGACCGAGCCCGCCTCGTCCAGGACCATCGTCGCCGTGCCCGTGGCCTCGAAGACCGTCCGATAGAGGTTCTCGGAACGGGCCAGGTCCTCGGCATACTGTTTTCTCTGCAGGAGCGCCCACATGCCGCCCATCAGGAGAGAGAGTTGCCGGGCGTCGGCCTCGTCGTACGGCGCTGCCCTGTTCGCCACCCCGGCGACAGCAACGATCTTCCCCCCGGCAAAGACCGGTACACTCAGGAAGCGCCTGATCGAAGGGTGGCCCGCAGGCGTACCCCGCTTGAGGGAAGAGGGGGCGGCATAGTCGTTCACGATTATGGTGCGGCGCTGCCTGACCGGTTCCCCCCACAGACCAGTCTTTTCAAGGAGGTACACCTTCGGCGGGTCCTTCACCCGGCAGAGTTCCTGTGTCTTCTTCGACCAGGACTGCATCGTCAGGACAGTCTCGTCCTCATTGAGAAAGGCAAAGTAGCCGAGATCACTGCCGGTGAGCGTGGTCCCGCTCTCCAGAGCAAAATCGGTGATCTCACTCACCTGGGCGTCGTCCATGCCGTTCAGCATGACAAGAGCCTGGAGCCTCTGCTCTTCGAGGCGGATCGCCTCCTCGACCGTCTTTCTGGCAGTGATGTCCCGCCCGTAGATGTTGGCATAGCCCTCGCCTGCCACCGGCACGACCGTGCAGAGGAACGTCCTTCCGGAGACCGTCACCTCGGTCTCCTCGTTTTTTCCTTCTTTCATCGCGCGGGCGACGGCGTCGGCGATCAGCACGCGGAAGGGCCTTCCCGCATCCGTATCCCGGATGGAGACAAGAGGTGCGGCGGCGGCGTTGGCGTACGTCATCCTCCCGGCACGGTTGACCCTGAAGACGGGATTCGGGTTGTCGCCGGTGAAACGGGCGAGGGCCTCCATCTCCCGCGCCTCCTCCTTCCTGTCCGAGACATCGAGGAGGGTGCAGGCAACCCCTCCACCGGGGAGTGAACCGGTGGAGAACCTGACCCAGCGGACGCTGCCGTCCCGTGCAGTCAGCGCCGCCTCCACCCCCTCCAGAGATTCACCTTCCCGGATCGCCGCCGCGGCACTCTCCCCGGCCGCTGCATCCAGGAAAAAGGACGAAAACGACCGTCCCTCAAGATCCTCCGGGGAAAATCCGAGCATCCCGGCGGCGGCGCGGTTTGAAGCAAGCACAACCGGGACCGCCGGGTCGACGACCAGGGTCCCGGCGCCGGAGTGCTCGAAGATACCCTGGTAGTCACGCGCCAGGCCAGAGACCCTGGCGAACAGCAGTGTAAGAAGGATGGAAATAGCGGCAATGGCGACGGTGCGGCCGATCGCCTCGACAAAGACCGACGACGCCGTGCCGAAGAAGAACACAATGACCAGGAGATAGGAGACGAGGAGGGCCGCCGCCATCGCAAGGCCCTTCCAGCCGTACCAAAAGACCGCAAGGATGACAGGAACAAAGAAGAGATAGGCGACAACGACCGTAACGCCGGACGCCGCCGCAAAGACGGTGGCGGCAAAGGCGCCGCCTGTCGCTGCAAGGAGGACAGGCAGTTTCCACGGCCAGGCATGGAAGGCTGAAAGCAAATCGTATGCCATGTGGTCTTTCTGTGAGATAATCCCACAAATGGAGAATTAAAGATTATGGTTCCGACCGGCGACAGCCTTAATACCGTGCAGGTGAATGAATAACCAGCACGTTTCTGTGCTGGCTGACGTAAGTCCGACGTGCCCGATGGCATGGCCGAAATGGCTCGGGATTACCGAAAAGTCAGTAGAAGTACTTTCTGCTCTTTTCTGGACTTACTCTGTCATTTGAGAGGTAGATCATGGCACGAATGCATGCACGAAGGAGAGGCAAGTCCTGTTCCGTCGCCCCATACCGTACTGAAGCACCCGAGTGGTGCGGCATGTCGGCCGACGAAGCCGTGAAGATTGTTGTCGACCTTCGCAAAAAGGGCAGCTCCAGCAGCGAGATCGGGTTCACCCTCAGGGACAAGTACGGCGTCTCTGATGTCAAACTCGTGACCGGCAAGAAGATCGGTGAGATCCTTGAGGAACACGACCTCGGGTCAGATCTCCCGGAGGACCTCCGCAACCTGATCGCCAAGGCGCTCGGGATGAGGAAGCACCTTGCCGAGAACAAAAACGACCTTCACAACAAGCGGCAGCTCCAGCTCACCGAGTCCAAGGTGCGCCGCCTGGTGAGGTACTACACGACAAGCGGAAAGCTCGAGAAGGGCTGGACCTACAAACCGGAGACTGCCGAGATTCTCCTCTCCAGATAAGTTATGTCCATTCAGGCCGCTGCTGAACGGGTGGCAGGGAAGATCCGTGCCACCGACTTTGTCGAGGTCTACGCGCACCATGACGCCGACGGGATCGCCGCAGGAGCGATCCTCTCTCAGGCCATGCTCCGCGCGGGCCTGCGTTTTCGGCTGCGGATACGGCAGGGCATCAGGGCCGACGAGATCAGCCGGCCCGAGTCGACCCTGCTCTGCGACCTCGGTGCCGGCCTTGCCGACCTGCCGGAGAGTACGATGGTCGTCGACCATCATGTCCCCCACTTCACCGGGGAGTTCCACGTCAACCCGCACCTTGCGGGCCTCGACGGGGAACAGGAACTCTCGGCATCGGGCGCGGCCTACCTGGTCGCCCAGGCGCTCGGGGACAACCGCGACCTTGCAGGGCTTGCTGTCCTCGGCATGATCGGGGACGGCCAGCAGTTCTCCGGCACCAACAGGGAGATCCTGAACGAGGGGATCGCCAACGGCTTCATCAGCCCGGAGAGGGCCCTTCTCCTTCCGGGAAACACGCTGCACGAAGCCCTTGAAACGGCGGTCACTCCGTACATCAGCGGCATCAGCGGGAACGACGACGCCGTGACCCGCATCCTCGACGCCGCAACAGGCGAGGAAGAGGTGGCCGACGACGTCCTCCTCTCCCTTCTCGCGCTGGATGCCGGGGCTGACGCGGCACCGTCGGTCTTCTCCCGCGTGTACGGCGACCGTTACCGGCTGGAACGCGAGGTGATCGAGGACGCACGCACCCTCACCGCCGTCATCGATGGCTGCGGCCAGCAGGGCCGCGGCGGACTTGCGGCATCGGTCTGCCTCAGGGCCCCGGAGTGCGTCCCCGAGGCCATGGAAGTCGCGGGGGCCTTCAGGCGCCGGGTGCTCGACGCACTCGCCACCAGGAAGGCCGACGACGCCGGGACGATCTACGAGGTCGACGACCCTGTGGCGGCAAGCGGCGTTGCCGACTGCCTCGCCTACGACCTCAGGCAGACCGGGCCGGTCGCGGTGATCGCACCGGCCGGGGATGTCTGGCAGGTCTCGGCACGCTGTCCGCCGGGCGTGGAGACCGACCTTGAGGAGATCCTCAGGACGGTCGCCGCGCAGACCGGCGGGACAGGCGGCGGTCACAGGAACCGCGGCGGCGCACGCATCCCGGCCGACCGGATCGGCGAGTTCAGGAAGGAGTTCGCCAGGATGGTGGCCGCATGATCCGGATCGAGGGCACCATCACGACCGGGAGCGCACATGCAGAGTGCGTCGCCAGCGCCCTCGCACCCGACAACCTCTCCGGCATGGAGACGGCGGCCGCGGGCGACGACGCGGTCGTCACCGGGATCCGGGGCGAACACCTGCGGTCGGTGACGGCGTCGGTGGACGACTACCTGATGAACCTCGCCATCGCGGAGGAGGTCTGCTCGTACCTCCTCGAAAAAGCGGGCAGGGCCTGAAAGAGCGACACAACTCTCTGGAAAAGAGGATACGGAATTTAATTCAAATAATCTGGTGATTTCATGGCAAAGAGAAAGCAGGTTGGAAAGAGAGTCGAAGGCTGGAAGGCCAAGTCCTGGTACAAGGTCTACGGTCCCGAAGCATTCGGCAAGACCTATATCGGCGACACGATCTCCGCTGACCCCTCCCTCGTGATGGGCCGCGTGATGCAGACCACGCTCGGCGAGATCTCGCAGGACTACGCGAAGCAGCACATCAAGATGCGCTTCAGGGTGAACAACGTCGCCGGCGACGCGGCCTATACCGAGTTCGTCGGGCACGATATCACCCGCGACTACATGCGCGGGCTCGTGAAGAGAAATACCTCCAGGATCGACTCCATCATCCTCGTCCCCACGAAAGACGGGAAGAAGGTGCGCCTGACCATCACGTGCTTCACCATCAACAGGGCGAACTTCAGCCAGGTGCACGAGATCAGAGCGGTGACGATGAAGAGCGCCCTTGAACAGGCGGCCCAGAGCTCCTTCGAAGAATTCTCGAAGGCTGTTGTCTCGGGCGAGACTGCCAAGGAAGTCTTCAAGTTGATCAAGCCGATCTTCCCGGTCCGCCGGGTCGAGGTCATCAAGTCCAAGCTCGAGACCGCGCCCATCGTGGTCGCGGCCTGAACACCCTTTTTTTTATCAGGAACGAACTGTCCGTGACGGTTCTTCCCGCGGGGCATGTCCGCGGAGTCTCTCCTGATGTCGGCACATTCATTCCTTTCCCGCAGAATTGCAGCACATCTCTTCTCCCGTTCCTGCACAGGCCTTTTGACAAGACTGATAAGGGCGCGGGGTGAGTGTGTACCTGTTCATGGAAGACGGGATTCAGGACTGGATATACCAGTGTTCATTCCCTGACGGCACCGAACTGCAGGAACATACCCTGAAGACCGGGAATACCATTATCATCGGGGACCGCTGCACGATCGACTACGGGCTGAAAGGAAAAGACATCGTCGTCTGCGAATTTTGCACTCTCAACGGAAGCATTGTTGCGGACGGTGACGTCAGGATCGACAACTGGTGCGAGATCAACGGCGACGTGATCGCCGCTGCAGATGCCTATCTCGGGGAAGGGGTAAAGGTCCACGGCAAACTCATCGTGCAGGGCGACCTCGATGTCGGCGACAATGTCCATATCGAGAAGGGTTTCGAGGCAAAAGGGTGGATCTCGATCAGGAACCCGATGCCGGTGATCGCCTACCTCATCCTCTATGTAATGACCCTCCTGAAGATGGACAACCCCGACGGGATCGACGACGCCCTGAAGGAGATCTTCGGCGAGGACGAAGACGAAGACGACGAGAACCCCCTGCTCATCCCGCCGTCCTCGACGATCGACATGAAGGTCTTCTCCGTCCCGACCATGATGACGATCGGGGACGGCTGCCGTCTCCACGGCAATATCAGGGCCGCTTCGGTTGCGGTCGGCCGGGACACCACCATCTTCGGGAGCCTGCGGGCGAGCGGGCTTATCAGGGTCGGGGACGGTACGCAGGTCCACGGCAATGTCGAGGGCGGCGACGAGGTCGCCGTGGCGCCGGGAGTGCACATCCTCGGCAATGTGAGCGGCAGAACCCTCGCCCTCAACGAAAAAGCCCGCATCGACGGGACGATCCGGGCGCCCGATGGTGTCAGGTTCGAAAGAGAAGTGCAGGAGGAAGCATGAAAGTAGCGGAAATCCTTGAACTGACCGATCTCATATGTGTCGAGGACTCGTTCGCCGACCTCGCGGACCCGGCGACGGCGGAACCCATCCTCTCCCTTGACTCCGAGGCCGGAAAACTCCTCGTCGACGAGGACGAGGACCTCATGGCCGTCGCGTTCAGGAGCGGCGGCGCGTGGTACGCGGCGAACTACCTCTTCCACCCGCCGGCGGCAGAGGTGATCGACCTCTTTGAAGGGACGGACGGAGAGATCTACCAGGAGGACAGGGAGGTCTGGACCGGCGCGGTGCGGGAGTATTACAGTGCCGCGATCCTGAGGGAGGTCAAACCGTCGATCGAGGACATCCCGCCTGACAGGCCGGGAAAGATCGCGGGCCTCGTCACGGAGGTCTGGGGCAGGCAGGAGGGGGCCGTCTGTATCGACTGCTGCTGCGGCTCGGGTGTCGGCGCCGCCGCACTCAGGTCGGCCGGGATGCGGGCGCTCGCCTACGACCACGACCCCGCTCTTCTTGCCCGCGGCTTCGAGGAGGGGCGTCTGGTACCGGCAGAGACTGCGTGCATCGACGGGACGATGGCGACCACCTATTTCAGGCCGGTCCCCTACGGGACGGCATTTATGATGGGGACGATCCGCTCCTTCGACAGCGGAATATGGGAGAGACTCACCCTCGAACTCCTGGCTCTCTCGGAGGAGACGCTCATCACCGTCGCCACGGAAGAGGAGGCACGCATGGTCGCGGTCTGGTGCCGCTCTGTCGGGCGGACGCCCGAAGTCAGGGAGAGCGACCGCGATCCCCTCTATGACCGCTGGGTCTGCCTCTCCTGAGACCTGAACACGTCAAAAGAGAAATTTATTCGCAATTTTCATATTTTTTGAGTCTTTCCAGTATCTCACCGACAGGGGGGAGTTTCTCTGTATTCTTCTCAAGAAGGGCCCGCACCCCGTCCCCGGATGTCACGATTTTTTCACAGTCGAGGTCGTCCCCGTTTATCTGTGCGGCAATCGATCGTGCCTCGTGTGGTGTTGAAACTGTGGAGTCCATGCCCGCGCCTCGTGTATCATACATAATCAAGTAATATTATATTAGAGTATCTAATTTCATGGTGCTGCATCGGCAAGATATCATATGAAAATCCAAGAAAATTCTGGCAAAAATCAGATTGCCACGTTGAAAATTCACCATAAAGGGCTCTGGAGAAACCCTTGCGGGAAAGTACTTCCTGAAGTGATAGGGGAAAAAATTCTGTTCAGACGTGCCTGGTCCAGGGGGGCTGCCGCCCCCCATACCCCCTGCCATTACGATAGGGGCAGGGATGGTCTCCTCCTCCTCCAGGACTCCGACCCTTTCTTCCCGGGACCAATCCTCGCGCGGGGGTCCGGGGGCAAAAGTCCCCCGGCGAACGGGAAGGGGAAGGCAGAGGATCGGCACGCACTATCAACCGATGGAGGGGGATTTCTACAAAGCCCCATAAAGCAGAAAAGATATCACAGGCCCTCGAACGCCCATCGCGGCGCGGGGGAGAGATGCACAAAAGTACAGGGCAGAACAAAAAAGATCGGGCCTTTTCCGGCCCGGGACAGGGAGAGGCCCTACGACCTCTCCTCCCCCGCTTTTGTGCCGTCGATCTCGGCGGCGATCATCAGGGGGTCCTCCATCTCGCGGACAAGGTCGCGCACGCGCATCAATTTCTCGACACCGATGAAGTGGCGGGCCATCACCCTGGCCAGATCAGTGAGTTCGATCTCCCCCTTCTTCCGCTTCACCAGTTTTGTCTCGGTCAGGGTCTGGAGGACTGGTTCGAGACTGCCGACCATCAGCCGCTCCATCCACTGTATCTGCGCCTCGTCGCCGTGACAGGCGACGGCGTTCGCGGCAAATTCCTCGGAACTCCCTTCGAGGTCATAGACCGGGGCGACCTCCTCCATCTCGCCCTTCAGGAGAAGGATCGCCATCTCCTCCTCGGTCACCTTCGAGGTCTTCGAGTAGGTCGCGCCGGGTTCGGCGAGGATGACGATCCTGCCCTGGTCATGGAAGTCGGGACGACCGGCCCGGCCGAGCATCTGGTTGAACTCCTGCACGCTGAGCCACTTGATCCCCATCGCCAGAGCGTCGAAGATCACCTGGGATGCCGGGAAGTCCACACCCGCGGCGAGAGCCGCGGTCGTGACGACACAGGCGATCTTCTGCGAGGCGAAGAGGTCCTCGACCTGGCGGCGCTCCTGCGAGGTGAGGCCCGAGTGGTACGGCCGGGCCACATTCTGGCCCAGGGCGTCTGCAAGGGTGTGGCACCGCGACCGGGCATTCGTGAAGACGATCGTCTGCCCGTGATACCCCTTCGAGGACCGCCGCCCGAACTCCTCCTTCACCATCGCCTTGATGAACTGGATCTTCTTCTTTTTCTCGCAGAAGATCAGGTGGCGTTCGAGAGGGACGGGCCTGCTGTCGTAGCGCACGAGTTTCGCGCCGAGTTTTCGTGCAAGGACGCTCGGGGCCCCGATGGTCGCCGAGAGATACAGGAACTGGGCCTTCGGCGAGGCGTATTTGATCCGGGCGATGAGGCCGTCAAGACGATGGCCCCTCTCGGGTTCTTCGAGGTTCTGGACCTCGTCGATCACCACGGTGCCGATGTCCGCGAGGGTCTTCCCGTTCCGGAAGACCGTGTCGACCCCTTCGTACGTGCCCACGATGATCTCGGCGCGGGTGTTCCTCTCGCCGACAGGCCGCGTCTCCGGGAGGTTGAGACGGCTCCTCCCGGTCTGGAGGGAGACGGAGGCGAGGCCCTTGTAGCGTTCCCTGAAGCGGAGATATTTCTGATTTGCAAGGGCGACGAGCGGGACAAGGAAGAGGAGACGGCCCTTCCCTTCGAGCAGATTCTTGAGCCCGGCCATCTCGCCGACAAAGGTCTTGCCGCTTGCCGTCGCCGAGACGACCAGAAGGTCCTGGCGTTCCAGGAGGCCAGCATTGACGGCGAGTTGCTGGACAGGCGTGAGATACTCGACGCCCGAGGCCTTTGCAAAGGCGGGGGGCACAGGCAGCTGGGTGATGTGCTGCGTATCGATCGGTTCCACCGCCTCCATGCGGTCGAAGAGCGTCTGGGAGGGGTCACGCTGCTCGGGCTGGAGGAGGGAGAGCACACGGTCCACGTCGCGGTACGAGTCGAGGAGGCTCCTGATATGCGAGAACGAGCGCGTGCCGAAACGACCCACATAGCCCATCTCCCGCCGCAGTTCCCTCTCGGCGCACTCCATGCAGATATGCTCCCTGCCGAAGCGCACGCCGTTCTTCTTTGACAGCGGAGTCACCTTGTCTTCGAGGAGGCAGATGCGGCAGAGTTTCACCTCCGCCGGCGGGACCTGGAAGTCCCCGAGAAATGCCAGGAGTCCGGGCTCGGGTTTCGTGATCCTGACGTCGGACCCCCGGATCAGGTCGATCAGTTTCTTTGTCGGGACATTCTGGTAATTTCTCCGCCCTGATGCGCGGAGCTTCAGGTTTGTCGGCCGATACCCGCGGGTAGAATGGGCGAGTTCGAAGACCCCGGTCTCCCTGACAGACCGCCCGTCAAAAAGAATGAGTTTATATGAGCCCCGTTGCGGGGCGATGATGACAATCATGGAATGATAAGGTCGTGGATGGTGTAGTTCAGCCCTGCACTCTCAAGGCGCTTGAGAAAATCGGTGAACTCCTCGTCGACGATGAGGACCGCACACTCGACACCATGGAAGGCGGCCTCGACCGCACCTTCCCGCGAGCCGAAGGTGATGTCGGGCTCCCGGCCTGCCGCCCGCAGGGCGATAGCCGCTTCAAGCCCGACGACCCCGACCATCTGCACCCCGGCAAGGACCTTCTGCATCCCGGCAAGGTCGACCTTCCGCGAGCCCCCCCTCTCGATCCGCGGCACCTTGAGGACGCGGACCGTCCCCTCGGTATGGTCGATCAGCCCGGTGAGTTGCGCGATCCCGACGTCCTGCCCGGCGACGGCGTCGGCGATCACCTCGCCCATCGCGTTCCGTTCCTCCTTCGCGGCGTACAGCCAGCCGTCCTTCATATAGACGCCGACAACGTCGCCTTCCTTCAGGGGCCCGGCGGCGATCGCGGGCCAGACCCGCACCTTCTGGATCACGTCGCGGGTGACATGCCGGGCATAGTTCTCCAGCACCTCGGCATTGTTCAGCACCCACTCGATCCCTTCTTTCGTCACCTCGTACCTGCCACGGCCATAGGCAGATATAAAACCGTCGTCGGCAAGTTCCCGGATGTACTCGGAGACCGCCTGCGGCGTCACCCCCATCTTCTCGGCGATCTCCTGCTGGCGGATCGCGGGCTGGTGCTCGGCGACCTCGACAAGGATCTGGAACCGGGTGGTCTCGCGTTTACTCCGCAGGAGGGTGGCGAGAGGGCCATCACCGGCCGTTGTTGTCGGCATAGACAAGCCCCTGCCCCTTGACGTCAAGGTGCGGAATCCTCTTGGAGAGTGCCTTGACAAAGAGAGACGACACCCCGAACTTCCGGCCGATATCGGAGATGGACGAGTTTCCGGTCTTCAGTTCGTCGTCGATATTGGACACGAGCGTCCGCAGGTTATCGTCCGTGGACAGGGCGATGTAGATCAGGTCTGCAAGGTCGGTCATCGTGCACTGGAAATTTGCCCTGAAGGTGCCGTATGTCGTCTTGTATTCCTTGCACGGCTTCTGGCCGGGCTTGGGCATCCGCCACTGCTCCTCGATGAGGTTCCCCTTCCTGAGTATCGAGAGGCAGGAGGCGACGCAGGCTTGTTCTCCGCACCGCTCACAGAGCTCGTCCTCGGTCATCCAGTTCTTGTTGAGCAGTTCATACATCTGTTTGAACTTTGGATTATTGAATGTGAGCAGCAACGGAACCATTTCAACGGGATCATTCACAATCCGAATATGACCTGTCACGCAAAAACCCTATTTATATATCGCCTTATGACACAATAAATTTTTGCAGGTTACACAATGCAGAACAGGGGAAAGATCATCATCCGCGGAATTGTCCAGGGGGTTGGATTTCGTCCCTTTGTCTATGCCTGCGCCGGGAAATTCGGCATTTCAGGATGGGTGAAAAACCTCGGGAGCCGTGTCGAGGTCGCCGCTTCCGGCGCGCGCTTTTCTGAGTTCGTGGACGCCGTCTCGAAGGGCACATCCCTCTCCGTCATCGACTCGGTGGAGGTGCTCCCCCTCGACGACGAGGTGGCCCCGGGTTTTTCCATTCTGTCGAGCGGCACCGGAACCCTCGACGGGATGATCCCGCCGGACGTGGCGATATGCGACGCCTGTGTCCAGGACATCGAGACGCCCGGCGGCCGGTACGAGGGCTACTGGGCGACGTCGTGCGTGAACTGCGGGCCGCGGTACAGCATCATCAGGACGCTCCCGTATGACCGGGAGAGGACGGCGATGGATGAGTTCCCGATGTGTGACGCGTGCGGGTCCGAATACACCGATCCGGGGTGCCGGCGGCACCATGCCCAGACGATCGCCTGCGAGGCCTGCGGCCCGTCCCTCCTCCTCCTCGGCCCCGGCGGTCTGGAGGTCGCCTGCGACGACCCGGTGGCGGAGGCGGCGGCACTCCTGGACGCCGGGAAGGTCCTCGCGATCCGGGGCGTCGGCGGTTTCCACCTCGCCTGTGTCGAGGAGGCGGCGGGCACTCTCAAGGCCCGTCTCGGGCGGACCGAACAGCCCCTCGCGGTGATGGTGCGGGACGGCGCCGCAGCCGCGCGGTACGTCGCCCTCTCCCCCGAGGACGAGGAGGCCCTGCACAGCCGCGTCAGGCCGATCGTCGTCGCGAAAAAGCGGGACGTCCATGCCCATGCCGGGATCTCGTCCCTCCATACCATCGGCGTGATGCTGCCGTACACCGGCCTCCACCACCTTCTCTTCGCCCGCCTCTCCCATGACCTGCTGATCATGACGAGCGCAAACATGCCGGGCACTCCGATGATCACCGGCACGGAGGACGCGGTCAGGGGGCTCAAGGGGCAGGCCGACGCCTTCCTGGCCCACACCCGCGAGATCGTGAACCGCTGTGACGACTCGGTCGTGCGGGACGGGTATATCATCAGGCTCTCCCGCGGCATCGCCCCGAAGAGGAAGGCGGTCGACCTGGGGCCGCGGTGCATCCTCGGTGTCGGCCCGGAACTGAACGCCACGACGACGATATACAGGAACGGTTTTGCCGTGACCTCGCCCCATGTCGGGAACGTGAGGAACCCGACGACTCTCGCCTACCTGCAGGAGACGGTGGAGAAGATCGGGCGCCTCCTCGGCGCGGAGGTCGAGGTGGTCGCCCACGACCTCCACCCCGGTTTCCTCTCGACGCGCTATGCCCACGACCTCGCCGACGAGAGGGGGGCCGACCTCGTCGCGGTCCAGCACCACCGCGCCCATATCGCCGCGGTGACGGCGGAGGAGTGCGTCGGCATCGCGATAGACGGCGTCGGTTACGGCGACGACGGCACGGTCTGGGGCGGCGAGGTCTTTGCCGGCGCGGTGCCCGACCTCCGGAGGGTCGCGCACATCGAGGCCGTGCCGATGCCGGGCGGTGACCTGGCGACAAAGTTCCCCGAACGGATGCTCTACGGCATCCTCCCCGACGAGGCGACCCGCACCCTCCTCGCCGCCCGCGGCTGGGGCGAGGTCGAACTCGGCGTCCTCGGGCGGCAGGTTGAGAGGCGGTTCAACACCCCCATGACGAGCAGCACAGGCCGGGTTCTCGACGCGGCCTCGGCCCTCCTCGGCATCTGCCGGGAGAGGACCTATGACGGCGAGCCCGCGATGAAACTGGAGTCGGCGGCGGCGGAGGGGACGCCCGCAGACTGGGACCTCTCCTTCGGCAGCGACGGGTCCTGCGAGGTCCTGAAGACGACCGACCTCCTGCGGACCGCTGCGAGGGCGCAGGCCGCGGGCGGGCGGGCCGCGGACATCGCCGCCTCGGTGCAGCACAACCTCGCCCGCGGCGTCGCCGCCCTCGCGGTCCATGCGGCCGAAGAGCGGGGGATCAGGACGGTCGCCCTCTCCGGCGGTGTCGCCTACAACGCGGCGATCAGGGAAACGATCCGCTCGTGCGTCGAGACGGCAGGCCTCGCCTTCGTCACCAGCCGCGAGTACCCCCTCGGCGACGGCTGCATCAGTTACGGGCAGTGCGTCTGGGCCGGGGCGGTGACGCGGGAGAAGTAAGAGAAGAGGACACCCCGGCACCGCACTTTTTTGCAGGAGGTCATCCCAAAACTGATCCTACCCTCTGTCCTGTCGATGGAATGATCGGTATGTGGTTCTGAAAAATCCTGTTCTGGCATCCTGTCCGGGGGGTTTCACCCCCCGATCCCCCCATCATTGCGATAGGGGGTGGATGACAATCTCCTTCATCAGGATCTCTTGTCTCTCTTCCCCGACCCTATCCTGTTTCAGGGGTCCGGGGGCGTCAGTCCCCCGGCAGAGAGGTAGGGGAAGGCGGTGGTTTCGCACGATTCTTCAGGGAATTCGGGAAGACATCGACCCGACCATGAGATTTTCTCCTGAGTTCAGCATGCGGGGAAAGGGGAATGAACGAGAGTTCTGGGATATGCTCCAGGAGAGTTTCCAGAACACCGGGCGACTCTCCGGTTCCGTACGGCCCTGCACACGGACGGCGGCAGCATATCGGTTTTGTCCTCCACCCGAATAATTCCCGGAAAATTCTCTCTTCTCCGAAATATCTTCGGCCTTCCTTGATTACAGCCAAATCACGTACCTGTTTTGCGAAGAACCGCCCTGGAACGATTTATTCATGAATGAACGCTCCTTCACCGGGCGGAGCGAGGCATAACAGATCTAAGAGGAGATATTTGTGAAAGAAAGTGATAAAAAAGGGATATCATGGCTCCTGAATATTGCAGGCAGTTACCGCCCCCTGATCGCGGTCGCGTGCATCCTGTCCGCGATCAGTGCCATCCTCTCCCTGGCACCGTTCGTCTGTATCTGGTTCGTGATCAGGGACGTCTTTCAGGCATGGCCTGACCTCTCCGCCGCTGCAGGCGTCACCTGGTACGGCTGGCTGGCGGTCGGTTTTGCAGTGCTCGGTGTCGGCCTCTACTTCGTTGCGTTGATATGCTCACACCTGGCGGCGTTCCGCGTCGAGAAGAACATGAGAAAGGTGGCCATGCACACGATCGTCACCCTGCCTCTCGGATTCTTCGACCAGAACACCAGCGGGCGCATGAGAAAGATCATCGACGACAATGCAGGGACCACGCACACCTTTTTAGCGCATCTGTTGCCCGACCTGGCCGGCGCCGTGGTGATGCCCGTCGCCGTACTGGCCCTGCTCTTCGTCTTCGACTGGAGACTGGGGCTGGTGTGTCTCATCCCCCTGGTCCTGAGCGTGTATTACCTGAACCAGATGATGGGAGGAGACAGAGGTTCGATCCGGAAATACATGGACGCACTGGAAGAGATGAACACCGGGGCCGTCGAATATGTGCGCGGCATCCCGGTGGTGAAAGTCTTCCAGCAGACGGTGTACTCATTCAAAAATCTTCATCAGTCCATTCAGAATTATAAAAAGTGGGTGCTGGACTATGCCATTCGCTGCCGGTCGCCGATGACGAAGTACACGATCGCCCTCAACGGGACGTTCGTCGTACTGGTCCCGGCAGGGTTGCTGCTCATCGCACACGCACCAGACTATCAGAACTTCCTCCTGAACTTCATATTCTACATTCTCTTCACCCCGGTCTGTGCACTGATGATGAACAGGGTCATGAGCCTGGCAGAAGGGTATATGGTGGCGATGGAAGCCGTAAACCGTATCGGCGGACTGCTGGACCACGAACCTCTCCCGGAACCCACACACCCGGAGCGGCCGAAAGACCATTCCATTGCTTTCAGAGATGTCTCGTTTACCTATCCTGGAAGCGAGAAAAAAGCGGTCGGAAATGTGAGTTTTGCAATACCCGAAGGAAAGACCTATGCGCTGGTCGGGCCGTCGGGCGGAGGAAAAACAACCATCGCAAGTTTGATCCCCCGTTTCTGGGACGTTCTGGAGGGGTCTGTCGAGGTGGGCGGCGTGGATGTACGTCGCATGGCGTCGAAAGACCTTATGGACCAGATCGCGTTCGTTTTCCAGAACACCCGCCTGTTCAAAACGAGCATCCTGGAAAATATTCGCTTCGGCAGACCTGACGCCGACTGCAAGGAGGTGCTGCGAGCGGCTGAGATGGCCCAGTGTATCGACATCCTGGAGAAATTTCCCGGGGGCCTGGACACAGTCATCGGAACTGACGGAGTCTATCTCTCTGGCGGCGAACAGCAACGCATCGCCCTGGCCCGCACCATCCTCAAAGACGCTCCCATCATCGTCCTGGACGAGGCGACCGCTTTTGCTGACCCTGAGAACGAGTACCAGATCCAGCGTGCGTTTGAGAAACTGACCGCAAACAAGACCGTGCTGATGATCGCCCACAGGCTCTCGTCTGTGCGCAATGCTGACCGTATCCTGGTCGTACAGAGCGGCGAGGTGAAAGAGCAGGGGACCCACGACGATCTTCTTGCGCAGAACGGTTTGTATGCACAGATGTGGCGGGAATATCAACGCTCTGTAGAATGGAGGGTTTGAAAGAATGAAATTCATGCGTAATTATGTGCAGAAGCGGTTCGCTCTCAGCGAACAGGGTGCGAAGGACTTCGTCAAAGGGAGCCTGTACTCCGCCATCGCCGACATCAGTCTGATGGTGCCCCTGGGCCTCCTGGTCCTGGTGCTGTATGCGTTGCTGCAACCGGTCATCGACGTGCAGACGGGTCGGCCGCCTGACATCGTCCTGTACACGGCACTGGGCCTGCTCATTCTGGGCTTCATGTACGTCTGCCACTGGTACCAGTATACCAGCGTGTTTGTTTCCACCTATAGCGAGAGTGCGACGCGCCGGATCTCTCTGGCAGAAAAACTGCGGCATCTTCCCTTATCGTACTTCGGGAAGAGGGACCTCTCAGACCTGACGAATACTATCATGGGCGACTGTGCCGACCTGGAGCATGCATTCTCTCATGCGATCCCCCAACTGGTCGGTGCGAGTGTCTCGACGGTCCTGGTCGGTATCGGACTGCTGATATTTGACTGGCGCATGGGAGTGGCCCTGCTGTGGGTGGTGCCCGTCGCCCTGGTCATCATTGTCGGATCGAAGAAATTGCAGGAGAAGGGACTCAAGAAGCACTACCTCGCGAAGCGCGTCTGTGCTGACGGGATCCAGGAGTGCCTGGAGACGGTGCGGGATATCAAGTCCTGCAATCAGGAAGAGATATATCTGGCCGGACTGGACAAAAAACTGGACGAGGCCGAGAGCGCCCAGATCGCTTCTGAAGTGATGAGCGGGATCTGCGTAAAAAGTGCGGAAATGGTCCTGAAACTGGGGCTCGCAACGGTGGTCCTGGTCGGGAGCGGCATGCTGATCGCCGGCCAGACCGACCTGCTGGTCTACCTGATCTTTTTGATCGCGGCGTCCAGGATCTATGATCCCCTCACCGGGATCCTCTCCTATGTTGCGGAGATATTCCTTGTCGATGTGCGTATCAACCGGATGAACGAGATCCTGAATCATCAGGTGCAGGAAGGCGCCGAGAATTATTCGACGAACGGTTACGATATCGTCTTCGATCACGTGGGCTTCTCCTACAACGAAGGCGAGAACGTACTGAAAGACGTATCTTTCACCGCAAAACAGGGCGAGGTGACGGCTCTCGTCGGGCCTTCGGGCGGCGGGAAGAGCACGGCTGCAAAACTGGCTGCCCGTTTCTGGGACGTCGATCACGGAACGATCACGCTCGGCGGAACTGATATTTCCACGGTCGACCCGGAGGCGCTGCTGAGGAACTATGCGATCGTCTTCCAGGACGTCGTGCTGTTTCACGATACGGTGATGGAAAATATCAGGCTTGGAAGGAGAGATGCGGCGGATGAAGAAGTGATGGAGGCTGCAAAGTCCGCAATGTGCGACGAGTTCGTCTCCAGGTTGCCGCAGGGGTATCAGACCGTCATCGGGGAGAACGGTTCGACACTGTCGGGAGGGGAAAGGCAGAGGATTTCCATCGCACGGGCACTGTTGAAGGACGCACCCATCGTGCTGCTGGACGAGGCCACGGCGTCTCTCGATGTCGAGAACGAGACCAGGATCCAGACTGCTCTCTCACAGTTGATCAAAGACAAAACGGTGCTTGTCATTGCCCACCGGATGCGTACGGTCGCGAATGCCGACAAAATCGTGGTGCTTGACGAAGGGCATGTCGCACAGGAGGGTAGTTCTGACGAGTTGATGCAGCAGGGTGGCCTGTACAAGCATATGGTCGGACTGCAGCGCCAGAGTCTGGAATGGGCGATCTGATCTACAAAAACGGCTCTGTAGAAATGCTCCTCCATCGGTTGATAGTGCATGCTGATCCTCTGCCTTCCCCTTCCCGTTCTCCGGGGGACTTTTGCCCCCGGACCCCCGCGCGAGGATTGGACCTCAAAAGGGCAAACGTGCATCTTGAAGAGGGGACTGCTCTCCACCCCCCTATCCTCATGGCGGGGGGACCCGGGGTGGCAGCCCCCCGGACGAGACACTCCAGAATAGGATTTCTACAGAGCCGATTCCGGAGAGTTATGGAGCGGCCCTCAGGGGTGTCTTTATCAGTCTGAGCGAATGGCGAGGTCATCTGCTATCGACCGCGTCACGACGGGGTCGAGAGAATCGGTCCCCCTCAGGAGAGGGGGACCCGACAAGCATCCGGACGTCTCTTTTCATTCTGCCGGACCGATCACGAAGGTGCCGCGAAAGATTCCGATGGGCGGTGAAAAAACCACAGGACGAAAGCAGAGGATTTTTTGCCGACATGGCCAGATATATGATCTCATTTTTTGGGAGGAGTAATTCTGATCAAAAAAATGTGGATATCGTGTAGTCTGATCTGCCTCTGCCTGCTCCTGACGGCAGGGTGTACGGGGACGGCCGACACCGGAACATCGGCGACGCCGACGGCCACCCTCTTGCCGTCCACCCTCCCGGTCTCCTTCAACGACACCCCCATCCAGTACGCGGACGTGAACGGCGTCAGTCTGGCCTACCGGGAGTTCGGCGCGGGCGAACCCCTGCTGCTGATCACCGGGTTCAGCGAGGTGATGGAGGACTGGAACGAGACATTTGTCGGCATCCTTGCCGGGCAGTACCACGTCTACATCTACGACCACCGTGCGATGGGGCACAGCGGCGACACCGACGCCCCCTACACGCTCCCGCAACTCTCCGACGATGCGGCCGGACTGATGGACGCGCTCGGCTATGAGAGCATGCACGTGTACGGCGTCTCGATGGGATCGTCGGTCTCGCAGCAACTCGTCATCGACCACCCGGAGACGGTCAGAAAACTCGTCCTCTCCTCGTCCACCTACAGCGCACGACTGAACGAGACGAAGAAGTTATACGACACGCTCGTGGCGTGCGCCGGGAACGCCTCCCAGCCTCTGGGCCTGCAAAAGGAGGCGAGCGCGAACCTCGCCTGGAACGGTTCCTACGACGGCCTCTCCGGGATCACGAAAGACGTGATGCTCATCGTCGGGACCGCCGACGAGGTCACGCCTGATGCGGTCTCCGTCCGGATGGCCGGGCAGATCCCGGGGTCGTGGCTGGTGCGGTTCAAGGGGATCCCGCATGTCGGGTCGTCCTATGCGCCCGAGGAGTACGGCACGACGGTTCTGACCTTCCTCGGCATGAACGAGACCCCTGCCTGAACGATTCTCTTTTTTTCGGCAGGGTGCTCTCCCGCACACGGGATAAATGAAGTCCCGGGAACGAACTCATCTTTTGAGGGCTTCGTTGAAACCCTCATACTTGGATCAATGAATCCCCTGATCCCATGAAGAGGTACGCGGATCCATTGCCTTCCTCACGGTCTGGCCGGGGGACTACGCCCCCGGACCCTCGCTCAGGATTGGTCCCGGGAAGAAAGGGTCGGAGTCCTGGAGGAGGAGGCCATCCCTGCCCCTATCCTAATGGCAGGGGGACCGGGGGGCGGCAGCCCCCCGGACCAGGCACGTCTGAATAGAATTTTTCTCCCTATCGCTTCAGGAAGTACTTTCCCGCGAGGGTTTCTACAGAGCCCTTTTGAGAACATTCTTTCTGTGATAGTCCAGATACCTGAGATGGTTCGGTTCTATCTTTCTGAGTTTCATGTCCGAATGAATGCCAAGTATCCTCTGATCGCGGTCACTGAACGCATCACTCAGGATGATCCTCCCCTCGTCATCAAAACTCACATACCCCCTATCGAAAGCACGGTCCACATGGGGAGCGAGCAATAACCCGTTATAGACATCAAGGCGTTCGAAATTATCCGAATCCCTCCAGGGTTTGATATGAGATGCAACAAGCAGTTCAGATACCGCACACCCTGTCACCGCACAGGTCTTCCAGTATTTCTCCAGATCCGAGCGGAACGACCCCTGGCCAATACGACTCAGAACAATAGATTCGCGTTCGGTCTCGGGCAATTCTCGATACGTTCTTGAAAGGTCTTCGACCTCCTGAAAAGGATTATCGTCAGATGCTGCACCATAATCAGGGCTCGGAAGATTCTGCCTCAGTTCCTCTCTTAAATACACCATCAATGCGGGCGTATGATTTTCCTGACTATCTGATCGTAACTGGCCGTATTTGTTTGCAACATTTCTCAGATACGCAAAATGAAACGCACGAAGTACCGGCCAGAGATCAAAATCCGTGCCCGAAGGGACATAATATCCGTTCCGTGAAGGGACCAAACAATACTCAGAATACTCCCCTCTGCCCCAGCGCCAGACGTCGCTCTTTTCTAAAACACGCTGTTCATCTTTTTTCTCATTCAATAACGCCGCATCAAGAGACAACCACATCCCATCTTTATCGATCGTAAAAACAATGAGACTCCCCACCAGGAGACGAATACCTTTCCGGGCACCTTCACGAAAACAGTATACGCCCCACATGTTCCTGCCATGGGAATGTGCTTCGACGATTGATTCTGCGAAGAGGGACAGACACCTCTTTCGATAGTTTTCGTCGGGCAAAATCGATGAGAGAGTCTCTTCGATTTCACTCATCCCGGAATAAATCATCACAGAAAATCATCCATATTACCTGTAAGGAGGCCGAAACGCCAGAGCATGATCGACATGCCTCCTTTCTCCCGATAAATATGCTGATTTTTATTGGATCAACTCGAATGACCATGGCCCGAAAATTTCAGGCGATCTCGCGTATGAGGATATCAAAAAACAGGTTACACGCCTCCTCTTCAACCCAGGGGCAATGACCGCATTTCTCCAGGAGAATGAACCGAAAATCGCGCAGAGTGCGTGAAAGAGGCGCTCGCACCCCTTCGACCGGGCCGGGGTCGTAATCACCGTGGACCGCCACGACCGGACACTGGACATCCCTACAGATCTCCAGCAATCTCCCGTTCTTCCGGAGTGCATGGGCCTCAGCCCAGACTTTCCTATGGATCTCTTCATCGACCCGGCAGAGGGCCGCATCCCCATCCCTCCGGGCACGGGCATCACGGGAGAGAGGACAATACGTGTCCGCTTTCGCCATCAAGCGCCCGAACCTCGCCAGCATCGCATCCCTGTCCCCGGCCGAAGGCACCCCCAGGGTGAGGACCAGGGACTCCGCCTCCTCCCGCTCTTCGGGCGCCAGACGGCCGAGGCGCGTCGTCATGAGGTCGGCCGCACAGGCCTCTTCGAACACCCCGCTGCCGACGCACACCACCTTCCGGACATACGACGGGTAGCGGGCGGCGACGATCAGGCTCAGCCAGGCGCCCCACGAGTAGCCGATCAGGGTCACGGGGACGGCGCCGTACGTCCTCAGGGCCTCCGCCAGTTCGACACCCTGCCCGTCAACCGTCGTTTCGGTCTGGAGGGGCTCTACTATACCCGCAACGCCGGACAACCTCTCTGCCACCGGCGCCATCTCCCCGGCAGCGCCCGGTCCGCCATGGACCACGGCGACCTTCCTCGGCGCCGAACCGTACGTGCGCACCCGGATCATCGAGCACATCCCCGGTACGGCGCTCACTCGTCGCACGGCGTCGTCGTCTTTCCGTCCTTCCCCGCGAAGATCGGCACCGTGCAGATCATCCGCATCACGCCGTCGCCGGTGTTCTTCATCTGGTGGTACTCAGAGGGCGCGACGTAGACCGCGTCTCCGGCCTTCACGGGAGTTTCTTTTCCGTCGCCAACGCACACCGCTTCGCCCTCAAGAATATACATCTCGTGCTCCTCTTTGTGCCGGTGGTACGAGGTGCACCCGCCCGGGGCGAACTCCATCAGCCGCAACGCGTACCGCGGACACCCGTCGCCCACGGTCAGGAGGAAGCGTGCACTCATTCCGGAAAAGCCAGGCCGCTCCTGTTGTTCGGCAGGGACATCAGACGTATGTTTGACGATCATACATCACACTGTCCGGTCCGAAGAGGGATGTAGGTATCGACTGCACAGACAGAAAAACCCGAATTGGTCGACAACAGCGTCGTAAAACCCCGCGCATCCCCGTCACCCTGAGAGGTCAAATACCCTCGCCGCCAACAGAGAGTACATGCACAGCAGCGACGGTACCGTCCCGGAAGCCGAACTCAAAGACCGTATGGGCCGGTTCAGGGCCAGGATGGACGCGGACAACCCGGACTGGGAACTCGCCGTCTTCTTCGGCAAAATCAACCTTTACTATTTCACCGGCACCATGCAGGACGGCATGCTGCTGGTCCCCCGCGACGACGAGGCCGTATTCAGGGTGCGCCGGAGTTACGAAAGGGCCTGCGACGAGTCGCTCTTTCCCTGCATCAGGCCGATGGGCAGTTTCCGCGACGCCGCGGGAGACCTCGGCCACCCGTTCGGGACCGTGCACCTGGAAACAGAACTGGTGCCTCTCGCGTTGCTGCAGAGGTTCAGGAAACATTTCCCCTTCGACCACACGCAGTCCCTCGACCGGCAGGCGGCGAAGGTCAGGGCCGTCAAGAGCGCGTACGAACTCGGGTGCATGGAGCGGGCCGGCGAGGTCCACCGCCGCGTCCTCGAAGAGCGGGTGCCCGGCCTCCTGCGGGAGGGAATGACGGAGATGGCGTTTATCACCGCCCTCTATGACGTCATGGTCGAGGAAGGCCACCAGGGCATCGTGCGGTTCGGCGGGTTCGGCACCGAGATGGCGGTCGGGCAGGTGGGGTTCGGCGAGAGTTCGATCTATCCCACCTGCTTCGACGGGCCGGGCGGCAGTTACGGCCTGTCCCCGGCCGTGCCCCTGCTCGGCAGCCGCGAGAGACGGCTGAAGAGGGGCGACCTGGTCTTCGTCGATGTCGGGTGCGGCGTCGCGGGCTACCACACCGACAAGACCATGACCTATATGTTCGGCGCCCCGCTCCCCGACGAGGCGGTCCTGGCCCACCGGCGATGCGTGGAGGTCCAGCACAGGACCGCGGCGATGCTCCGGCCCGGGGCGGTGCCGTCGGCGATCTACGACGCCGTCATGGGAGACCTGGAGCCGGCGTTTCGTGAGAACTTCATGGGTTTCGGCGCACGGCAGGCAAAGTTCCTGGGCCACGGCATCGGCCTCCAGGTCGACGAGATGCCGGTGATCGCGCGGGGTTTCGACGACCCCCTGGAGGAGAACATGGTCTTCGCGGTCGAACCCAAGAAAGGTATCAGGGGCGTCGGCATGGTGGGGACCGAGAACACCTTCGTGGTCACGCCCGCAGGGGGGCGGTGCATCACCGGCGACCACCCAGGCCTGATGCCGGTCTGGTGACCTTTTTTTCGGCCCGGCTGAACCGCGTATGAAACAAAGTTTCGGGCGGTTCTTTGGAAACACTCCTGCTCGATCATGCTTGGATCGATGTGTATCCAGATCCTGAGAGTAGAGGGGTGTATCCCCCGCCGTCTCATACCATTCACCCGGGGCTGCGACCGAAGGGAGCACGAGAAAATTTTAGATTTTCGAGGCAGTCCCCCGGTGCAGGCACACCAGAACAGGAATTTTACAAAAAAAGGCTTTGTAAAAACCCTCGCGGGAAAGTACTTCCTGACGTGATAGGGGAAAAAATTCTGTTCAGACATGTCTGGTCCGGGGGGGCTGCCGCCCCCCATACCCCCTGCCATTACGATAGGGGCAGGGATGGCCTCCTCCTCCAGGACTCCGACCCTTTCTTCCCGGGACCAATCCTCGCGCGGGGGTCCGGGGGCAAAAGTCCCCCGGCGAACGGGAAGGCAGAGGATCAGCACGCACTATCAACCGATGGAGGAAGATTTCTCCAAAGCCAAAAAAACCAATTTTCTCCAGAGCCCTGACCGGATCGTTTCCCACCCTACGGTCTGCACAGAAGAATCAGCGGAACAATAAACAGGGCCCGACAGCAGCGCGACCCGAAAAGAAAAAAAGATTTAGCCGAAGAGGGCACCGAGGCCGGCCATGCCGGACTCTTCTTCCTCTTCCTTCTTCTCTTCCTCAGCCTCTTCCTCAACAGGGGCGGCTGCGGCCGGAGCGGCTGCGGCGGGTGCAGCGGCAACGGTGGCGACGGCGGCCTTCGAGATGGCCTCCTCAATGTCAACACCGTCGAGTGCGGCCACGAGGGCCTTCACACGAGCGTCGTCAGCGGCGATACCGGCAGCGGAGAGAACAGCCTTGACATTCTCTTCGTTGATGTCCTTGCCTGCGTTGTGCAGGAGCAGTGCAGCGTAGATGTATTCCATTTCATTCACCTCAAATTTTTCTCAATTTTATTCTTCGACAATTCCCTTCAGAGCAAGCGATGATCTGTACGCCTTTCCAATGATCGCGTCGATGATATCCTTCTCGTAGACACCGGCCTCGATACCGAGGCTGCGGGCGTCGCGGACGGCCTTCGCCAGGATCGCACCGGTCGTCTCCGTGGTCGGGATCGCTGCGTTCACCGACAGGTTAAATGCCTGCTGGGCCGCGAGCGTGATCTTGCCAAGGTAGACCGACTCGTCGATCGCGAGCGTCTCAGGTGCAAACACCGTGCCGTTCTGGAATGCCGCCCGAAGGATCAGACCGACATCCATCGGCTTGACGTCAAGCTTTGCGAGCACGTCGGCCATCTTCGCGGAGATGACCTCGCCCTTCTTCACGACCGTCTTCGTGTCCTTGATCTTGACCTTGCCGGCCTCGATCACGGCCGGAATGCCGGCCTGCTGAAGCTCGCCGACGATCGGACCGGGCTTGAAGCTCGTCGGGCCCTTGGCAACGACGATGTCCTCCGGAGCAGTTTCGCCCGGCTTTGCGGCCATCTTCGTCTTCGTCTGCTCAAGGAGCTTGTAGAGCTTGAAGGGGTTTTCCTTCGTGAAGATAAGCGCACTCTGTCCGGCAATGTGCCCGGCCATCGTGGCGACCTCGCCACCGACCTCGTCGAGAGCACGAGAGGTCAGGGTGTTGCGGGTCATCTTGATATAGGCGACCTCGCGGAGGTTCTGCCTGATGTGCTGGAGCTGACTCGCCGGGATACCGTACATATCCACGAGCCCGACCACCGGGTAATCGACAAAGTGCTGCTTGATCTCATCGACCTGGTTCTTCTTCCATACGGGCAGGTGGTGAGTGTAGAGCGCCATTAGATCAGCCTCACTGCCGGACCCATGGTCGTCTTCACATAGACCGAGCGGACATTCTGCGGACCCTGCTCGAGCACAGACTCGATCTTTTTCATGACCGCGTCGATGTTGTCTGCAAGTTCCTCAGGGGCCATCGTGGTGCTGCCCACAGGCGCGTGGAAGACCTTCTTGTCCTTCGACCGGATCTTCACCGAGGAGCGGAGCCTCTCGATGATCGGACGGACGTCCATCCCGGTCTGGATCGGCATCGGCATCCTGCCGCGGGGACCGAGCCTCGGACCGAGCCAGCGACCCACAAGACCCATCACGCTTGTTTCCGCAAGGAAGAAGCGGTACTCGTTTGCGATCTTCCGTGCCTCACGGGGCTCGCCGCCCAGGCGCTCGATCTCTTCGGGGCTGATGATCAGGTCGACGTTGACTTCTTTTGCCTGCGTCGTGATCTCGCCCTTTCCGAGGACAGCGACCTTTATCGGCGTGCCCATACCGTGCGGGAGAAGGATAGTCTCATCAATACGGTTTTTCGGCTGCGCCATGTCGATATTCTTGAGGTTGATCGTGAGATCAACGCTCTCCGTGAACTTGCGTTCCGGCGCAGTCTCAAGAGCCGCCTGCACAGCCTTCAATATCTGTTCTCTCTCAACCATTACGTGCCTCCATAGTACACGACCGTGTTTGATCTCCTATGGATGAATCCCGTTTAGTTCTCGAGCATACTGTCGAACTCGCCCGCATCGATCGCTGCCAGCATCTCCTTCGGCTTGCGGCCTTCGACCGTCACACCGATAGAGACACAGGTCCCGACAACTTCCTTGACCGCCGACTTCAGGCGGTAGGAGAGCATGTCGTCGAACTTCATGCGCGCGATTCTGACAGCGGCCTCGAGCGGCAGATCACCCACGAACTGAGTGGACGGCTCGCCGGACCCCTTCTCGATACCAGCTTCCTTCATGACGAGTGCTGTCGTCGGAGGAATACCCACCGTTACGGTGAAGTTCTTCTTCTCGTCGACGTCGATCGTCACCGGCACCTGCATGCCGTTGAATTCAGCGGTCTTCTTATTGATCTCGTCAATGACCGCTTTCACGTTGATACCGAGGGGACCCAGGGCAGGACCAATAGGTGGGCCTGCAGTTGCCTTTCCACCGGGTACTAATACCTCGACCGTTTCTGCCATAGTACAATCACCATGCTTTTCCCAGAAGGGTACTGAGCCTGGGTGACTAAGGTTTTCCCGGTGCGCACTTAATACTATCACAGGGAGCGGGAAAAAAGATGAAGAGGATCAGGCTTCGCCACGGTCGATCACGCGGACATTGTCGCCGCGCACGGTGATCGGGATCGGCACCATGGCCTCGTACAACTCGACGGTGATCTCCTCCTTGGAGGAGTCGACCCTCTTGACGACGGCCTTTTCCCCCTTGAAAGGTCCGGCAATGAGCTCGACGATCGTACCCTCGTCGATACCGGACACGGCCGGTTTCGGAACGAGATAATGGCCGACCTCTGCAAGGGAGGTCTCGCCGGGCACCACTGTCCGGGCGCTCGGCACCGTCTCGATCAGTTCGGCAATACGTGCGTGGGGCTCATCGGCCTCGACAAGGACGTAGCCTTTCAGTTCATCGGGAGCGACCACCGCCTTCACCTTGAAGGACGGGTCGTGCAGAACCGCACGATATATCCCGTCCGCGACGGCACGCTCCTGTTTTGCCGTCGTCTTGACGGCATATACCCGGGTCTGTATTTCGCTGGTCATGGACATCAGTGCGGCAGCACGAGCATCAGCTCATAGATCGTAAACCCGATGAGACCGATGATAAAGACGCCCATTGCCGCAACAAGGGCGATCTTGGTAAACTCATCACGGGACGGCGTCCGCGCCAGTTTCAGGACGCGGATGTATTTCTGGATATACTCCTCATAGAGAGAGCCGAGTTTTTCGGATCCGACATTGATCTCCATCTATCTCACCTCAGAAAGTCTATATCAAATTCTTTCGCCACGCGGGGAAGAGACTTGCGCTCGCCCCGCCCATAGATCTGGGGGGAGTTCACACCGGTGACGACGAGCATCGTCCGGACCTTGCCCTGCATATCAGGGTCGACCTGGGCGCCCCAGATGATCCGGGCACTGGGATCGATCCTGTTGTAGACCTCCTGGACGACACCCTCGGCTTCGGCCATCGTCATGTCGGGGCCGCCGACGACATTGACAAGCGCGGCGGTCGCGCCGGAGATGTCCACGTCGAGAAGAGGCGAACGCAGGGCCTTTTTCACGGAGTCGGCAGCCTTGTCCTCGGCGTCGGACTCGCCCATGCCGATCATGGCGACGCCGCCGCGCTCCATCACGGTCCGCACATCGGCGAAGTCCAGGTTCACGAGGCCGGGCACGGTGATCAGTTCGGTGATCCCCTTGACCGCCCGCATGAGCACCTCGTCGGCAACCTTGAAGGCGGCATAGAGGGGCAGACGCGGCACGACTTCGAGGAGACGGTCGTTCGGGACGACAATGACGGTGTCGGCGACGTCGCGCAGGCGTTCAAGACCGGCCTCCGCGTTCTCCGACCGGATCGATCCCTCGGAGGTGAAGGGGAGGGTGACGACGGCGATCGTCAGTGCGCCCTCTTCGTGCGCGGCCTTTGCGACGATCGGGGCCGAGCCGGTGCCGGTGCCGCCGCCGAGGCCGGTGGTGATGAAGACCATGTCGGCACCCTCCAGGGACGTCTTGATCTGGTCCTCGTTCTCCAGGGCGGCTTCCTCGCCGATCTGGGGAATGGAACCGGCGCCGAGGCCGCGCGTCCGCTGGCGGCCGATGAGGATCCTCTTGTCGGCCTTGGTGCGGATCAGGTGCTGGGCGTCGGTGTTGACCGCGATGAGCCGCGCTCCCACCACGCCTTCCTCGGCGATCCTGGTCATCGTGTTCGAGCCACCGCCGCCGCACCCGACGACGACGATCTCGGTCTTGAGGTCTCGCAGGAGTTCCTCAAGGTCGTCATCCGGCTGGACGGCGGTCTCAAACTCGTCTCGTGCCCGTGATAATGCCTCTTCAACTATGGACTTCATCGATATACCTCTCCAACCCCGGGATGTGGATGCGTGTTTCACTGCAGGAACTGACCATGGTCGGGGTGATCGTCCGCCCTCCGACCTCGACGGGCTGACCGCTCGAAAGACGTCCGAAGAGCGGGCCTTTCGGAACCCCGAGCTGCCGGGCCGTATCGGGGTCGAACCTCGCCTTCATGATGACGAGGTCGTCCCCTTCAGCTGCAGTGCTCCACCGATCATCTATGATTTTAATACACAGGGATATTAAATAATGTATTATTTCTTCTCTTTGATTCGCGAAGGTGATGAACGCCGGGAGGATCTCCCCGTGCTCCCCAGCGACCGATGCCGCGGGGAGGAGATCCAGTGCCTCCCTGAACGCTTTCGGGTCGGCTTTATCCGCCTCTGAAACGAGAGCCGCAGGTATCGTCACAACGACCGGATCGCCCGTCCCTGCAAGGGTGCCGATATGGACGCGGCAGCCCGGTGCGATTTTTTCTGCCGTCGCGCGAACGGCCGTGTACGTCTCCCAGGAGAGGTCCCCGATACCGGTGATCTCACCTTCCGAGAGGACGGGCAGCCCGGTGTCGGCGAGGATCTCCTGGAGACGGTCTGCGTCGGGTTTTGCAAGAGCTTTTCTGTCGAGGTAGGCGGCGACCGCCCCGGTCTGCCGGGCCATGGCGGCGACGAGGTCGCGGTCGAGACCGGGGACTTCTCGCGAGGGCGCGATGTGGCCGAAGGCCCCCTTCGATGAGAGCGCGATCTCGGTCTGGCGGACGGCATAGTGGGTGCCGCCGAAGCCGACAAGAGGGACCGCGTCCTCGGGCACGGCCTCCAGGACGGCGCGGGCGGCGGCGTCGGCCGCGGCAGGGTCGTTCCACTCGGTCTCGGTGCTCCCGATCTCGACGAAGAGAGAGGGAGTGCCAAGGGTCGTCGGGCCGTGGTGGGTCGCCTCGTAACTGGCGCGGTAGCCGGGCGGGGCATGGCGGGCAAGACCGCGGAGGACGGCGTGCATCATCGCCGGGGCCGCGGGGGCGAGGGTCCGGGCCTCCCCGCCGAAGACCGGTTCCCCATAGTTGCCGGTGACATGGACGGTGAGGGCCGGCGTCGGGTGCGAACTCGAGTGCCGGGAGAGGAAGACAAGGATGTCGGCGCCGAGGTCCCTGTCGGCACCCTCCGCGTAGATGAGGCGCCCTCCGCTCTCGTGGAAGGAGAGAGATGCCGCCCGGCAGAGAGGCCAGTCGTCCCGTTCTGCACGGAGTTCCCGGATCCGGCGGGCGAGGTTTCGTCCCGCAGGGTCGATGGCCGAGTGAAGGAAGGCAATATGCATGAGTGATGGTTTTGTCTGCAGGGGCTAAAGTCTTGCCAGAGGCGGAAATACTATCTTTTTTGAGGGTGATCATCTCATCATGGACAAAGAACTGATCGAGAAGGCATTCGCCGAGAGCGGGATCACCACCGAGATCGGGTGTGAGCAGGCGTTTGCCATCAGCGAAAAATACGACATACCAAAGATGGACATCGCCCGGTACTGTAACCGCCACGACCCGAAGATCAAGATCCGCTCCTGCCAGCTGGGTTGCTTCAGATGAGCCTCTTTCTCGATGTGGTGCCGGTCGCAAAGGCCGTGGAGGTCGTCCTCTCGACCGCCCGGCCTGTCGACACCGAAGAGGTGCGGCTGGAAGACGCCCTCCACCGGGTGCTCGCCGACGACGTCAGGGCGGGCCACGACCTGCCCGGTTTCGACCGCTCGGTGGTGGACGGGTATGCCGTGAAGGCGTCGGACACGACCGGCGCCTCGGAGGCGATCCCGGCGATGCTCTCCTTACAGGGGAGGATCGAGATGGGCCGGGCGCCGCCGGGAAAGGTGGACGCCGGTACCTGCTGGTATATCCCGACAGGCGGGGTGCTCCCGGCAGGGGCGGACGCCGTCGCCATGATCGAATACTCGGAGGCGGTCGGGGACGAGGTGCTCGTCCAGAAGCCGGTCGCGCCCGGAGAGAACGTGCTCTCCCATGACGAGGACTTTGCGACCGGGGCTGTCGTCCTCAAGGCGGGGCGGCGTCTCACCCCGCAGGACCTCGGCGTCCTTGCCTCGGCAGGGGTGGCCGCGGTCAGGGTGCTCGGACTGCCGCGTGTCGGGATCATATCGACGGGAAACGAGGTGGTGCCGGTGGAGGCCGACCTCGCGCCCGGACAGGTGCGGGACGCCAACGTCTACCTGTGCGCGGGCTTCGTGCGTGAGCACGGGTGCGAACCGGTACGCTACGGCATCATAAGGGACGACCCGGCGCTCCTCAGGCCGGTCCTCGAAGAGGCCGTCAGGGAGTGCGACTGCGTCCTCATCTCGGGCGGGAGTTCGAAGGACATGCGGGACATGACCGCACGGGTGATCGCCGACCTCGGCGAGGTGCTGGTCCACGGGATCGCCATCTCACCGGGGAAACCGACGATCATCGGGACGGTCGGGGAGACGCCGGTGATCGGGTTGCCCGGCCACCCGGGATCGGCCTATGTCGTCCTGGCGGCGGTGGTCGGCCACCTGTTCGCGGCGCTCTCGGGCGCGCCCGTGCCTGTGCGCCGGGTGCGGGCGCGGCTTGCTGCGAACATCCCCTCGGCAAAGGGGCGAGAGGACTATGTCCGCGTCAGTGTCGAGGGGGGACAGGCGACGCCTGTCTTCGGGAAGTCGGGCCTGCTGAACACCCTGGTGAAGAGCGACGGCCTTGTCGTCGTTCCGGCAGGGCGGGAAGGCCTTGAGGAGGGCGACGAGGTGGAGGTGGTCCTGTGGTGACGAGATACCTGGACCTCGTCTCCCTCGCCCGCGCCCTCGAAGTCATCAGGGAGAGGTTTGGCAGCAGAAAGCCGCGGACCGAGACCGTACCCCTCGAAGAGGCGGCGGGCCGGGTGACCGCGGGACCGATCTATGCCCGCTTCTCCGTGCCGGGCATACACATCTCGGCGATGGACGGGATCGCCGTCCGCAGCGCGGAGACGCACGGGGCCTCAGAGACCAGGCCCATCGTCCTCCCCGACGCCGTGCGGGTGAACACCGGCAACCTGGTGCCGCCCGAATACGACGCGGTGATCATGATCGAGGACGTCTGGATCGGCGAAGGCACCTGGACGATCCGGAAACCGGCGGCACCCTGGCAGCATGTGCGGCCTGTCGGCGAGGACATCGGGGAGTCGGAGATGATCCTCCCCTCCCTCCACGCGGTCCGTCCGCACGAACTCGGCGCCCTCGCCGCCTACGGGGTGACAGAGGTGGAGGTGCTCGCCTTCTCCGCGGGCATCGTACCGACAGGGAGCGAACTGGTGCCCGCGGGCACGCGGCCGGGACCGGGGCAGGCAGTGGAGAGCAACTCCCTGATGGCGGCGGCCCATCTCAGGGCCCTCGGCGTCGCGGCCAGGCGGTACCCGATCGTGCCGGACGAGCCAGACCAGATCAGGGCGGCGATCGAGAGGGGGATCAGGGAGAACGACCTCCTGATCGTCTCCGCGGGTTCGTCCGCGGGGACGCGGGACTTCACCGCTTCCCTCATCGCCGAACGCGGCGAGGTGCTCGTCCACGGCGTCGGGATCAAACCGGCAAAGCCGGTGATCATCGGGGAGGTCGAGGGCAAACCCGTCATCGGGTTGCCGGGATACCCCCTCGCCGCCTACACGATCCTGAGGGAGGTCGTCACGCCGCTGATCGGGCAGTACGGTTTCCCTGTCCCTGAACCGGAGACTGTGGACGCCGTTCTCACGACGACGCTCCACTCTGACATCGGCACCGACGAGTTCGTCCTCCTCTCCGTGGGGAGGGTCGGGGAGAGGTGGGTGGCGGTGCCCCAGTCGCGGGGCGCGGGCGTCCAGATGTCCGCGGTGCGGGCGAACGCCCTGATGACGATCCCGTCCTCGAAGGAGGGGGCCGAGGCCGGGGAGACGGTCGGGGCCCGTCTCCTCGTGCCGAGGGGGCAGGCGGAGGAAGGGGTGCTCATTACGGGGAGTCACGACCCCTGCCTGGACCGCCTGGCCGATATGGTCAGGCCGGCGGGCGTGGGCATCCACTCGACGCATGTCGGGTCGATGGGCGGTCTCCTGACCCTGAAGAAGCGGCAGTGCCATGCGGCGCCGATGCACCTCATCGGCCCGGACGGCGAGTACAACCTCCCGTACCTGCGGAAGTACATGCCTGGCGAGGACCTGGTCCTCCTCTGCGTCGCGGAGAGGGAGCAGGGGCTGATCTCGCGGGATAAAGTATCCTTCGACGACGTCCCGACCCTGCGGTACGCGAACCGACAGAAAGGATCGGGGACGCGGGTCCTCTTCGACCGTCTCCTCGGCGAACGCGGGATCGCGCCCTCCGGGATCCGGGGGTACGAGAGGGAGTTCACCACGCACCTGGGCGTCGCCCTGGCCGTCAGGTCGGGCGAGGCCGACTGCGGCATGGGGGTGTACTCCGCGGCGAAGGCCCTCGGTCTTGCCTTCACGCCGGTGACGACAGAGCGCTACGAACTGGTGATGCACGCCGACGCCCTCGACGACCCGCGGGTGGCGGCGATCGCGAAGGCGGTCGCCTCCGAGACCTTCAAGACGGTCCTTCAGGAGATGGGCGGCTACCGGACGGCCGAGACCGGCGTGTGGCGGAGACTGCCCTGAGCACCGCCTCGTCGGGAGCGGCGCAGGGGACGACGCCCTCGACCGTCCAGGTGCCCACCCCGAAGACCTCTTTTTTCATCTTCAGTGCAAAGGCGATCTCCGAGAGGGTGCCGTAACCGCCGCCGACCGCGATGACGGCGTCGGCCGAGGCGACGAGGAGAGCGTTCCGCGCCTGGCCCATATTGCTCCTGACGACGATATCGACGTACGGGTTCTCCCCGTCCAGGCCGGGGATGATCCCGACGGTCGTCCCGCCGTGCGCCGTCGCTCCCCGGCACGCCGCCTCCATCACGCCCCCGAGGCCCCCGCAGAGGAGGACGGCGCCCTGCTCTGCAAGGAGGGCGCCGACCGTCTCCGCCGCGGCCGACTCGTCCGGCGAGGGAGTCCCGGTACCGATGACTGCGATCTGCATGACGAAGAGATCGGCGGACAGGGAGAAGGATGTGACGGAGGCATTGAGGTCATCCCAAAACTGATCCGAACCTTCATGCACGCCGATGAAAGGACTCACATTTTGTTCTGAAAAATCCTGTTCTGGCGTCTTGTCCGGGGGGTTTCGGTGAAGACCCGATGGGTCTTCTTGACTCCCCACGGTCGCCACTCGAAAATCAGAGATTTTCTCAAGGTCGCTATCGCTCCCTCCCCCCGATCCCCCCTCATTGCGATAGGGGGTGGATGGCAACCTCCTTCATCAGGATCTCTCTTCCCCGACTCTATCCTGTTTCGGGGGTTCGGGGGCGTCAGTCCCCCGGCGAAGAGGTGGGGGAGGGCGGTGGTTTCGCACGATTCTTCAGGGAATTTGGGAAGATATCGACCCGATCATGATATTCTCTCCCGATCCCTGCATGCGGGGAAAGGGGAATGAACGAGAGTTCTGGGATATGCTCATTGAAAAAATACTTTGGGAGCGGAGACCCACCATACCAGATATGATCACGCCCTCCGGGGCGAGTTGAGGGATAGAGGTGAAGGAAGTCACCAGCAGTTATGATGCGAAGGCTGTCGAGGCCTCGGCCAGGGAATTCTGGCGGGCCAACGATACCTACCACGCGGTAAAGGACCTGAGGCGCTCAGGGAAGCAGTTCTTCTTCGTGGACGGCCCGCCGTACACCACCGGCCACATCCACCTGGGCACGGCATGGAACAAGATCCTGAAGGACGCCGTCCTCCGCCACCACCGGATGTGCGGGATGAACGTCATTGAACGGGCAGGCTACGACATGCACGGCCTGCCCATCGAGGTGCAGGTGGAGCACGAACTCGGTTTCGCCTCCAAGAAGGACATCGAGACCTTCGGGATCGACCGCTTCATCGAGAGTTGCCGGACGTACGCCATCGCCAGAATGGGTGAGATGTCAGACCAGTTTCGGGAACTCGGCATCTGGCTCGACTTCGACGAACCCTACCAGACCCTGAAGAAGGAGTACATCGAGGCGGCCTGGTGGACCCTGAAAGAGGCCGAGAAGAACGGGATGCTTGAGAGGGGCTCCCGCGTCGTGAACTGGTGCCCGCGCTGCGAGACCGCGATCGCCGACTCCGAGGTGGAGTATGCCGACGCCACCGACCCCTCGATCTACGTGAAGTTCCCGGTGAAGGGGCAGGCAGACGAGTACCTCGTCATCTGGACGACCACGCCCTGGACCCTCCCCGCGAACGTCGCCGTCGCCGCCCACCCGAAGATCACCTACGCCCTGGTCGCCGCCCGGAAGGACGGGGCCGAGGAGCGTCTCTGGATGGCCGAGGGCCTCGTGAAGGAGGTGCTCAAGAAGGGGCGGTACCAGAGCTTCGACGTGCTCCGCACCGTGTCCGGCGCCGATCTTGCAGGCATGGAGTACGAGTCACCCCTCGCCGACGTCGTTCCCGTCCAGAAGGAGATCGCGCACCGCGTCGTCCTCGCCGACTATGTCGCCCTGGAGAACACCGGCCTCGTGCACACGGCGCCGGGCCACGGGTGGGACGACTACCTCACCGGCATCAGGGAGAACCTCCCCATCCTCTGCCCTGTCGACGGCACGGGCCGGTTCACGAAGAAGGGCGGCGTCTTCGAGGGCCTCTACGTCAAGGACAGGGAGACGAACCAGAAGGTGCTCGACGCCCTCGGCCACCACCTCCTCCACCAGGGGACGATCACCCACAGGTACGGCCACTGCTGGCGGTGCAAGACCCCGATCATCTTCCGCGCCACCGAACAGTGGTTCATCAAGGCCGCGGATATGCGGGACAGACTCCTCGACGAGGTGGCGAAGGTGCGGTGGTACCCCGAATGGGCCGGGAGCGCCCGCTTCCATGACTGGGTGAAGGAGGCACGCGACTGGTGCATCTCCCGCCAGCGCTACTGGGGCATCCCGATCCCGGTCTGGCAGTGCGACACCTGCGAGACCCGCCGGGTCATCGGCACGGTCGCCGAACTCGAAGAGGCGAGCGACATGGAAGTGAAGGACCCGCACCGCCCGTACGTGGACACGGTGACCATCCCGTGCAGCTGCGGCGGCACGATGCACCGGGTCTCCGACATCTTCGATGTCTGGTTCGACTCGGCCGTCGCCTCCTGGGCGACCCTCGGGTTCCCGGCGAAGAGAGAGGACTTCGAGAAGTACTGGCCTGCCGACTTCATCACCGAGGGGCAGGACCAGACCCGCGGCTGGTTCTACTCGCAGCTCGGCGCCTCGATGGTCGCCTTCGGCCGGTCTCCGTACAAATCGGTCCTGATGCACGGCTTCGCCCTCGACGCCGAGGGGAAGAAGATGTCGAAGAGTCTCGGCAATGTCGTGACGCCGGGCGAGGTCATCGAGAAAGGCGGCGTGGACGTGCTGCGCCTGTACGTCCTCTCGGCAAACGCCCCCTGGGACGACATGAAGTTCAACTGGGAGGGTGTGAAGACCGTCAACCGGGCCCTGAACATCCTCTGGAACGTCTACCGCTTCCCCCTGCCGTACATGGCCCTGGACAACTTCGCACCCGCGCAGACGGCAGACGGCCGCTGGGACGAGGACGCGGTCGCCGCGATGCTCGCCGCGATGCCCGACGAGGACAGGTGGATCCTCTCGCGGGTCAACACCCTCACCGAGGAGATCGCCGCCGACTTCGCGGAGTGCAACCTCCACAAGATCACCCGGTCTCTCATCACCTTCATCCTGGAGGACGTCTCCCGCTGGTACCTCCAGCTGGTGCGGCCGCGGATGTGGCTCGAAGAGGACGCACCCGAGAAGAGGTACGCCTACGAGACGGTGTACTATGTGCTCCGCCGCCTGGTCCAGCTCCTCTCGCCCTTCACCCCGCACCTGACTGAGGCGATCTACGGGAACCTGCGCTGCAGCGGCGATCCCGAGAGCGTCCACATGCTCGACTGGCCTGAGGCGGACGAAAGGCTCGTCGACAGAGACCTGGAGACGGCGATGGCCGTCGTGCAGGCCTTCGACGACGCCTCCGCAACAGCGCGGCAGGACGGGAAGAGGAAACTCCGCTGGCCTGTGGGCGAGGTCGTCGTCGTCACCTCCTCGGCCGCGGTGCAGGAGGCGGTCACCCGCCTCAACGCCCTCTGCCGCACGCGGGCGAATGCGAAGGCTGTCACCGTCGTCGCCGGGCGCTGGGACAGGATCGGCTGGAAGGCCGAACCGGTGATGCGGGTGCTCGGGCCGACATTCGGCAGAGAGGCCCCGAAGGTGAAGGCGGCGATCGAGGCGGCCGACGGCAACGCGCTGAAGGCCGCGCTTGCCGAGACCGGCACGGCAACCGCAGGGGCGTACGAGGTCACCCCGGAGATGGTGACCTTCGACGAGGAACTCCCCGCGGACGTCTTTGCCGCACCGATGCAGGACGCCACCGTCTATGTGGACGTGGCCCTCACCCCGGAGATCGAGGCCGAGGGCTATGCCCGCGAGGTGATCCGCCGTTTCCAGGAGATGCGGCGGCAGCGCGACCTCAAGGTCGAGGAAAACATCGCCGCCGAGATCGCGGTCGCGGACCCGCGCATCGCGGCTCTCGTGTCCGGATGGACGGAGGCGATCTCGGGCGAGGTGCGCGCGAAGACGCTCGACGTCCGCGAGGGCGACGCCCTTGCCGGCACCTGGGAACAGGCCGCAGAATGGGAGGTCGAGGGCGTGGAGATGCGGATGGGCCTCTCACGCGCCGATGAGTGAAAAGAGGTAGGCCCGGCCCTCAGGGGCCGAGAAGAGGGGCAGGTCCCCGTCGGCGACGATACCCTGCCTCTCGACCGTCACCTTTTCCCCGGTCATCGGGTTCATCCCCTCTTTTGTATATTTTCCCCGGCGCACCAGGGTGCCGCGCCTCTGCCAGGCCGGCGTCTCGGCAAGGTTGACGCCGCGGGAGAACATCATCTCATGCATATCCTCCGCCTTCATGCCGAGGAGGCGCACCGCCGCCGCACGGGGCGTCAGGCCCTCCTCCATGAGTGCGGCCTGGCAGTAGGCATTGATGTGGTTCCTCCATGCCTCGGCCTGGCGCATCGCAAGGTACTCGAGCATATAGTCCGGCGTCGCCGGGATGATGCGGGCGTCGAAGGCGACAGGTTCGGTGCAGCCGTACTCCAGGGTGAAGGCGCTCGCCGCATAGGAGGCAGAGATGGAGTCCAGTTTCTCCACACGGCCGCCAAAAGGCAGGACGGGGAGGTAGAGACTGATCTCGTCTGAAAAAGTATAGGCACAGAGGGGGTTGAGGCCGCTCTCTGCGATCAGTCGCCTGCAGGTCCCGACCATCGCCGCATGAAACCGTGCATCGAAGGGCTTTTCACAGGTACCGGTCAGCCGGTGGAATGCCCTCCCGTCAAGACGGAGAAAAACCGGGGGGTAGAGGGCAAGATTCGAGAAGATCTCATGGTTTTCCATGGCTGTGCCGTACCGTCCGGCTCAGGCTTTCGTCTCGCCCTTTGCCTTCTTGAACGCTGCGGAGATGTGGCGTATGACGATAATATCCCCGATTTCCTTGATGATCCTGAAGGGGATGAGGTAGCCGCGGTGGCCCTTGGGATCGGAGAGTTCGGGGTTGAGGTTGCCAACGGCGATGGATTCGATCTTCTTGCCATCGATATCGAGCAGGACATCGTCCACGTCCCCCACATAGATCGCCTTGTCTGTGTATACGCTCATGCCAAAAAGTTCGGTGACCTGCGTCTTCATCACTATCGATTCATGGTATAGACTATAAACGATAAAAAGACTATCATTTTCCATGAACGGATCCTTACGAATCGGGCATCTATTCGGAATTCCTATCTATCTTCACTGGACTTTCCTTATCGTGATCCCGCTCTTCGCCTGGATCATCGGGAGTCAGATCGCCCTGACGGCCACGATGATCGCCGGCCTCTTCGGCGTCGAGATCACGATGACTCTCTTTCTCCAGGGCCTTGCCCCCTACATCCTCGGGGCCGCGATATCGCTCGGCCTCTTTGCCGGGGTGCTCATCCATGAACTCGCCCACTCGGTGGTGGCGCGGTCGATGGGCCTCAAAATTAACTCCATCACCCTTCTCATCTTCGGCGGCGTCGCCTCCATGGAGGAGGGACTGCCCGACCCGAAGGTCGAACTGCCGATGGCCCTTGTCGGGCCTCTGGCGAGTCTCGGCGTCGCGATCGTCTCGGTCGCCCTCACCTATGCCCCGGTATGGCTCGTGGACGCGGGGAAGTTGAGCCCTGAGGTCGGCGGCGTCCTCATCTATTTCTTCGGCTACCTGGCCCTGCTGAACTTTGTCCTCTTCCTCTTCAACCTGCTCCCGGCCTTCCCGATGGACGGCGGGCGGGTCCTGCGGGCGTGGCTTGCGAAGAAGATGCCCCTCCATCAGGCGACGAAGATCGCGGCCGACATCGGGCGGGGCTTTGCGGTCTTCTTCGGGATCTTCGGGTTTCTCATCTTCAGCCCGATCCTGATCATCATCGCCTTCTTCATCTATATCGGGGCGAACCAGGAGGCGACGGCGGTGCGCTACAGTTTCCTCCTCCGCGACGTCTCGGTCGGCGACGTGATGTCCTCGCCGGTGACGACGGTGCCGCCCGACATGCCGGTCAACGAGGTGGTGACGATGATGTACGACACGAAGCACCTCGGTTTCCCGGTGATGAACCGCGGCGGCCTTGTCGGCATGGTCACTCTCGGGGACGTCCATGCGGCGCCGGCTCTCGACCGCGAGGCGATGCAGGTGCGCGACCTGATGTCGAAGGACCTCGTCGTCCTCCCGCCCGAGGCCCCGCTCACCGAGGCGATGAGGATCATGTCGCAGACCGGGATCGGCAGGATACCTGTCGTCGAGGAGGGGGAGGTCGTCGGCATCGTGACAAGGACAGATATCCTGACGACGCTGGAGATCAAGGAGGCGTAAGGGAGCCAAGGGAAGGCGGCGGATGGTGCCTCGCACCGGGGGACTGCCAGCGAAGACCTGATGGTCTTCTCGACTCCCTTCGGTCGTTCCCCCGAACCCCCGCTCAGGATAGGCAGGGATACGGCAATCTCCCTGTCAGGATATCCTGTCCACTCTTCCCAGGACCAATCCTATTCTCGGGGGTCTGGGGGCAACGAGAAGGTCGAAGACCTTCGAGGCAGTCCCCCGGCACAGATTGAGGGGAAGGCGGTCGGTGGGTCCGCGCTCCCTCCCTGCGATCAGGGGGGGAAGACATCAAACCCGGCATGAGGGTTCCAACAAAGCCCAAAAAGTCTAAAATATTGATTGAGGCCATCCCAAAACTGATCCTACCCTCTGTCCGGTCGATGGAATGATCGGTATGTGGTTCTGAAAAATCCTGTTCTGGCGTCTTGTCCGGGGGGTTTCACCCCCCGCCCTCGAAGACTTCGTCTTCTCATGCTCGCTAACGCTCGTACCCCCCTCATTGCGATAGGGGGTGGATGGTAATCTCCTTCATCAGGATCTCTGGTCTCTCTTCCCCGACCCTATCCTGTTTCGGGGGTCCGGGGGCGTAAGTCCCCCGGCAGAGATCTGGGGGAAGGCGGTGGTTTCGCACGATTCTTCATGAAATTCAGGAAGATATCGACCCGATCATGATCTTTTCTCCCGAGTTCCCATGCACAGATGGAGGGAGTGAACGAGAGTTTTGGGATATGCTCATTATTTGGCTCTGTAGAAATCCTATTCTGGAGTGTCTCGTCCGGGGGGTTGCCACCCCCCGGTCCCCCGCTATTAGGATAGGGGGGTGGAGGGCAGTCCCCTCTTCAAGATGCACGTTTGCCCTTTTGAGGTCCAATCCTCGCGCGGGGGTCCGGGGTGCGCGGGCAAAACGACGCCGCGAGTCGGGAACGTCCAATCCTCGCGCGGGGGTCCGGGGGCAAAAGTCCCCCGGTGCGAAGATGGAGGAAGGCGGTTGGGCCACGTTCATACACGGAAAAGGTGAGGGTTTCTACAGAGCCCACTATTTAGAAAAATTCCCAATCGTTGTTGCTCTTCTTTTTCTTTCGAGAACCACTTTGCCCAAAAAGATCCGGCATATCAACCTTCGGCGGTTTGATTTTATGCTGCGATATTTTCGGCGCATGTACCATGAATGCCGACGACTCCGAACCATTCACTTTTGGCCTATTCCGCAAGATACTCCGAATATCAGTCTTTACAGAGTCGGGCCGTTTTTGAATCCATCCTTTCTGGGTGCTTTTGGAAATCGGTTTATGATGAACATCATCATGGCAGAGAGAACACAAAACCAGCAAATTGCTCTGCGTGTTCAGATCTTTTGCTCCGGAAGCTTTCGCCACTTCGTCGATATGGTGAATCTTGAGATTTCTTTGAGGAAATTTTTTTCTGCACTTTTCACATTTATTCCCCACTGCAGCCATTATATTCTTTTTTTTGGCCGCAGTAAGAGCATCCCGTGTCTTTTCTTTGTCGGTTCGTTCATCAAAGAGCCCTGCCATGCTACTCTCTCCGGACCCCCTTATACTTCCCCCCTGTTGTCTTACAACTCTTGATCCGTCCCGTTTTTGCATCTCTCTTGCAGTTCAATCCGGTCACAGGATTGTTAAATTGGCTTGTCTTTTTTACTGCTCCTCTACGATACCCATTCCCAGTATTTGTCGCCATTTTATTTCACAACACTGAATATGATCAATACCATATAATATATGTTTTGCATTTTTGAGAACAGATGATCTCACAAAATAGCGATTATTAAAAATCCATTAATTGAACAAAAACATAAAAAAGCACAGAAATCGGAGGTGAAAATCCGTGGACTTCAACCACGACGATAATCATTTTCCGTTCATTCACGCTATGGGCGCGAAGAAATAAAATCCGGATTTACCCTTCAATATCTGCGCGTCTTTTCGCGTCAGTCTATCCACCCCTTTCAAAACGCGAGGTACCCCTCCACCGCGGTCTCCCCCGCGACCTTCCTGAAGGCGGCGAGGTCGGCGAAGGGCCGCTTCGCAAGGACCATGACAGCCGTCTTCTTGCCGACGCCGGGGATAGAGCGAATCGCCGACGGTGGGAGAGTGTTCACCTCGACAGGCGCCGGGAGGGCGGTGATGGACCGCATGCCCCAGTCGACGACGACGGCGTCGGTGACCGTCCCTTCGGGAAGGGGGAGGGGGAGACCGACGAGGATGGGGTACGACCCCATCTGCCGGCCGAAACTCGTCTGCCCGGAGACCTCGACGCCGACGTCGCGGAGGAGGGTTCCTGTCGGGAAGACACGCCTGAGCATGGGGAGGTCGAAGTCCTTCCTCACCCACTCCTTGAAGGCGCGGAACGCCCCTTCGTGCCGGCCGAGAGTGTTCTCCTCGTAGGCCCGCGTCCCCATGAAGGGCATCAACTGCCTGATGTTCACCCGCCGCACCTGGAGGCCGGCGGTGAGCACCCTCTCCAGGAAGGCGCGGTTTCTGGCATAGGTATCCACGGTCTCGCCGGCAAGGCCGCAGACGAAGTTGAGGCCGGGCAGGAGGTCGGGGACGCCATCCCTCCGCCCCCCGCCCACCTCGTTGACGACCTCGATCGCCCGGAAGACGTCGTCGGGGAGGGCCTTGAGGTTGTTCGCCCGGATCACCGCGGGGTCGGCGGTCTCCATGCCGAAGGCGGCGACGTCGCCGGGCGTGTGGCCGGCCACGATCGCGGCGAGGGCCTCACGGCTCTCCTCCTCGTGGTGGGCTATGGTGCCGGGGTTCACATTGTCGATATGGAGGGTCTGGAGGTCGGGCGCCGACGCCCTGATGCGCGAGAAGAGGTCGGCAAGGAGGTCGGGCCGCGGCGTCGGGAACTCGTCCCCGCCGCCTGTGCCGAAGGCGAGGAGGTCGGGTTGCCGGCCGAGCCTGAAGTGGCGGGCGCCCGCGGCGGAGAGCGCCGCCACCTCAGCAGCGACGCCGGCGGCGGAGCGGTAGCGCGGCAGGCCGTAGAAAGGTTCGGTGCAGAAGGAGCACCCTCCGCCGGCGGCGCGGGAGCACCCCTGCGCCGTCTCCAGTTCGCAGATCACCCGCGGAAAGAGGGGGTGCTGCCCGATCACCGGAGCGCCGAGGACGCTCCACCGGTCGATATCCGCGTACCCAGCCGTCCCTGCCGGTTCCCCGCCGGAGAGGAGGGAATCGAGGGCGGCAGACGGCGACCCTGAAAGAAGGTGATCGAACCCTGCCGCTGCCGTCTCCACGGCCTTCTTCCCCCCCTGCGGGGAGTAGCCAAAGCCGATAGGCCCGCCGAGCACCTTCTCGGGGCCGCGGACCTGCACGCCGATCTGGGAGAGTTCGGTGAGGGTGGCGGGCGTCCCCGCGAGGTACTTCCCCGGCACCGTGATCCCGGCGATTACCAGGAGGATGGATGCGTCGTTGAATGTCCTGAGGACAGCGGGGTCCTTCCTGACGGCATCGATCGTCGTGTACCTGACGGTATAGCCATGTTCGGCAAGGACGCCGGCGCAGTACCTGATATAGGGGGAGATATACGGGGGAACGCCCAGGCACGCGGGTTCGTCCACATACCCGTCCAGAATGACGGCGTCAGATATCATGGCCGAGGAGGGCGAGGAGGCGCCGCGCCCATAAGAGTTTGCCCCGCTTCACCGGGTCGACGTCAGGGTCGTCGAGGTCAAAGCCGACAAGGGAGACCCGCGCCGCTCCCAGGGCGTGGGCGGCGAAGGCCGCACGGTCGCCGTCGGAGAAACCCCCGAAATTGTGAATGCCGCCGAAGGGAGCGGCCTGCGTCGTCCCGACAAGAGGGCCGGGCAGTTTCGGCACCCAGTGACGGAGGAGAGAGATGTTGTCGCCGTGGGCATGGACAACGACCACCGTCCCCTCCCTGTTCATCGCGACCAGACTGTCGGTCGCACCGTCGAGGTCGGTGAAGACGGCGTCGGGCCTGATGCCCCGGCTGTACAGCACATCGGCGGCGGCGTCTGCCGCAAAGACCGTCCCCTCGATCCGGCCGGTCTCGCGGGGAAGAGAGGGCGCGTTCCCGCAGACGGTGACCGTCTTCCCCTGGCAGAGGCCTTCGAGGAGGGCGAGGTCGTCGCGGGGGAGAAGGGAGGCGAGGAGGCGCGCCGCCTCTTCGTCGCCCACCCGGTCAAAGGCAAAATAGTCCAGGATCTCTTCGTAGAGGGGATCCCACTCCTCAAACTTCATGCTTGGCCTCGTTCTCCAGGCCAACGATCCGGCGGATCTTCTTCAGGATGGGCTCGATAATCAGGTCGAGGAGTTCCTCCTTCTCCTTCACCATCGAGAAATAGGTGAGAGGTATGGCCGCCGCCGCCATGGTTGCGTGACCGCCGGCCTCGCCTATCCCGGCAAAGGCCTCCTCCAGCACCTTGCCGATATGGATCCTGATGTCCCTGTTCCTGGCCGAGAAGATGATGTTCGTATCGGTGATCCCGTAGACGATGGCGGTATTCACTCCCTCCAGATTGATGAGGGTGTCGGCGGCCTGCGGCACGGCGTCCCTGTTGCGAAGATAGCCGACATTCGTGAAGAGATAGCCGGAAACGACCTCGCGGCTCCGGATCGCGTTCCCGAGGACGTCGAGGGTCTCCTGCGAGACTGACGGCGACATGATCTTGTCGAGGATGTCACGGTCGGTGAGGGGCAGGAGGAACGCGGCATAGTTGAGGTCTTGCGGCGTGATGTTCCGCCTGAAGTCCCGGGTGTCGGCCCGTATCCCGTAGAGGAGGGCAGTCGCCACTTTCGTGTCCACCGGGAGGTCGAGCTCCTGGAGGTACTGCGTCATGATGCTTGCCGTCGCCCCCATCCCCGGCCTGATGTCCACGAACTCGACCTTGGTGGTGTCGTGGGTGCCGTTCTTGTGGTGGTCGATGATAATGTTCACCCGCGCGTCCTTGCCGAGGGCATTGTTCGATCCCGGCGCCGTGGAGTCGACAAGGGCGAGGTGTTCGCAGGCGGCGAGGACCTCGGGCGAGATCTTCTCCATCTTGATGTCGAGAAGGTTGACGAAGGCCCGGTTTTCCTGGTGGCCGATATTGCCGTCATAGAGAATACGGGAGACGAGTTTTCCTCCCGAGGCGTCGTGGGCAATCGCCGCGAGGGCCATCGCGCTCGATACCGAGTCTGGATCGGGGTTCGTGTGGGCGACGATCCCGAGGGTGCCCTCCCAGGACCCGAGGAGAGCGGAGAGCCGCCGCGCGATGCGCGAGGCAGAGAGTCTCCTGATGTGGTGGACGGCGGTTTTGGCGATGACCTCCTGGGGATAGAGGACGACGTCGGCCCCTGCGCTCTCGAGCATGTCCTTGCCCACCGGGTCGGGGGCGCGGGCAATCACGTGTGCAAGAGGATATTTCCCTTTTGCAGTCCTCACTGCCGAAAGATTGGCGTCTTTGTCGTTGGACAGGACAAAAAGGACTTCAGGAACAGGTAGATCGTCAAAAGCGTTCGGTTCTTGCATATCCCGGACGATCGCGTCGTATTTCTGATCGCGAAGATCTTCGACGCGCTTCTCGTCCCGGTCGAGGATTAATATTGAGTCGGTTTCCTTGAGCAGCTCCTCAACAACGTTGTATCCTGTGCTTCCGCAGCCGCATATCAGGTATTTTACGATCTTCCCGGGAGACCCGGGCTGAGCCGCATCGGCCATCACAGAATATGGGATCTCTGGAGATAACAACTCATCGCCGCAATGTTTATATGGAAACGCGCCCAATATGGTAGAGTCAAAGCACAGAGGGCCTGTAGCTTAGTTTGGCATAGCGGCGGACTCTTAATCCGCAGGCCAGGGGTTCAAATCCCTTCAGGCCCGTTCTTTGTATTCTTCTCTTCTGGTCATTCATTCACTGTGTCGCCGCACTGTTTTGATCTTGGACCGTGGTCTCTCTCCTTTAAGTCCGGCCAGTTATTTCGGCGAAAAGCTTCGATATTCTATTCACGACCCGGGATACGTTCCGGGAAGAAAGAACTACAGAGACAAATCAAAGGCCCCGGGGTGTTGCATGTCAGAGCATGAGGGCGTGGGCCCCGCGGGACACGGCCCGGGTCAAATACGCCCGGATATGCCCCCATTAGAGGGATCCCACCACCCTTTCAGGGCCATAACGGGGAGATCCGGCGATCCGGGCATACCGGGGGCCGTGGGCAGAACAGAATGAAATCCGGCAGGACTCAACGCCCTCTGGTCGTCGATATGATTACGGGTAAGCCCCCTCCACTCCCGGCTCCCTGGTGCCGGGGAAGAGGAGGGAAAGGGGTTGGAATGTGTCCCGATCCAGACTCTGGAGATTTCCCCGGTACGGGCTCTGTAGAAACCCTCCTATTCAGGGTGATGTCGCTCCCTGCGAATTTCATTGAGTGAGTGTGGATCCCCTGCCTTCCCCTACATCTGAACCGGGGGCTATCGCCCCCAGACCCCCATTCGGGATAGGATCGGGAAGAGCGAACGGGATATCCAGAGGAGGGAGATTGCCATCCCATCCCTATCCTGAGCGGGGTGCGAGCGGAGCGAGTTCGAGAAAATCTGTGATTTTCGAAGGCCAGGGGCGTAGTCCCCCGGGCCAGGCACTCCAGAACAGGATTTCTCCAGAGCCGTTTCATGAACGATTCAACAGAGCCCTGAAAAACTTATTTCCCCACCGCAACGAGCATCTCCTCAAGACTCGGGTACCGCGACTCGATCCTCTCCACCCGCCCCCCGACCGCGGCGACCATCGAGGTGACGGCATTCATCCTCTCGATGTCCCCGGCCTCGGCCATGCAGACCCCTGCAGTGCAGGTATAGTCAAGGGCAGGGTCGAGGGCGCCGGGGTCGGCGATGGTGAAATAGACCGCGTACGTGAGGGACCCGAAACGCTCCCGCAGTTCCTGCATCGTGCCGAAGGCCTCGATCTGCCCGCGGCGGAGGATCATCACCCTGTCGCAGATCTCCTCGACCTGGTAGAGATTGTGGGCCGAGAGGACGATCGTCTTCCCCTCGTCCCGCAGCCCCTTCAGGTAGTCCCCGATGAACCGCCCGGTCATGGGGTCGAGGCCGGAGGTCGGTTCGTCATAGACAAGAAATGTCGGGTCATGGATGAGGGACCGGGCGATGGCCACCTTCCTCCGCATCCCCTTGGAGAGTTCCCCGATCTTTTTCTCGCCCGCGTCGAGAGAGAGGGAGGAGAGGATCCGCTCCCCGCGCTCCCTGACCGTCCCTCGGTCGAGGCCGTAGATCTCGCCGAAGAAAGAGAGGTAGTCGTACACCTGCATTGTCTCGTAGAGGCGCGACTCTTCGGGCAGGTAGCCGAGGGCGTTCTTGTGGGCAGCAGGGTGCTTGAGGATGTCACACCCCCCGATCTCGACCGTCCCCGAGGTCGGGGCGAGGAGGCCGGAGAGGATCTTCAGGAGCGTCGTCTTGCCGGCACCATTGTGCCCGACGATGCCAAGGATGCCGGCATCGCCGAAGTCGAAACTCACGCCGTCCAGGGCGCGGAAGGCCCCGTAGTCCTTCACCAGATCCTGCGCTGCGATCATTGGGGATCTGGTCGGCATCCACCGGATAAATCATATTCCCCGCGGCACCATTGATCTCAAGGAGTCGATCCCGATCAGCGCCAGAAATGTCCTGACTATCGCACGGTGGGAGGCAAAACGGTCCCTATCCACGATGAGCAGGGATATCCTTCCCATGACCGCCGTCCTGCTCCTCGCCCTCTTCCTGGCATCAGGCCTGGCGGCCCAGAGCGGCGTCCACCTCCAGGACGGACTCTATGCCGCCGTCACCGACGACCCGGACGTCGCCGCCATCCTTGCACACGACCCCCTCTTCACCGTGCACCTCGTCGACAGTGCGACTCTCTCGCGGGGCCTCGCGGGATACGACCTGATCATCAGCGGCGGCCGGACATATACCGCGGAGACGGAGAAGGGCCAGGCCGCGCTCTCAGCCTTTGCAACGGCCTGGCGGCACTACAGGAACACCGTCTACACCGCGGAGGACGACCTCTTCGCCGCCTACCCCCTCTGGATCGACACCGTCGAGGTGACCAGCGAACTCGACTTCACGGCGACGGAGAGCGGACAGACAGTCTCGCTACAGCCGCAGGGGGAGAGCGTGCCGTCCCCCTCCGGACCTGTCGAGGAGGTGCCGACCCCCCCGCCGGTGCAGGCCATGCCGACCGGCGACCTGAAAGAGAAACTCGCCTCTGGTGGGAACGATCAGGTCTCCCGGTACGTGGACATGGTCTCCGGCGGGCCAGACCTCGGGCATTTCAAAACCCCCTCGCAACTCGCCCCTCCCCTCCCCTTCGACTCTCTCATCTACGTCTTCGTCTTCATCTTCCCCCTGTACTTCACCTCCCAGTTCTACATGATGACGATCGCGAACGAACGCGTCGACAGGCGCGGCGAGGCCCTCCTCTCCACCCCCGCGGGGCCGCTCGCGATCATCCTCGGCAAGGCAGTCCCGTACTTCTTCCTGATGCTCGCCGTCTCCTCGGCGATCATCCTCCTGACCGGCGGTTCGTTCCTCGTCCTCCTCCCTCTGGTCCCGGTGATCGTCTTCTTCCTTGCGGCGGCCCTCCTCATCGGCATGACGGCCCGGAGTTTCCGGGAACTTTCCTTCCTCTCCATCTTCTTCTCGACCGTCATCACATCGTACCTCTTCTTCCCCTCGATCTTTGCAAACGTCCACGCGATCAGCAGGATATCGCCGCTGACCCTTGTCGTCCTCCAGTTCGAGGGCACCGGTTTCTCGGCCGCGGACTACCTGTACGCCACCGCCCTCTTCTGGCTCTCCTCCGCCGCCGTGCTCTGGCTCTGCGTGCGGAACTTCAACGAAGAGAGACTCTTTTCGCAGGAGAGCCTCACCTCCCGGATCATCTCCTTCGTCAGGGGGGCGATGGCGCGGGCGCACCCGATCGCCTCCCTCGTCGCCCTCAACGCCTGCATCATCCCCCTCGTCTTCATGGTGCAGTTGATGTACCTCGTCCTCCTCTTCAACATCCCGATGCCCTTCTCCCTCATTCTCCTCATCCTCCTCGCCGCCGCGACCGAGGAGGTGGCGAAATCGATCGGCATCATCGCCGTCCTCAGGGGGACGCCGGGCACTTTCACCTGGACGAACCTCGTCCTTGCCGCCGTGGCGACAGGCGCCGGTTTCCTTATCGGCGAGAAACTTCTCCTCTTCGTGATGATCGCCCAGGTCACAGGATCGGTATTCGGCACCATCCTCTTCTCGGGCGTCGGCCTCCTCTGGGTACCCTTCCTCCTCCACGCGGGCGGGGCATTCATCCTCGGTGCGGCCGTCAAGGCCGGAGGGCGGCGCATGTACCTCCCCGGCCTCGTCATCGCCGCAGGCGTCCACGCCCTCTATAACCTCATCCTCATCGGAGGCGCAGTATGAACGCACGACATGTCTGGACCGTCGCAAAAAAGGAGTTCAGGGGGATAGGGCAGGAGCGGACGATCGTGCTTGCGATCCTCCTTCAGGTCTTCATCGCCATGTTCTCCTCCTTCCTGGTCATCGGCCTCACTTCTCTCTACGACCCGGCCTCGATGGACCGTTCGGGCAGCGTCTATGCCGTCGGCTATGCCGGGGCCGACTCTCCCCTGCAGGGGATCCTGGAGGCTGACGACACGTTTGCCGTCTACCGGATGGACCTCTCCCCTGCGGTCGCCGCCCTGAAAGAACGGCAGCTTGCGGCCGTCGTCTATGTCCCGCCGACCCCGCCCGATGCGGTGGAGTCCGTGCAGGTCACCCTGTACACCCTGAAAAACGATATCCAGACGGCGGTCGTGGGCGTGGAACTGAAGGAGGACTTCGAGGAGTACGAGACCCTCCTCCGATATGCGCGGGCAGACCGCCTCTCTGCCGCACCCATCGAGGTCGCCGTCCCGGCAGGAACAGGGGGCCAGAGCTTTTTCCTCTTCATCTACGGCCTCCTCATCCCCCTCCTCCTCTTCATGCCCGCGATCATCTCGGCAAGCCTGATCATCGACTTCATCACCGAGGAATACAGCGCTCACACACTCGACACCCTTCTCTCCACCCCCCTCACCTTCACGGAGATTCTCTGGGGCAAGGTCTTCGCGGCCTGGGTGCTCGTGCCCCTCCAGGGCGGCGCATGGCTCCTCCTCCTCGGCCTCAACGGCATCGCCGTCCACAATATCGTCGAGGTGCTGGTCCACGTCTCCGCTGCCTCGTTCGTCCTGATCCTCCTCGGCGCCCTCGCAGCCCTCCACTTCAGGGACCGGACAAACGCACAGTTCATCTTCTCAACCGGCCTTGTGGTCGTCCTCCTCGTCGCCCTTGCAGCCCCGGCAAACCCGGCGAACTTCATCGTTCTCCTTGCCGCGGGGGCCGACGTCCCCTGGCACTGGGCCGCCCTCGCCGTCGTCCTCTGCGGGACCCTCCTCCTCGCCACCGTCATCGACCGCTATGCCCGTCTGATCGCACGCCGGGCGATGGCCTGAGGATCACCACATCCGGATATAAACCGGATTCGAAGATCAAACATCCAGATAATCACAAATATGGAAAATCGATGATACAATTGTCGAGAAAAACCGGAAACAATAAATCCTAATTATTTCCATTTTTGCGTGATTACTATGATCACGAAGAGAGTCATTGCGTTGGGAGTAGTGCTGATGGCCATGCTCCTCCTGGTCATGCCCGTTGCAGCTATCGGCGGGAACGAGGCATGGATCCAGGTGCGCTGCAACGTGGAAGGCGCATCGGTCTACTTTGACGGCGACTACAAGGGGCAGATCGCCGGCGGCGAACTGAATGTCCCGGTCTATACCACCGGCACGCCGTACCACACGGCAAAAGCCGTCATGGACGGCTACTACACCTCGTCGACCTCGATCGGCAGTTATCCCGCAGCCGGCGAGACCAGGACAGTGTACATCACCCTGAACCCGACCCCGACCCCGGCACCGGCAACCACCGGCACCCTCTCGGTGACCTCCTCGCCGAGCGGCGCCAAGGTCTATGTGGACGGGTCGTATTACGGCAGGACGTCCCAAGTCATCTCAGGTCTCTCGACCGGCGACCACCGGGTCGAGGTCACCCTCGACGGCTACGAGACCTGGAAGAGCAGCTCCCGCGTGAGGGCCGGCCAGGTCACGGACGTCTATGCCTCCCTGACACACAAACCGACGCTCGGTTCGATCTATGTCTCGTCCGATCCCTCGGGCGCGAACATCTACCTTGACGGCGTGTACAAGGGAACGACCCCGCGGACCCTCTCCGGCATTGCCGAGGGCAGGCACTATGTCGACGTCGAACTTGCCGGCTACCAGGAATGGAGCGGACCGGTGACTGTCGTCTCCAACCAGCAGGCCTATGTCTCGGCAAGCCTCGGCCCCAACCCCCAGCCGACCGTGGGTACCATCGCGGTCTACTCCGATCCCATCGGGGCCTACATCTACCTTGACGGCGCCTACCAGGGCCGCACCTCCCCTGAGGGCTTCGTGATCATCGGCGTCTCGCCGGGCGCCCACACCGTGAACCTCAAGCTTGACGGCTACAAAGACGCGGCCACCTCGGTGAACGTGAACTCGGGCCAGCAGTCGTCGGTGCGTTCGACCCTCCAGACCCCGGGGACAAACACGGGTTCGGTGGAGATCACCTCTGACCCGGCAGGGGCAGAGATCTACCTGAACAATGCCTACAAGGGGGTCACCCCGGTGACACTCAACGACCTTGCGCCGGGCAGTTACACTGTCGCCCTCAAACTCAACGGCTATGTCGACTGGACGACGACCGCGACGGTGAATACCGGCACGACGACACCGATTTCGGCGCAGCTCGCGGCAGTCCCGCCGACGACACAGAAGTCTCCGGGCATGGTCGTCCCAGCCCTCGGGGCCCTTGCGGTCCTCGGGTACCTCGCGGCCCGGAGAGAACACTGAAATCTTCTTTTTTCTGTGTCCAGATGAGAGCGAAAGGGGAGACAGGAACCCCCATACTCCATATCAGGTTCTCCTCCGGCCCTGCAAAAACAAACTGATATATCCTTCCCCATCTGCACTCTCAGTATGCGGCAGACGATCGTCGAAAGAGCACAGGGGTTCCTCATCAACCCTGTCGAGACATTTCGAGATGCACGAGCCGACTATCTCGGCGCCGCACTCGTGTACTTCGGCACCCTCCTCGCCGTCAACCTCGTCCTCCTCTGCCTTCTCGTCATCGGCGGGCTTGTTCTGGTGTCCGGGGGAGAACCCGGACTGATCGTATTTGCTGTGCTCGTCTCCGTCATCGCTGACGCAATCGGCACGATCGTCCTCTTCGTCCTCGCCGCCCTGACCCTCCACCTCTTCGTCGTCCTCCTCATCGGCGGGAAAGGCATCAAGGAGACTATCAAGACTCTCGCATACGCCGCTACCCCTGGTCTCCTCCTCGGGTGGGTCCCCCTCATCGGCATCCTCGCATGGCTCTGGACCCTGGGCCTTGCGGCCGTCGGGGTCAGAGAACTCCACGAGACCTCGACCGGGCGGGCGGCGGGCGCAGTCATCCCGGTACCGGGGATCGCACTCGTCCTCTTCTTTATTGCCCTCGTCGTGGTGTTCAGCAATATCCCGGAGGGCCCTTCATATCTGAGCACCCGCTACACCTACGACCTCTCCATCCAGACCAGGACGCCCATCGAGAACGTGACATTCCTCCTCCCGGTCCCGACATACCACAACCGTCCGGCCATCGGTCCCGAACCGATCACCGATGATTTCTACTCCAGTCGTCTCCCGGAGAACGTCACGTCCACCCTCGTCCTTGTCGACGGCCGGCATTACCTGCGGCTGACCACCCCGCACATGGACGCCGGGGACGAGATCTCTCTTGATTATCAGAACTACACATCACTCGGCCAGAATTTCAGCCCGGAGGTCGTGCCGCAGCTGGTCAACACCCTCTACCCCTTCAACAACGAGTCCCTTTTCTCCTCCGGGCAGAACCTCACCCATGCAGACTGCTCTCCGGGGGAGGTGAAGACGCACGGCACCAATCCAGGTTATTCCTGCACCTATGCCATTCCCATCTCTGCATACTACGATAACGGGACACAGGTCGAGATATCCTCCGGGATCGAGGGAGCGAACGATTGGAGAGAGTTTTTCGATGCCTGGATCTCCAATCACTATTCAGACCGCTATCACCTCACCATCACCGGCGAACCGCAGGGCTGGACCTCTGCCAACGGGAGGGTGGTGGCAGGGTCGGGGGTCTACCGCGAGTGGCAGGTGGGACCTCTCCCGGCCTCAGACGCCTGAAAAGGGAGTGAGGCGGGTCAGGGGCGCGGTCTCCCCCATCCCACCGGAACCCAACGCCCTGATCGCATCCTTCAAGACCCTCCGGGCCGATAGATCACGGGATGAAGACCGTGGTCATTTCGCCGGGGATCGCCACCTACGGCGCCATGCTCATCGGCGGGGTTGCGCGGGAGGCCGGGCACGAGGTCGCCCTCTCCACCGCGCTCGCGGCCGGGGACGCAGAGGCCGTCCTCCTCTCCCTGTACTCGACCCAGCACCTGATGGACCCCGAGATGAAGGCGTTCGTCGCCGGCGTCAGGGCCTCGGGAAGGCCCGTCTATATCGGCGGCCCTGTCTCGGCGTACCCGGAATACGTCCTCGGCGAACTCGCCCCCGACGCGGTGGTCGTCGGCGAGGGCGAGATAACGGTGCCCCGCCTCCTCGACGTGGGGATACACCCCGACCTCCCGGGCATCGCTTATTTCGACGGGGAAAAGACCGTGGTCACCTCCCCGGCACCGAAGGCGCCGGTGGAGAGGAGGCCCCTCCCCCTGATCCCGGACGCCATCGGGCAGCAGTCCATCAGGGGCGCGAATGCCTATATCGAGACACACCGCGGCTGCACAGGGGCCTGCACCTTCTGCCAGGTGCCCCGTTTCTTCGGCCGCGATATCCGGAGTCGCAGCCTCGACGAGATCAGGGAAGAGGTGCGGACCTTCCGGGAGAAAGGGGCGAAGAGACTCTCTGTCTCCGGCGGCACCGGGTCCCTGTACGGCTATGACGGCGCGATCGACGACGACGCCGTCATCGCCCTCCTGGAGATGCTCGCCGGGGAACTCGGGCCAAGGAATGTCTCGGCACCCGACATCAGGGTGGACGCGATCACCGACGAGATCCTGGAGGCGATCCAGAAGTACACCATCGGCTGGCTCTTCTTCGGCTTCGAGTCGGGGAGCGACCGTATCCTCAGGCATATGGGCAAGGGGGTGACCGTCGCGCAGATGCACGACGCCGTGGAGCAGTCCCGCCAGCACGGCCTGAAGGTCGCCGGGTGCTTCATTGTCGGTTACCCAACCGAGACCGCGGAGGACTACGAGGCCACGAAGGAGTTCATCGCCGCGGAGATGCTCGACGACGTCTTCATCTCGGTCGCCGAACCGATCCCCCGCACGCCCCTCGCAGACCTCGTGCTGCGGACGCCGCATGAGAAGAACCCGGTCTTCACGCCCCACGAAGGGGAGTACCGCTCCCTCCACCTCACCGAGGCGGAGGCGCGGTGGTTCGACCTCTCCCAGCACGCCGATATGTACAAACCCCTCCTCCACGTGGTCACCGACGAGGTCTTCAGCCTCTACCTGGCGGAGGCGCGGAAGCAGGGGGAGGACGTGCGGCGGGTGACCGCGCTGATCGAGAGGTACGACGGGGGAGGACGAGAATAATCAGGAGTGGAGAGATCACATCGGGTCAGGCATGCCAGGGGTGCCTGCCAGACCGAGAAATCTCTGCTCTTTCTCGGCCGCGTGGAAATCCGCTGTACGAATCATTTTTTGAGTGATCAGGTGTCACGGTCGTTCGTAACATGGTGCCCCGGAGAATTACGAAGACCCTTTCCTCTGTCTTCAGGATCTCATCGTGATATGTCGTATCAGATGAGCAGGGCTGTTGCCCGGACTCCAGGTGTCAGCCTTTTGCATAAGATAGGTCTCATCCGATACCTGTTCAAGACCCCCTGCAGTCGTCCTGCCTATGATCATCGAGAAAATCCGCGCATCCTGCTCTTTTTTCAGGGAGCTCCACCCATCGAGAAGTGCTTCATTCGAGATTTTCGAGCCTCCGTCGGTGATAAAGAGAAGATCAGCGCTCCGGAACTGTGGCTCTTTCAGGGACTGCATTCCCGCCTTCAGGGCGGTGTTAAAATCCGTGCCTCCACCGAATGTTTGATTGAGGAATTCAAGAAACTCCCGGGCCATCCTCTTCGTACCTGTAAGGTCTATCGTATCCAGCTGATTCCGTGATGAAAAGAGAATTACTTTCACGTCCCTCTCTTCTTTCAGCATCCTCCGGGCAATGGCCAGGATCGTGGCTTTTGCTATCGTCTCGGGTGAACCGCGCATCGACTTTGATGTGTCGACCAGCGCCACAACAGGCCCCCTTTTTCTGGTCGACAGGGAGCCCCCGACCCAGTTCTTCCCCCGCAACTGATAGGTCAGAAGCTTTTTTTCCGCGAGGTCTGCAGCAAATTTGAGTTTCAGGGTCGGGTTTTGAAGTTTTACCGCTTCAGTAGGAAGAAGATGGTCAAGATCTGAGGAATAAGTGATGGAATGCATCTCCGTCTTTCCGTGAGAGGAAACAGATATCTTCCTCGACCCGTACTCCATCTCAATGCGCCCGAGTTGCTCAACGATTTCTTTGAGCGTCTCGCTATTTTCTGCAATCTTTGCATAGTGCTCAAGATTTTCGAGATAATTCCTGTGAAGATCCTTCAATGAGTAATCCCACTGCCTGCCAGGGAAGAGCTGGACGAGTATCTCAAGAACGTCGAGGTTCTTCCACAAAGTGGATAAAACCAGGTCCATTGCAGGGTTTAACTGGTGTCGGAGAATTGTCTGGATGATCTCATTGGACTCTGGTTTTTCCATAAACTTCAGAACTCCTCCGACCAGTTCTTCTTGCGGGTTGTCTGAATCGGAAGCGTCTTTTGATCCGGATTTCAGTGCCAGAATAATCCCGGAGATGGTATTATCGAGATCGTCCAGAATGTCTGTCTGCATTTCTTCTGATGGCGAAAATATGGGCAGGTCGTTATCAGAGAACTGCGTCTGACCTGCCTCTCTGACCGGACGAATACTTGTAGAAGCACTTTCATCGCCTGCGTCCAGAGTCGGCCCGGATAACTTTTCTTCGGCAGTTTCCTCAGTTCCATCATCATCTGAAGGAGACCGCTCTTCCCCCACCGAAGTGGTTTCAAGAAGACGGAAATATTCCTGAGCAAACTGCTCTGCATAGTACGACAGGACATTGATGTCTGTATCTTCATCAGGTGACGGTGCCCTTGCAGATTCTACCCGAATAAAATCCTGCAGATCCTGTCCGGCCTGGAAGGCATCATTCAGGAAATTGTGTAACACCTGAGGGTCGGAAGTACTCTGCAACACTTTGAGATCGCCGGAGAGATCTTCAAACTGCGGTGTGAGATTCGGACCTGTTTCTGCATCCTGCGGGAGATCGCGATCTCCTTCCTGTTCCGGGTTCTCCCAGACCCGCCGCGTCTGCTCAATGATCCTGGAAAGTTCGTTCAGCGCCTCCTGCAATGATGAGTCGGTTGAGTCTTTGAGGTGCAGAGACTGTTGTGAGAAAGAGTCGATGATGTCAAATATCTTTTTGAGGAGAACTTTCAGTGCCTGAATGCCTGCAACAGGGCTTTTCTCGGCAAGGTTCCGAAGATCCGACCAGGCGCGGTTCCATTTAAGGTTCAGGTATAGAGGGTAAAACACGCCAAACTTCTCTATGAAGCGACGGGCATCCCGGATCTCGTAATGATCCCCCAGGATAAGTTCTGATACACATATTTCCGCGATATCTTCACGAACCCGACGCGGGATGGTACGGGGAACCGAAATGATAGGATTCAGATCGCCCTTCACGATCTGTGATAGCCGGTTCAACTCGTAGGGGGACCCCATTCCAGATATCGAATGCTCATCCATTCTATTCACGCTTTCTTGAGGGTTTTATGTCGCACTTTCAATAATGCTGCAGATGGATCTGCGTGGAAAAATGTTCAGGATTTATGTCGATATTCAATACTCTTCTCGATATTTGCCATCTTTTCTTCTATTGTGTAAAGATCCCTGATCTTCTCTTCGTACCTGAGGAGAATTTCATCGACGTCTCTGCGAGAGATCCAGATATTTTGATTGAGATGGTTCTTCAGATCTTCCGTTTCAGAGTCCAATGACTGCTTTAATCTATTCTTTTTCTCCAAAATTTCGTTATATTCACGAATCAGCATTTTATATTTAGAGTGGTCAATAGTGTTTGGTTTCATTCCGAGCGACCTGAGTGTGTCAGTCGCATTATACGTTTGCCAATTTGAATTTGTATAATACTTATGAGACGGATTCTTTTCGCTATGACTGATCAGGTCCCAGACTGTGCCGAATGTATCATTGCAATTTTTACACGTCACGACCTGAGGAAGTTTCTGACCCGGATCATATGAATACTGGACGGACCGACTTATTTTGTCGAAGTCGCTCACCTCGCCACCCAGTTGGTACGTGTCTATTCCACCGGAAACGGCCACGTCCAGAATACGTTTCCTGATCTGCTCTCGTTGATCGGGAACTATCCAGAGCATATGCTGGAGCAGAGGGAGCATTGTGCGGTTGACGCTCGCATCACCATTTGCTGCGGCCGCGACTTTCAGTACATGAAGGATCTTCTTCCACCGACGGTCTGAAATGTGAATATCCATGGACCACAACTCCTTCCGGAGCGCTAAAATGCTGTCCAGGACGTCCGGGTCAACAGGTAATTCTTGCGCTTTCTTCCGGATGGCATTGATATCCTGGACCGACAGTGTTGTGGAGGGCGTAAAGCCGTCGCTGCTTCCGGTGAGGTATTCGAAAAAGTTCTTTTCATCCTGAATGTAGTCGATAGAGTACCGGAACAGGAAACGATCATACAGGGCTTCGAGATTTTCATCCTCTTCCGGGAGTTCATTTGATGCACCAAAGACCGAGAGCAGCGGGACATCCAGAATATTTTTCCCGTTGTGGAACTTTCGCTCGTTCAGGATGGTCAGAAGGCTGTTGAGGATGGAACTGTTTGCCTTGAAGATTTCGTCGAGAAGGGCGATATGCGCAGTCGGCAGGTATCCGTCAATATTACGCCGGAATTCATCCTGTTCGAGGGCTTTCAGCGAAAGAGGGCCGAATATTTCATCGGGCGTTGTAAAGCGAGTGAGCAGATAATAATAGAATGTGCCCCCCTCGATCGACTTGCAGATGGTGTAGGCCAGGTATGTTTTGGCTGTTCCCGGTGGCCCGAGGAAGAGAACATGTTCTCCGGATACTATTCCAAGGAGCGCTCCCCGGATTTCATCGTCCCGCTCCTTAAAAATAGACTGGAAAGAGGACTGAATTGCCGAAAGATTTTCTCTTATGGCCATCGCGTATTTCATATTAAAATTAAAAATAATAAACATTCCGATTTCATATAATATGGCATTAATCACTTTAACAAAAAAGGGACACTTATTGTGATTTGAAGCCCTTTTGAGAAATGAAAACCGTTTTTTAAGATGCTCACTCCGTACCTTTGCCTGACCTCATTGTTTTTTGGGTTGAATTGATTCACTCTGTAGTTCAATACAACTCGTATCGGAAATACATTGAACATATCCCAAAACTCTCGTTCATTCCCCCCATCTCTGCATGCAGGGATCGGGAGAGAATATCATGTTCTGGTCGATATCTTCCTGAATTCCCTGAAGAATCGTGCGAAACCCCTGTCTTCCCCTACCTCTCTGCCGGGGGACTGATGCCCCCGGACCCCCGAAACAGGATAGGGTCGGGGAAGAGAGATCCTGATGAAGGAGATTGCCCTCCACCCCCTCTCGCAATGATGGGGGGATCGGGGGGTGAAACCCCCCGGACAAAACGCAAGAACAGGATTTTTCAGAACCGAATGTGAGTCCTTTCGTCGGCGTGCATGAAGGTTCGGATCAGTTTTGGGATGACCTCATTGTAAAATATAGACTCGTTCCTCATCCAATGACAGGTTGTGGCAATTTCACGAAGCGGAACGTGTTGATCTCTTTCTTTTCGTTTTTCATAGATATCATCCGGACGAATTCTGGCGCGGGGATTCGCCGTCGTATTCCTTCACCGCGGCGATCATCTTCACCGGAAAGTTGATGAAAAAACAGGGAGGGAAGCGGGTACCATGCGCGGCAGGGACCAGATCGCGACGATCCTCCCGGACATGGGCAGGATCTTCCTCCTGATCGGTCTCGTCTGCCTCACGCCCCTCCTCGTCGGGGTCATATACCGCGAATGGAGCCTCCTCCCCGCGATGGCGACCGCACCCCTCGCATTTTTCATCATCGGTGGCCTGCTCTCGCCCCTGCAGGCACCGCAAGGGGAGGCGCACCTCTCGGTGGCCATCGCCGCCGTCGCCTGCATATGGTTCGTCTGCGCCCTCATCGGCGCCTTTCCCTTCATGGTCGGCCACCACATGCCCTTCACCGACAGCGTCTTCGAGGCCATGTCGGGATGGACCGACACCGGCCTCACCCTCATCACCGACGTGGACAAGACGCCAAAGACCCTCCTCTTCTGGCGGTCCTTCATGCAGTGGCTCGGCGGCATCGGGATCGTCGCCTTCACCGTCGCCCTCTCCCGGCGGTCGGGCACCCTCCAGAGAGGGCTGTACAGGTACGAAGGGAGGTCTGAGTCCCTGATGCCGGGCGTCGTGGCGACGGCGGCGAACATGTGGCAGATCTACATCCTGATCACGGCACTCTCGACCGCTCTCATCCTCCTCTCCGGGGTCTCCCTCTGGGACGCCGTCAACATCGCCATGACCTCCCTCGCCACAGGCGGCTTCTCCGTCCACACCGCGGGTATCAGTTACTACAACAATGTCCTCCTCGAAATGCTCGTCGTCCCGGTGATGCTCGCCGGCGCTCTCCCCTTCAAGCTCTACTACCTGATGATCCACAGCCACCGGCGGGTCCACATCCTGAAAGACCCGCAGGCGCGGGTGCTCTTCCTCCTCGTCGCCACCGGCACCCTGGTCACGGCCTTCGACCTGGTGACGAAGAACCTCCTCGACATCCCGACGGCCCTCCGCCAGTCCCTCTTCATGGTGACGAGCGCCATCACCTGCACCGGTTTCCAGAACGCAAACCCCTTCGAATGGACAGGGGCGACTGTCCTTTTCATTACCCTGCTGATGCTCATCGGCGGTTCCTCCGGGAGCACCTCGGGCGGGATGAAGATCGGGCGGATCATCACCGGTTTCGACGGCCTTGTCTGGTGGTTCAGGCGTATCTTTCACTCGAGCAGGGCGATCGTGCCCTTCCGGTATGAGGGCCGGATCATACCTCACAGGGTCGCCGAGTTCGCGGTGGCAAAGACGATGCTCACCATCTTCCTCTTCATCTTCACCGGTTTTCTTGCAAGCCTCATCCTCCTCCACCTCCAGGCCGCCGGACCTTTCGAGGTGGCAGACGTCATCTTCGAGGCCGTCTCGGCGATGTGCAATGTGGGGCTTTCCACCGGCTTTGCAAACCCCGAGATCAGTCCGGTCTCGAAATGGCTCTTCATCTTCCTGATGTGGTTCGGACGGCTGGAGATGGTGCCGGTGATCGTCCTCGCCGTCGGGGCGGTAAGGGGGTTCGACTGAGGAAAGGGTCAGGGCGAGGGGCGTTCGGGCGCTGCGGCCGCAAGGTACCTTTCCAGCGCCGCAAAGAGGGGTTCCAGGCGCTCGTCTTCGACGTGCACGACAGACGACCCGAAATCGGCAGCCCGGAGACAGCGGCAGAGGTCATGCTCCCACTCGCTATCGGGCGCAGACCTGATCTGGGCCAGCAGTTCGAAAAGAGGCTGGTCAAGGACGACGTACTTTATTTTGTCCCCTGATGTAACGGCAACAGCACCGATAGTATTCTGCCCGGCCATAAAACTCCCGGCTGAAAGTAGACGGACAGGGTATATAAGGGTTGGTATCGTGCGCGGCAAAAAAAGGGATTTAACTGCAGCCGCTCCAGCCGCAGTTCTTGCAGATCCCCTGATTGCAGCCCTCGCCGAAGTCGAGTTCAGCCCCGCACTCCGGGCAGAGGTTCTTCTTCGTGCCGGTGACGTCGGCGATCTTCCAGGTGTCGAGGGTGGTGATCGTCTGCTTCGAGGCCGCGAGGTCGATACACTTACCGACGACGTCAGCGCAGGAGAGACCCTCGGCCACGGGGTTCTTGAGGGCGACAATGCAGTTTACCTTCGCAAACTGCCGCACGAACTTCTGGTACGGCACGCCATTCTGGAGGCCGGTGGAGATCGCCCGGCCAAGGGCATTGGAGTTCGCCTCGCAGCCGCCGCTCCCGACCGTCCTGATAAAGACCTCCCAGGGTTTCCCGTCCATGAGGTTGACGGTGATGTACAGCCGGCAGCAGCCTGACTGGCAGAGATAGGTCTTGCCGGAGAGTTCCTTCGGGCGGGCCGCCTTCTGTTCAGGCACAGGCCCGGGTTCGGCGGCCGGCTTCTTCTCCTTGAGCGCCAGAACAACGTCCTCGCGGCTGCCTGTCCGGTAGATGGTCATGCCCTTGAGGTGGCTCTTCCAGGCCATGAGGACGGCCTCCGCGATCTCCTCGCGGGTCGCGGCATTGGGCATATTGATCGTCTTCGAGATGGAGGCGTGGACATGCTGCTGGAAGACCGCCTGCATCCGCACATGGTCGCGCCAGTCGATGTCGATGGCAGTCCTGAAGAGGTGCCTGAAGGACGCCGGGAGCCAGGCGACGTCCCGGATCGTACCGGCCTCGTGGACGTGGTCGATCACCTCTCTGACCCTGCTCTCCGTCTCCTCGGGGGCGAGGCCCATACCACCGACGACCCGCCGCAGTTCGGCCTCGAAGAGCGGGTGGAGCATCACGAAGGTCTTGCCCACGGTGTTCTTCCGGGTGTAGGCATAGGAGAAGACGGGCTCGATCCCTGAGGAACACCCGGCCAGGAGGGAGATGGTGCCAGTGGGGGCGATCGTGGTGAGCGCGGCGTTCCGCATCGCATACTCGTCCCAGATGCTCCCCTCGAAGGCCGGGAAGGTGCCCTTCTCCGCGGCGAGGGCGTGCGACTCCTCGACCGCGGTCCTGGTCATGAGGTCCATCACCCGGTCGCAGACGGCCCGGCCCTCGTCGGAGTCGTACGGCAGGCCAAGCATCAGCAGGGCGTCGTGGACGCCCATCAGGCCGAGGCCGACCTTCCTCGTCTTTCTCGTCGCCTCCTCGATCTGCGGGATCGGGAAGACATTCCTGTCGATGACCGCGTCCAGAAACCGGACGGCCATGCGGGTGATCCCCTTCAGTGCTTCTTCGTCAATGGCGCCGTCCCTGACAAACTTCGCCAGGTTGATGGACCCGAGCACGCAGGACTCGAAGGGGAGGAGCGGCTGTTCACCGCAGTTGTGAGCCACAAACCCGTTCGCGTCGAAAGTGTTCGCACCAGGTACCTGGACGTCATAGACCTCTTCAGTGCCGTCCGGGACGACCGACGCCACGGTCGCAACAAAGCGCTCCCTCTTCAGGCTCCGGGAATACGACGAGAGGAGGTCGTCGAGTTTCCCGGCCTTCTCTTCGCCCCTGAACCCGACGCGGTCACGGAAAGTCAGGAGGTTCTCCCCGCTGACGACAAGGTCGTACTGCTGCCGCACCCTGTACGGCCTCGCACCGCCGCGACCGTCAGGGAGGAGACTGAGGCCTGCGGGGCGGCGCCGGTAGATCGTACTCCTGATGCCGAGGCGGAGGAGCATCCGCTGGGCTGCGAGAAGGACCGGGCGACTGCTCTGGGAGAGCCTGACGCTGACGCCCTTCGCGGGTGTGCCCTGCACCGAGCCGTCGGCATCGAAGAGGCCGGCGAGAAAACCGCGATACCCGGCCGAGGAGGCCTGCTCGATCGCAGGGGTGATGACCTTCGCGCGGGGCGCCATCCCCATCGCCGTGGCAAGGTCGCGGACCGCCGCACGTTTGAGCCTGAACTCGTCCCGTCCCTCCACCGGGAACCAACCGGAGAAGTCGGAGCGGTGATCGAGGGTTCCGGCACAGGTCTCGGCATGGGCCATGACCGACCGGGCGCCGGCGCCTGTCCAGACAGAAAGGACGGCGGCATCTGCTTTCAGCGTGCCGTCGCCGACAAGCAGACCGAGGAGATAGCCCTGCTCTTCGGTGAGGGCGCCCTCCCATCCGGCAAGAGTGTGGTGGTCGTGGAGGAGGACGCGGTCTCCCTGGGCAAGGTCGCCAGCCCTGACCCACTCGCTCGCCATGCTATACCTGGTGAGGGAGGAGACCCGGCGAACAGGGTGGTCGGCCGTGAGCCGCAGGCGGTAGCCCTCCCGGGTACGGAGACAGAGCACCTCCTTTGTCCCGGTCGGGAAGAAACCGTCTGACCCTGAGGGGACGGCGACACCACAGATGACGGCGTCGAAACGGCGGCCGACCAGGTCACGCACCTGCCTGGGCCCTTCCGCGGTCATGACCCAGGTGTCCGCGGTGACGCAGGGGTTTGTGGTGTCGATGGGCCCGAGCTGCGGTGTCGGGTTCTCCCTGTTGATCTCGTCGTAGAAGAGGACGCCGGGCTCGCCGTTCCGCCAGATACCGTCGACAATGCCGTTCCAGATGGCGCCGACCGTGATCTCCTCGCCGGTGTACGGGTGGGTGAGCCAGACCTTCTGGAGCTGTCCGGACTCGACGAACTCCATGAACCGGTCATTGACCATCACCGAGATGTTGAAGTTCGAGAGTTCGCCCTCGACGTTCTTCGCGTGGATGAAGCGCAGGATGTCGGGGTGCCAGACATTGAGGATGCCCATGTTGGCCCCGCGCCTGCGGCCGCCCTGCTTGATCACGTCGGTGGCGGCGTTGAAGACCTTCATGAAGGAGATGGGGCCGGAGGCGACGCCGTCCGTGGACTGGACGGGCGCGCCCTCCGGGCGGATATGGGAGAAGTTGTAGCCTGTGCCGCCGCCGCTCTTGTGGATGAGGGCCCCCCATTCCAGGGCATGGAAGATCTCGGGGATCGAGTCGCCGACATGGAGGGTGAAGCAGGCCGAGAGCTGGCCGAGTTCGGTGCCGGCGTTCATCAGGGTGGGGGAGTTCGGGAGGAAGGAGAGGGAGCGCATGGCGTCATAATACTCTTCCTTCTCGGCATCGTCACGGGCGAGTGCGGTCGCCACCCGCCGGCAGATGTCGTCGAAGTTTTTTTCGCCCTTGCGGAGGTAACGGGCCGCAAGGATACTGTCAACTACTGAATCGGTCATTGTGGTGCACCATAAAAATACGGGTCCGGAGCTGTTCCCTAGATCAGATCGGTCTTCGAGAAAATTATAGTCACCCACGCGGGTCGGGGGGATCAGGGGAGTCGTCCCTGAGGTGCCTCTCGATCAGGGCCCACGCAATGCTCATTTTGCCGGGGAGGTCGGGCAGGGCGTCGGGGGAGAACCACCGCACCTCCTCGGTCTCCACGCCGTCGGGCCGCACCTCGCCGCCTGCATACTCGGCGAAGAAACCGGCCATCAGGGAGTGGGGGAAGGGCCAGGGCTGGCTCCCGGCATAGCGGAGGCCTTCGATGGAGACGCCCGTCTCCTCGGCGACCTCCCGCGCCGCGGCGTGCTCGAGGGTCTCGCCTGGTTCGACGAAGCCGGCGACGAGGGAGTAGCGTCCGGGAGGGAAGCGGGGCGAACGCACGAAGAGAATATCCCGGCCCCTCCTGATCAGGACGATCACGGCAGGGGTCACCGGGGGGTAGACGACGCCGCCACACCGCGTGCAGACCTTCGCCACCTCGTCCTCCTTCCAGACGGTCGGCCCCCCGCACCTGCCGCAGAAACGGTTCTCCTCGTCGAAGCGGACGAGGTGCACGGCCCTCCCCGCGATGGCGAGGGTCTCCCCGTCCACGCGACCGAAGAGGTCGCGCAGGGGGATCGGCCTGAAAGGGGTGGGGACGGCCTCTGTCCCGAGAGCAGAGAAGGACACGCCGTCGAGGGCACCGAGAGGGACCGCACCCAGAGGGTCGATGCCGTCGGGCAGGGACGAAAGGATGGGCGACCCGTCCTCACGGCAGAGCACATCCCCTCCCCGGACGAGAAGCCAGCAGTGCGGGCAGTCGGGCAGGCTATCAGGATGGAATGCGAGGCGTTCTACGGCAAAGTGCGTTCGTGTCATGGGAGTCGATAGTATGTGTTCCCGGCACATTTATCTGGAACCGCGGAGAGGAGGCGGCATGGAAAGGTGTGACCGCCACCCGGAAAACACCATCACCGGCCGGTGCCGGATCTGCGGGCAGGGCTTCTGTCCCGAGTGTGTGGGATGCCGGATCCAGATCTGCCCGGGGTGCCTGTACAAAGGACTTGTCGTCGCCCTCGTCGCGATGGTTCTCATCTCGTACACCGTCTGGTTCGGGATCCTGTAATCTCTCAGGCCCGGATCTTCTTCAGGAGCCAGGCCATGTTCTTTCCCAGGGTCTGCATCGTCTGCAGGCCCTCCTCGTCCTTCTCGACGTCGCCCGGCGCAAGCCCGATGCCGATATTCCAGTACGACGAACCGACCGTGACCATCTGCGAGATCCCGAAGAGGTGGTTGATGGTGTCGTAGGCACGGACGGCGCCGGCGCGGCGGACGGCGACGACGGCCGCACCGGCCTTCCGGGTGAACATGCCGCCATTGGCGAGGGCCACATAGCCGGCGCGGTCGATGAGGGCCTTCGTCTCGGTGCTGACGTCCGCGAAATAGGTCGGCGACCCGATGATGAACCCGTCGGCGATTGCCATCTTCGCGATGCAGTCATTGACGACGTCGTCGTCGATGACGCATCGTCCGTCCCGGTTCTCGAAACATTTCGCGCAGGCCGTGCAGCCGTGAACTTTTTTCCCGCCGATATGGATGAGTTCGGTCTCGATGCCTTCCTTCTCAAGTTCTGTGAGGACGGCCACCAGAAGGCGGGCGGTGTTCCCGTCCTTCCTGGGACTCCCGTTGAATGCGACGACTTTCATCTCATGTCTCCGATCGCACGAGTGGCGTCAGGGGTTCATATCCCTTACCGTCCGAAGAGGTCGGCGACCTCGTGGAGGTGATCGATCACCCCGATCCCCTGCGGGCAGATCTCCTCGCAGGCCCCGCACTCGGCGCAGAGAGAGGCGTAACCCGTGTCGCCGAGGACGTGGCGGTAGAAGAACGCGGCATGCTCGTGATCGCCGAAGAGGGCGATGTCGTTCAGGCGGGCAAGACACTCGGGGATGTTCACGCCGCCGGGGCAGGGCATGCAGTACCGGCAGGCGGTGCAGGGGACGCGGATCTTCTCCCTGAATGCGTCCCGAACTCTCCGGACGGTCTCGTGCTCGTCGGGGGAGAGAGATCCGGGCAGGCCCTCTTCCGCGGCCGCGAGGTTTTCTGCAAGCTGCACCGGCGCGTTCATGCCGGAGAGGACGGTCGTCACCTCAGGGTGGTCGAGGACCCAGCGGAGGCCCCATGCGGCAGGGCTCCGGGTGACCGGGGCGGCGGCGAAGATCTCCCCGACCCCGGCGGGCGGCGCGGCAAGCATGCCGCCCCTGAGGGGTTCCATCACGACGACGGCAAGGCCCTTCTCCGCGGCGTACCTGAGGCCCGCGGTCCCGGCCTGGTAGCCGGTGTCGAGATAGTTGTACTGGACCTGGCAGAGGTCCCAGGCGTACGCGTCGACGATCTCCCGGAACGCATCGGCAGTGTCGTGGAAGGAGAACCCGGCGTACCGGATCCTCCCGTCGGCCTTCGCCTCATCGAGGAAGAGGTCGACCTCCAGGTCCCAGAGTCTGTTCCACCTGCTCTTCGTCAGGGCGTGGATCAGGTAGGCGTCAAGGTGATCGGTGCCGAGGCGCCGGAGAGACCCGTCCAGAAGGCGATCCATGTCATCGCGGGACTCCACCCTCTTTGCGGGCAATTTCGTTGCAAGTAAGGCCCTCTCGCGGTACCCGTCGGCAAGGGCCCTGCCGACGACACCCTCCGACTCTCCTCCGTGATAGGGCACCGCCGTATCGATGTACGACGCCCCGCCGTCGATCGCCGCCCTGATCAGGGCGACGGCCGCCCCCTCGTCGATGCGGCCCTCAGGCGTCTCTGGCAGGCGCATGCAGCCCATGCCGAGGACGGGGAGAGGTTCCCCTGATGATGGTATCTGTCTATAGAGCATTCCATTGATCTCCGTCGGCCAGATTCATTTCATTGCCGGTTTCTGGCGCGAGCGATTGATCCGGGAATGGCCCGGAAATCCTTCATCAGATCTGAACATCATCTCAGATGGGAATTGGAGCGTCTCGATCTCCTGAACAGATCAATACATCTTTTTTTCCGGGACCACACCCCTGACACCGCCGCGGGGGTCGGGGACGTCGCCGGCATAGCGGGGGATGAGGTGGATGTGGAGGTGGGGCACCGTCTGCCCCGCGGCAGGGCCGACATTGATGCCGATATTCCACCCGTCAGGGTGGTACCTCTCCTCCAGGGCATCCCGGCAACGACAGAGGAGGTCGAGGAGAGCGACCCGTTCCGCCTCCGTCGCCTCGAAGAAGGAAGAGACGTGCCTGAAGGGGACGATGAGGGTGTGGCCCGGGCTCACCGGGAAGGCGTCGGCCCTCGCGTAGGCGAGAGTATTCTGCACGACGATGTCGGCGGGAGAGGGGTCGCAGAAGGGGCAGGTGGCACCAGTCAGAGGGTCATCGTTCATACAGGGATTTTCCGCCGGGAGAGGATGAAGGCAGCGGTCCGGGCCGGCATGCTGGCAGAAGAGATTCGCAAAAAATATCCGGACGAAAAAGAAGGGGAGAGTATGACCACTGTCGACTGGCAGCAGTATGAGGACTGCACCCCCGACGTGAACGCGGTCCTCGATGACTATTATCGCCGGGACTTCTCTGACCACGTGTCCGGAGAACTCCGGGACAGGATCAGGGAGGACATCGAGGTCTATTTCTCTGACAGGACGGACGAAGCCCTGTACGACCCGGACGAAGACGAAGAGGAGGACGACGACGGGGCATACTTCGACCCTGACGCACTCGACCCGGAGGAGATGACAGAGGACGTCGTCGGCATCATCACCGACGCCCTCGACGGGACAGGGGAGATGCCCCGGGCGGTGAAGGACCGGATCAGCCGCGACATCAGGAAGAAAATCAGCGCCTGTCTCGCACCTCTCGAAGACGTGTCAAGGCACGACACCTGCACCTGATAGCACCATAACCACTCTTTTTCGCATTTTCTCCCCTCCTCCTCCCCGCAGGAGGACATATGCCACGGTCTGGCCACTCGGTCGAGACCGGACAACCGGCATGCCGGTGCGTGTATGAAGAAGGGTCTCCTCCCGCCCCTTCAGGGCCAGAGACAAAACATGGGCATAATGGCCGGGTTGTGACGGATCTTCAAGACAAAAAAACCAGATACATGGGATACAAGAAGGGGCACATGATTGCAATGTATAAATATCACACCATACAGATATATGTAAAATCTCCATCTCCGTATCCCACACTCTACCGGCGAACCCAATGATATCCCTTCTCTGTGTCGATGACAAACCCGGGGCAATCGACCATATCCGTCGAGACCTCGAAGAAAAAGGCGATGTTTCAGTCACGACATTGCGTTCCGGGGAGGAAGCCCTCAATCTCCTGAAAAAACAGCCTTTTGATATCATTCTTTCGGGTCGTGAAATGCCGGACATGAAAGGGGTCGACCTCCTGCAGGCGGCACGGGAGAGTGGATGTCATACTCCCTTCATCTTCTTTGACGATTTCGATGACAGGAACAGGGCATCAGACTCTCAGGATAGCGAGGGCAGGCCGACAGCCCTGCTCTCATGCCTCAGCAGTATTGCCGCAGAGCAGCAGATCCCGGATCAATCCGCGAATCGAAGTGAACCATTATTCCAGGCCATTGCAGACAAAACTGACAACGGGACCATCGGATATTTTACCCGGCCCCAGACGATCAACGGCGAGATCACGGGCAGGGTATGGAGTTTCAGCAACACCACCGAAGAGAAAGAGGTAGAAAAGAACCTGAAGGAACGGGAACATTTCTTCACCACCCTCCTGGAGGCTATCCGTGACGGCGTCCTGATCCTCAGCGAAAACGGCACTGTCAGGTACGCAAACAGGGCTGCGTGCGAACTGGTAGGCCTCCCGTCGACCGACGACTGTGTCGGGAGGAACATCCTGGAGTTCGTTCACCAGGACTTGGCACATGCCATCTTCAGGGATCTGCTGAGCGTACGCGGAGGGTCAGATAGTATTCCCGCAGAGTACACCTTTGTCACCCCCTCGGGAGAGGTGCGGCAGGTCGAAGGCCTCAGCAGCACCATCACCTGGAAAGAAAAGAAAGCGATCACGGTCACCCTCCGCGACATCACTGAAAGGAAGCAGGCCGAGGCCGCGGCACACGAGAGTGCAGACCTCAACAGGGCACTGATCGACGGTCTTCCGGAGTATATCATCGTGCTGACACGGGATGGGGAGATCATCTTCGCCAACCCTGCCGCGGAGGCCGCCCTGTGATGCACGGGGGGCGCCCTGACAGGGAAGACGCTACGGACCTTCATAGCGGAGTCTTCGCTGCCGGACTTCGATACCGCTGTACGGGACGCATTCACCGGACAAAAACGCAGGTCATTCGAGATCGGCATCAGAAGCGCAACAGACGATGTGCTGCAGGCGACGCTGCGGGTCGCTCCCATCACTTTCAGAAACAGGGAAGCCGCGCTCGTCCTGCTGACAGACCTCACAGAACGACTGATCCTTGAGAAAGAACTTGAATACCATGCCGAGGAGCTCAAACGCTACTCGGAGTCGCTTGCCAGGATCAACGGGAAGCTCACGATCATGAACAGCATCACCCGCCACGACATCCTCAACCAGCTCACCGTCCTCCTCGGATACCTGGAGATCGCCGAGGAGGAGTGCAGGGAAACGGAGGTCATGGAGAGCCTCAGCCGGATGAAATTTTCGGCGCAGAATATCAGGGAGCAGCTGGAGTTCGCCCGCGACTACCAGGACCTCGGCGTGCGGGAACCCCAGTGGCTCGATGTCAGGTGGCAGGTCGCCAGGCTCAGGCAGGATGACATCACGATCACAACGAAGATCCGGAGGCTTGAGGTGTACGCCGACCCCCTCTTCGGGAGAGTCTTCTACAATCTCCTCGACAATGCCGTCAGGCACGGGATCCGGGTCACGGAGGTCAGGGTCACCACCAGGATAGAGGAGGACGGAGCCATGAGCATCGTCTGGGAGGACAATGGCATCGGGGTCAGAGAAGGCGAGAAGGAGAAGATCTTCAGGCGGGGGTACGGGAACAACACCGGCCTCGGCCTCTTCCTCTGCAGGGAGATCCTGGCGATCACCGGCATCGAGATCAGAGAGACAGGAGAATGCGAAAAATGTGCACGCTTTGAGATCCGGGTTCCAAAGGAAGGATACCGGATAGTGCAGAAGCCGGCGACTGTCCCGGACCGGGCCTGAGGGTCAGGTCACCCCCGCCTGTTCATGACCATCAGCCGCGGCTCGGTCATCTCCTCGATCGCATACCTCGGCCCCTCCCTGCCCGACCCTGACGCCTTCACCCCGCCATAGGGCATGGCGTCGGTCCTGAAGGTCGGGACGTCGTTGACGACAAGGGTGCCGGCCTCGCACTCATCGAAGGCATGAAAGGCGCGTTCGAGGCGGTTGGTGAAGATGCCGGTCTGGAGACCGAAGGGGGAGTCGTTCGCCAGCGCAAGGGCGGCCGCAAAATCATCGAAAGGCGTGATGGTGATCACGGGAGCGAACATCTCCGTGGCATTCACCCGCATCGTCGGGAGCGTGTCGGTGAGGATGGTGGGGGCAAAGAGTGTGCCGGCCCGCGTCCCCCCGGCGAGGACGGTCGCACCACCAGAGACGGCCTCCCGCACTTTCTTCTCGGCCGCGGCAGCAGCCTCCTCCGAGATCATCGGGCCCACGTCGACGGTCTGGTCGCGGGGGTCGCCGGTCCTGAGAGCGCCGGTCCGTTCCAGGATCATCTCCAGGCATTGTGCATACACCGACCGGTGGAGGAGGACCCGCTGGACAGAGATGCAGACCTGACCTGCACCGGAAAAACCTCCCTGCACGATCCTCTCCGCTGCATAGGGGAGGTCAGCGTCCGCGTCCACGATCACCGCGGCGTTCCCGCCGAGTTCGAGGCCGACACGCTTTCTCCCGGAGATCTCGCGGAGGTGCCAGCCGACGGCCGGGCTGCCGGTGAAGGAGAGGTATGCGATCCGGCCGTCCTGCACCATCCACTCCGCGATATCGGTGGTGCACGGGACGACCGAGACGGCCTCTTCGGGGTACCCTGCTTCGACGAGGAGTTCGCCCAGAATAAGGCCGGAGAGCGAGGTCTTTGAGGACGGTCTGAGGATGACGGCATTACCGGCGGCGACCGCCGGACCGATCTTGTGGCAGGCGAGATTGAAGGGGAAGTTGAAGGGGGTGATCGCAAGAACCGTGCCGAGAGGGACACGGCGGAGATAACCAGTTCTGCCGGTTGCGGCAGGGGTGAGGTCAAGGGGGATCACCTCGCCGTAGATCCGCCCCGCCTCCTCAGCGGAGAGGATGATCGTCTCGACAGCGCGTTCCACCTCGGCCCTGGCCAGGGCGGCGATCTTCCCGGCCTCACGGGTGATCGTCTCCGCGATCTCATCTTTCCGGATATCGATCAGACCGGCAAGGCGCCGGAGCACACGGATCCGTTCATGCGCCGGGAGTCTGCGGGTCCGCTCGAAGCCGTGCCGCGCGAAGCGGACGGCGTCCTCTGCGTCTGTCGCCCCGGCGAGGCAGACGGTGCCGACGAGGGAGTCGTCGTAGGGAGAACGGACGTCAAGGATTTTTTCGCTCGTCCGCCACTCCCCGCCGACAAGGAAGGGTCGAGGGTCTGTCATGGAGGGGGATGGTGCAGTCCGGGATATGGATGTTTCGGCACGTCGTTCTGGTTATCGAGATGAAAAACGCGGACCACTCAGTTACGGGATACTGCGGAGCGCAAAAGATTTTTTTATTTTTTTAATGCCATTATGACGATGTATAACAAATTAAAGGCGACACAATGTATTTTCTTGTGAAATGAAATGCATACGATCCCCTGCCATCCAGGATATTTGTTCTATTCTCTCGGCCTGTGCGATCGGGGCGTGGGGGTCGAAAATCTGTTTATTCAGGCATCGTAATATATGCAAGTTTCTGTTTTTTTATTCAGCCAATATTGAACAATTATTGCATATATTTTATTTTTAACGTAAAACAGTCGATTTTTTATCACATATTCCCATTTATATTGATCAGCCTGAGATGAGACCCATGACCAACCAGCACCTGCCGACCATAGTTATTCTTCTTCTCTGCCTGTGTCTTGCCCCCCCCGTCGTGCAGGGGGCAGGGGCCGTCGATATCGAGACCGCCCCATTGAATCCTGATTTTGTTCAGTATATGGATGAGCAGGAGGCGGCACCTCCCGGGGAGTCCGTATTCCTTGCGGCCGCACCCGCTCCCGGGACGCCGGAGGACGAACATCCCCTCTATCCGAACACCCTGATCCCTGCACCCGACACCCCTGTCTGGTCTGGTGGTTCCATCATTGCGACGGCAGAACCACCCTCTGAACCGTACTTCAACCTCGCCGACGAAGGCCGCGTCACCGCAGTGAAGGACCAGGGAGAGTGCGGGTCTTGCTGGGCCTTTGCCTCTCTCGGGTCCCTGGAGTCTGCTCTCCTCACCGATGGCTTCGGTGAGTGGGACCTCTCGGAAAATAACCTGAAGAACACGCACGGCTTCGATAGTGAGCCCTGCGACGGAGGCAACCCCTTCATGTCGACGGCCTACCTCTCCCGGTGGTCGGGACCGGTGGACGAGACGGACGACCCGTACCTCCTTCCCGTTCCGTCCTCAACATCGCCTCCCGGTCTTGTGTCAGTGATGCATGTCCAGAACGTCACCTTCCTCCCGCCGCGGTCGGGTCCCCTCGACAACGACCTGATCAAGACGGCGATCAAGGAGGAAGGCGGCCTCTATGCCGGTTTCCTGGTAAACTATACCTTCTTCGGGCCGAAGGCCACGACATACTACTTCCCCGAGAATAGCACCGCAAAGATCGACGGCGGCCACGCCGTCCTCCTCGTCGGGTGGAACGACACCTACTCTGCGGAGAACTTCGTCGAGACTCCGCCCGGCGACGGCGCCTTCATCGCCAGGAACTCGTGGGGCACCTCGTCGGGGGACAACGGCTACTTCTATATCTCGTATTACGACCGGAGTATCGGCCGCTTCAAGAACCCCGAGACAGAGCATATCGGCACCGGTCTGGCCACGGCGACCGTGCTCTTCACCGGTGAACCGGTCGAGACCCACGACCATCTCTACCAGTACGACCCCCTCGGATGGACCACCAGCGTCGGCACCGGCGCCTCGACCACGATGCATGGCAGGAACGTCTTCACCGCAGAGCGCTACGAGGATCTGGAGGCGGTGAGTTTCTTCACCCGCGAGCCCGGCACGGCGTATGAGGCCAGCGTCCACCTCATCGGGGGAAACACCTCCTGTCAGGTCTATGCCGCAGACGGGACGATGGTGCTCCCCGGTTACCACACCCTTCCCCTCGCAACACCTGTGCCCCTCGGCCCGGGCGATAGATTCTCGGTGACCCTCAAACTCACAGCGCCGACCGACACCCACCCTCTCGTCGTCGAGAAACCGATTGTAGGCTACGCGAGCATGGCCACGGCCCATACCGGCGAGAGCTTCGTGAGTGACGACGGGGTGCAGTGGGACGACCTCACCACCATCATCCCTGACACCAATATCTGCATCAAGGCCTTCACGGCCGATCCCGCCAGCGTGCCCGAGGACTATGCCACCATCCAGGCGGCCGTCGACGCCGCCCTCCCCGGCGATGTAATCCTTGTCAGGAGCGGCGTGTACGAAGAGAATATCGTAATCGACAGGCCGCTCACCCTCGTCGGGAGCGGCGACCCTGTCATTGACGGCAACGGCGGGGACGTACTCACCCTGACCGGGGCGAACGTCACCGTCAGGGGTATCACTCTCACCGGCGGACGCGACGGCGTCGTGGTCACCGGTGAGAACGCCACGCTCATGGACCTGACGGTGACCGGGTGCAGCGGCGACGGCATTGCTCTTGAAGGCGCTTCGAATGCCTCCGTCATCGGTGCCGACGTCCGGAGTGCCGGTCACACCGGGATTCTGGTCAATGAGACCACCGGGACCGCCCTGCTCCAGTGCAGTGTCTCCGGGAGCGGTGCCGACGGGATCGCCGTCACCTCCTCCGGGTCCTTTACGCTGACGAACTGTCTCGCCACCGGAAATGGCGGGACAGGCCTTGCCCTCGAGGATGTGCGGGACGGCGAGGTGTCAGAGACCGTGATGGCCGGGAACAGGTGGAATTTCCGCCTCGTCCCCGTACCGGGCTATGAGGGCACGGTCACGGTGGACGAGACGACCACTGTCGACGGCAAGCGGGTCTGTGTCTGGACAGGACAGGAGGACGCGGCCGTGCCCGCAGACGCCGGCATGGTGTACCTCTTCGGGTGCCGGAACATCACCGCGGAGGACCTCACCCTCTCCGGTGCCTATGTCGGCCTCATCGTCGCCAACTCCACCGCCATCACCGTCAGGAATGTCACGGCCACCGGCAATTACGCAGGGGCGTTCTTCGGGAGTTCGGACGACATCCTCATCGATGCCTCCGCCTTCTCGGGCAACGAGTACGCGGGGATATCCTCCCTCAACACTACCGCAACTACCGTCACCGGTTCGCTCATCGCCGACAACCAGTTTGGTGCACTCCTTGCCGCCGCGACGCCGGGCGATACGGCCCTCTGGCACAACACCTTTGCAAACAACACCGGCGGCCACCTCGTCCTTGAGGGTCTGGTCGCCCTGAACTCCACCACACCGTTCCCGTACCGGTATAACGGTACCTACTTCACACACGCCCTCGGCAACTTCTGGGACGACTATGCAGGCACCGACGCCGATGGCGACGGGATCGGGGAGACGCCGTACGCCGTCGCGGGCATCAACGATACCTGCCCGCTGGTCCTCTCCGCCGACCACTATCTGGTGGGCGTTCTCCCGCCCACGCCCACGCCCACACCCACACCGACACCCACACCAGCACCGGCACCCGCTGGCGGCGGAGGAGGAGGAGGCGGTGGTGGAGGCGGTGGCGCTTTCATGCCCTCCTCTCCGATGGACCAGGACGCCTCCTCCCACGAGGCCTCGTACCCGGTGAAGGGCCAGACCGCGGTCTCCAGGATCGACCTGACCTCGGTCGCCGACCTCACCAGTGCCATAGTGGTCGCCGAGAAGACGGACCTGCCCTCCGCGATCCCCCCGCCTGCGGCCAGGGTCTACGAATACGAGAAGATCCTCCTCTTCCATGTCACCGCTGCCGGTCTCACGGGCGGTGAAATCTCCTTCACCGTGCCCCTCGCATGGATGGAGGACCATGGTGCTGGCACGCACGATGTCGTCCTCCTCAGGTATCATGACGGCGCCTGGACCTCCCTGAAGACGAGGTTCGTGAAGGAGGAGAGCGGCGAGGCGTTGTACGTGGCGGAGACGCCGGGTTTCTCGTACTTCGCGATCGCCGTTGCCGAGAAAACGGAGAGTGAGGGGGCATCGGCCCGGACTGCCGCCGTCGAAGAGACACCTACCGGGGCACCGTCCGCCGGCGTCCCCGCAACCCCGCAGCAAAGCCCTGTCGCCCTCTTCATCCCTGCCCTCGCGGCCGCATTTGCCGCCCTCCTCCTTGCACGGAGGAGATGAAGCCTCTCTTTTTTCGGCCCTGTAGAAACCCTTGCGGGAAAGTACTTCCTGACGTGATAGGGGAAAAAATTCTGTTCAGAAGTGCCTGGTCCGGGGGGCTGCCGCCCCCCATACCCCCTGCCATTACGATAGGGGCGGGATGGCCTCCTCCTTCAGGACTCCGACCCTTTCTTCCCGGGACCAATCCTCGCGCGGGGGTCCGGGGGCAAAAGTCCCCCGGCGAACGGGAAGGCAGAGGATCAGCACGCACTATCAACCGACGGAGGAGGATTTCTACAAAGCCCTTTTTTCTAAAAATATACGCAGGGCAGGGAGATGCCGGGATATCCCCGGCATGCCCGCCCCCCAAAAAAAATGGGGAGACCACCTCTCACGGCCCCCTCAGGAAAACCCACGCCACCGCACACCCGGCAGCCGCAAGGAGGGTGACGAGCGGAAAGACGCCCAGATAACTCCCTGTCGCCGCCATCACATAGCCTGCAAGCTGCGGGCCCGCAATGGCGCCGGCGCCATAGGCCAAAAAGACCACGCCATAGCAGCGGGGATAGTCGGAGGTCCCGAAATAGAGGGCGGTGGTGGCCGGGGCGATCGCAAGCCACCCCCCGAGGCAGCCCCAGAGGAGGGCAAAGGCCGGAATGTAAGTCCATCCGGCGGGAGCCAGCCACATCGCCGCGGAAGCCGCCCCGATCAGGACGAAGGAGAGCATCGCCGTCCTCCGGGGAGAGATCCTGTCGGTGAGGGCGCCGAAGACCGGCCGGCCGCCGCCGTTGAAGAGGGCGAAGAAACCGACAAGGGCGGTCGCCAGGGCCGGTTCGATCCCCACTCCCGTGCCGACGGGCTTTGCGATGGATATCGCCATCAGACCGGCAAGGCAGCCGATGAAGTAGCAGACAAAGAGGCCGAAGAAAGCCGGTGTCCTGACCATCTCCTCCCGCCTGTACTCGGAGGCCGCACCCCCTCCCCCGTCGGGCGGGTGCCAGCCTTTCGGGCTCCACCCGGACGGCGGGAAAGAGAGGGGCAGGGCGCAGAGAGTAAGAAGAATGATGAAGGCGACGCCGAAGACGCGGAAGGTCTCCATCACACCGACCGCCCCGATGAGAGCCCCGGCAACGTTCGCTGTCACAAAAGCGGAGAAACCGAAGCCGAGGACCGTGAGCCCGACCGCAAGCCCCCGCATGTCGGGAAACCACCGCGCCGCCACCGCTACCGGGACGCCGTAGGCGATCCCGACCCCAAGGCCGCCGACGACGCCGTACATCAGGGCAAGCATCTGCACCGAACCGGCATAGGATGCGAGCAGCCACCCGAGGCCTGTCAGGAGGCCGCCCGCGACCGTGGCAACCCGCGGCCCCCGCACCTCGATGAACCGCCCGGCGAAGGGCATGGCGATAGCAAAGCACGCCAGAAAGACGGAGAAGGGGAGAAGGATCCCGGTCGCCGTCACCGCCGTCCCGGTCGCGGCAAAGTGCCCGGTCAGAGGGGCGACGAAGACGCTCCATGAGTAGATGGAGCCGAGGCAGAGGTTGATGAGCATGCCGGTAAGGACAAGGGCCCAGCGCCCCTGCTCTGCCCGCATGCCCAGGATAGTCAGGTCCTCTCCGGCCACCCCTTCAGTCCTCCAGTGTCGAGATGTCTCCCGGGTCGATCCCCATCTCCTTCGCCTTCAGGACGCGCCGCATGATCTTGCCGCTCCGCGTCTTCGGGAGGGCGTCGACGAACTCGATCGCGGCCGGCATCGCTATCGGGCCGAGGCTCATCCGCACATGGTAGCTGAGGTCGCCCTTCAGCTTCTCGGTCGGCCTGTAACTCTGCCTCAGGATGACGAACGCCTTGACCGCCTGCCCTTTGACGGCGTCCGGGATGCCGATCACCGCCGCCTCGGCGACCGCCTCGTGGGAGACGAGGGCTGACTCCACCTCGGCGGTGCCGATGTTGTGCCCGGCGACGATGATGATGTCGTCGGCCCGGCCGAGGACCATGATATAGCCGTCCTCGTCCTTCACCGCAAGGTCGCCCGCGGTGTACAGGGAGTCAACGGTCGTCCAGTACTTCCGGTAGCGCTCGTCGTTGTTGTGGACCGTCCGCATCATCGAGGGCCAGGGCTCCCGGATCACCAGGAGGCCGCCGATGCCCGGGGGGACAGGGTTGCCCTCCCTGTCGACGACGTCGGCCATCACGCCCGGGACAGGCCGGCCGGCAAAACCTGGCTTCATCGGTTCGCCGACGAGCGTCGTGATCATGTGCATCCCTGTCTCGGTCTGCCACCAGGTGTCCACGATCGGGCAGCGGTCCTTCCCGACATTATGATAGAACCACTCGAAGGCCTCGGGGTTCAGGGGTTCGCCGACAGAGCCGAGGACGCGGAGGGTGTCGAGGTTGGACCGGTTCGGCCACTCCTCGCCAAACCGCATGAACATCCGGATCACCGTCGGGGCGGTGTAGAAGACGGTCACGCCAAAGTCCTCGACGATCCGCCACCAGATGCCGGGGTCGGGGAAATCGGGCGTCGTCTCAGTGAGGAGCACGGTGGCGCCGGCGGCAAGAGGACCGTAGACGATGTACGAGTGGCCGGTGATCCAGCCGGGATCGGCGGTGCACCAGTAGACGTCGTTCTCCTTCAAGTCGAAGACGTACTTCGTCGTATAGTAGGCGCCGACCATGTAGCCGGCAGAGGTGTGGACGATCCCCTTCGGTGTGCCTGTCGTCCCGCTCGTGTGCAGGATAAAGAGCGGGTCCTCGGCGTCCATCACTTCGGGCTCGCAGTACGGTGCGGCTGCCGCCATGATCTCCTCGAAGTCCACCTCCATCTCTGAGAAGAGTTCGATCTCGGGTTTCGTCCGCCGCAGGACGACGATCTTCTCGACAGAGGGCGCGTTCACGACCGCCTCGTCGACGATGGTCTTTAAGGGCACCCTCTTGCCCCGCCTGAAGCCGACGTCGGCGGTGATGACGATCTTCGCCTGTGCGTCGCGGATACGGGTGTTGAGGGCCGAGGCCCCGAAACCGCCGTAGACGATGCTGTGCACCGCCCCGATACGGGCGCAGGCGAGCATGGCGACGACCTGCTCGGGGACAAGGGGCATGTAGATGCAGACTGTGTCCCCCTTCCCGACGCCAAGGCCCTTGAGGGCGTTCGCAAAGCGCATCACCTCGCGGTGGAGCTGGCGGTAGGTGAGAATACGCTCGTTCTCGTCGTCCTCGCCCCGCCAGATCAGGGCGACCTTGTTCCGCCGTTCGCTGGCGGCGTGGCGGTCGAGGCAGTTGTGGGTGATGTTCAACTTCGCCCCGGTGAACCAGCGGGCATAGGGGTTGTCCCACTCGCGCACCGTCTCCCACGGAGCGAACCACTCCAGTTCACCGGCGATCCCTGCCCAGAAGCCATCGGGGTCGTCAAGATAGCGTTTGTACGCCGTCTCCCAGTCCCCGGTCCAGGAGCGTTCCCGGTACGCGGGGTCGGGCATGTAGACCTTGCCGGCAAGTTTCACGTCAAATGTCTCTGCCATAAGCACCACCTCCCGGACCTCTCCGGGCCACTCTGCTGTGCATATATAGAGTTCTCCATGATAGATAATGATAAATCTTCGCTCTGCACAACACCTATGCAGTGCATATGCCGGGCAGCACAGCAGAGAGGGTCGGGGACGCGATCACAATCAGGGAACTCCTCAGGAAACATCCGAAAGGGCTCTCCATTACCGAGATCGCGGGGGCTCTCGGCCTCCACAGGAACACGGCCGCAAAGCACCTGGACATGCTCGTCCAGAAGGGGGAGGCTGACATCAGGAAGGTCGGGACCGCGAAGACCTACTTCCTCGCGCGGAGGATGCCAGTCGCCGCCCTCCTCCACTTCTCCCTCCACCCGGCGGTCGTCGTTGACGGGCGGGACGAGGTGGTGATGGTGAGCCAGAGCGCCCTCGACCTCCTCGAATGCCCGCTGGAGGTACTGTACGGCGAAAAAGTCCAGGAACTTCCCTATTCTCTCTTCACGGCCCCCGAGTTCCTTGAACGATGCCGTCAGGCTGTGCAGGGGACGCAGGCGCTTTTTCCCGCCGCTACCGTGATCCGCGGGAGACGGCGCCACCTCCGCGTCCACCTCGTCCCGGTGGTCTTCGACACCGGGAAGGACGGGTGCGCCATCGTGCTCATCGACGAGACCGCGTGCAGAGAGGCGACAGGGGCGCTGGAGGCCTCGCGGCAGCAGTATGAGGCGCTCACCGCGGACCTCCCCGGCTTTGTCCTCCATACCAGACCCGACCTCACCCTCGAGTTCGTCAACGAGTCATTCTGCAGGTACGCGGGTCGGACACGAGAGCAGTTGATAGGTTTCCGCTTCCTCCCCCTCCTCCCGCCCGGCGACAGGGAGCGTATGAAGGCAGCGCTCATCTATCTCACCCCGGAGAGCCCGACCACGGCCCTGGAGGTCAGATCGGTGAGGACAGACGGCACCCTCGGCTGGGAGAGGTGGCAGGTCAGGGGCATCTTCGGGAATGGGGGGAGGGCCCGGGGTTACCACCTGGCAGGCACCGACATCACCGAACTGCAGCAGTGCAGGGAACAGCTGGAGCAGTACCACGAGAACATGGAGTGCCTCATCGCCGGGCGGACCACCGGGATCCAGGAGGCGAACAGGACGCTCCTGAAGGTGCTCGCGGAGAAGGAGGAGATCGAGCGCGAACTCCTCTTCACCACCTTCGCCTTCGACCATGCCTCCGACTCCATCATCCTCTTCGACAGGGACGGCAGGATCTACAAGGCGAATGAGACGGCATGCAGCCTCCTCGGTTACAGTCAGGACGAGATCATCGCCGTCACCATCTTCGGCCTCAACCCCTCGGTCACCGCGCCGCAGTGGGAGGAGATGTGGGCGCGGGCCGAACCCGGGAAGAAGGAGAGAGTCGTCTCGGTCCACAGGAAGAAGGACGGCACCGTCTTCAAGGTCGAGGTCTCCCGGACCTTCGTGCGCTTTGCCGGGAGGATGTACTTCTGCTCCATCGCCCGCGAGGTAAGGGGCGCGGACAGGTGAAAAAATAGGTGTATCGGACCCTGTCTTCCGTAAAGAGGACAGGGAAATTATCAGGGTTCAGATTCAGCAAAGCCGCTGGCGGCTCCGGGTCTGGTCGCATGTGGCGTCACAGACGCCGGCACCAGAGGAGTTTGCAGACCGCGTCTGGTTTGCGGTCCTGTACTGCTGGCAGGTGCCCTCTTCGGCACAGGGACAGGCGCCCGCGGATGTGCTCTCCTGGACGGTGTTCTGCCAGCAGGCCTGCTGACCCATCTTTCCGTCCTGACCCGATGCTGCGGCGGCCGGAACCACCGAGACCAGGGCAAGACAGAGCAGGAGGGCCGCTCCGATTGCAAGTTTTCCTTTCATGGTCTATCCTCTGTGCTGCCGGTCTCCCGACAGCTGCATACCATAGGTCGACGACCCGAGGGATAAATAAAGAAAATGGAGGCGGTTCTGAGCTTGAACCGATTGGTTCAGCATTCGACGTCACGGAACGCGGCGAGGAAGTCCCCGGCCGACGATATCCTCTGTTCCGGGTCTTTTTCAAGGCACCGGAGGAGGAGGGCGTCGAAACGCGCAAGGGCCGGGTCGACCTTCGAGGGGGGGACAGGCGCCCCCTCCAGGACGGCGGCCGAGTATTCGCCCGGCCCGTCGCCATCGTAAGGGAGCCTTCCGGTCAGGAGTTCGTAGAGGACGACGCCGAGCTGGTAGAGGTCTGTCCGTGCACCGGCAGGGCCGTACCGCCCCGGGGCGAGTTGTTCGGGGGCGGCATACCTGAGGGAGAAGCCCGGTGCCGCGGTCTCGTCGCCGTCGCCGATCAGCCTGCCGAGCCCCCAGTCGGCGATCTTCGGCGTGCCGTCCGCGGCAAGGAGGATGTTGCCGGGCTTGAGGTCGCGGTGGACGATGCCGCGGGCATGGGCACAGGCAAGGCCCTCCGCAATGCCGGAAGCAATGCGACACGCCTCCCCCGGTCGGAGAGGTTTTGTGAGGTCGGCAAGGGACCGGTCGAGAAATTCCATCTCCACGTACGGCACGGGAAGGATGTTCACCGCCAGGACCCCGACAATATTCGGGTGGACCAGTTCCTTCCAGAGGCTGATCTCCTTGAGGAAGCACCGTCCCGTCGCCTCGTCGGCCCTGAGGGGCACCTTGACGGCGACCCTCTCCCCGTCGGTGCGCCTGACGGCCGCATAGACCTGCGCCGTCCCACCGGTGCCGAGGAGGGAGACGTCCCCGTACTTTTCCATGAGAGCAGGGGGGAAACCCGGGACGGCGACTGCATCCGGGGCAACCAGGACCGTGCGGTCGCTGTCAGCACCGGGTTTTCTTTTCCTGATACGGTAGAGGAGGTACGCCCCGACCGCCGCCGCACCGGCACCTGCCGTCGCGGCCAGGAGGGGGTCAAAGCCTTCACGGGTCTCGGGCGGGCCTCTCCCCTCTCCAGTCGCCGCACGCACGACTGCCGACGTATCCGTGGCCTGTACAGACACCGGACTCTCTTCGGCAGGGGTGGCAGGGAGAGAGGTCGGCAGGGGCGACGGCGTCGTCTCAGGCAGAGGCGTCAGGGAAGGGGTCGGCGTCGCCGTTTCGGGGACGACATCAGGGGTGGGATCGGGCAGTGGCGTCCTCTCCTCCTTCACCTGGCCGGGGGCCGTCGCCGGGCCGCGGTCGTCGGGGGCGCTGTTGTTTCCGCCAGGACCATGCTGCCCCTTCCCCGACGTGTCATGGGCCGCCAGCGCCGGGGCGGCACAGAGAACGAGAAGAAGAACGCAGACTATGATCCACCGCCGCATGCAATGAGGTGGGTGGCCGGGAATATTAAGACGGGCGATCCTGACCATCGTCAGGGAGGGGGACGGTGAAGAGGAGGCGTACCCCCTGCGGCCCCCGGGCAAGGTCGATGAGGTCGCCGTCGGCAAGGGGGCGGCGCTCGTGCCGCCGGAGAGGGACGGCATTCACGGCCGTCCCTCCCGTGCTCCCGCAGTCCTCCACATGCCAGACGCCGCCGGAGAGACTCAGCAGGCAGTGGGGGCGGGTGACCCGGGTGACGGCGGCATATGCCGCGGAAAGGGGGACCGCACACCCCTGCAGGGGGGCGGCCTCCGGATCCTCGCGGCCGACGGCACAGCGGGCACCGGCGAGGGGAAAGGCCCGGCCGTCGTCGGGGCCGCCGACGACAAGGACGGCAGGCGTGCCGCCGGAGAAGGCCGCCGAGACACGGTCTTTCATCTCCCTCAGGCGGAGGGAGACACCCTGGGCGTCGGCCGCGATCCCGAGATTCCCGAAGATCCCGAGGTTCTGGATGACTGTCTCCAGGCCCCCGGCGACCAGGGAGTACTTCCAGACAGGGTGGACGCCGGTCACGGTCTCCCCCGAGAACCCTGCCTCCTTCTTCACGAGACCGGCAAGGAGGAGTTTGTCCAGGTGCTTTTTTGTGTTCTCGTAACTTGTCCCTATCGCCCGTGAGATCTCCCGCACATCCCGCGGTGTGTGCTCGATGATCTTCAGGATCCGCAGGCGCGTCGGGTTCCCGAGGACGTCCAGGTACTCAGAGAGTTCCTCCAGGAAGTCCTGGTCGGCGCCTGAGACGAGGGTGCGGTCGCCGTCGGTCATCAGGGAGTATGAGGACACCATGGTAGATAACCCGCGCGGGTCGGGGAAAAAAGAGAGATTCGAGAGACTCAGACAGAGGTCAGGTCTGGGGCGGCGCCAGGCCGAGCATGGCGGCACGGATCGTTTCGATACCGACCCTCTCGGCAAACCTCGGCGTCCTCTCGCCGGGTTTCCCGTTGTCGCGGTAGTACTCGAGGAGACGCCTCACCATGCCGACGGCCTCATCGACCTGGAGGTCCTTTGCCACCACATCGCCGATCCTGGGGCGCCCACCTGAGTTCCCGCCGAAGGTCACCGTCCACCCCTTTGCCGTCCCGATCAGCCCGATGTCCCGCACATAACTCTCCCCGCAACAGCGCGGGCAGCCTGAAACCCCCATCTTCAGTTTCGCAGGAAGATTCAGGTCCTGGTTCACCCCCTCAAGTTTCAGCCCGAGGCCGAGGGAGTCCTGCACGCCGTACTTGCAGGTCTCGGTCCCCGGGCAGGTCTGGACATAGTGGAGACAGGGCGCCGTCGCCTCCCCGACGGTCATCCCGAGTTCCTTCCAGATATTGTCGACGTCCTCTTCCTTGATCCCGACGAGCGCCATCCGCTGCCCCGAGGTCATCTTGATGACCGGGATAGCATACCGCCGCGCGACCTTGACAATGTTCTCCAGGTCCTCCGGGGCGACGATCCCGGCCGGTGTCCTCGGGACGATCGCATAGGTCTTCCTGTCGCGCTGGAGAATCGCGCCTCTTGATCCGTCTTCCATCAGATACCAACTCCCCTTCGCCATGGCATGCCATGACAGAAGCCTCGGGCCAGTATATTCGCGCGAGAATATAATGGTGGTGCAGGGAGGAGAGAGGCGCCGGCCATCACCTCTCCAGATGCTCGATCAGGGAGAGGAGGAAGTATCTCATGATGGGAGTCTCTGACCCGATCACCGCAAACCTCTCGGCGCCCGACGAACCAATGGCGAGAAGTTCGCCGTTGTCGATCAGGATCGAGCACTCCTGCTCTGCGTGGACGCCCGGAGGGGTCTGCCGGGCCAGGAGGTCGGCCACAATCCCCTTGCCCTCGACGAGGGGGAGGTCGATCCCGGAGAACGCCTTCCTGTCCCTGACAAGGACATAGAGGTCGATCTTCTTCCGAAGGGCCTTCAGGACTTTCAGGTTCTTCCGGAGAAAGGAGGGGTCCTGGCAGATGAGGACCATGCGCTCCTTCACCCTCCTGAAGACCGACTGGAGCTGGTTCTCGATCGCCCAGTCGCTCCTGAGCATGTAGAAAGGAGGCGGCGGGAGAGGAACCGTCGTGGAGAGGCTTTTGAGGGCCGACCTCGTCTTTTCCAGGGAGGCAAGATATTCGTCCCTGATATGGTCGATCACCTCATCGGCATCGGCGGCATGATACCGGGCAGGCGACCCGTCCTCCACCCCGACAAAGCCGCGCTGCGCCAGGTCGTGAAGTACTTCATAGATCCGGCCCCGCGGCACCTTGCTCGCCTCGTGGATCTCCCGCGCCGTCGCCCTCTTGAGACCGACAAGAGTGGCGTAGACCCTCGACTCGTATTCATTGAGTCCCAGGGTGCGGAGTTGCAGGACGATCTCGTCTGTCATCGTCCATCTGTTCGTGCCCCGCACCCATTAAGCATATCGCCTTTGAAACTCCCCCGGGTTGCATCATATTGATGGGACAAAAATTTGAGAAATGATGTGCAGAAAACGACACCCGACCTGTTGAAACCCTGGCCCGACGTTTTCATGCCGCAGGCCCTTCGCCTGTAGATACGGGAGCAACACACCATGATGACCACCGAACTTATAGCAGTCCTCGTCTTTCTCGTGACGTACGCCCTCATCATAGACGAAAGGATCCACCGTGCAGTCGCCGCAATGGCCGGCGCTGCGATCGTGGTCTTTCTCGGCATCGTTCCCTGGGACAGTCTTCTTCACCACATCGACTTCGGCACGATCTTCCTCCTGATGGGAATGATGATCATCGTCAACACCGCACGAAACAGTGGCCTCTTCGAGTATATCGCAATCAGGACTGCAAAGTGCGCCGGAGGGAACCCGCTTGCGGTGCTGGTCCTCTTCTCCCTGGTGACCGCAGTGACCTCGGCCATCCTCGACAACGTGACCACCGTCCTCCTTCTCACGCCGATGCTCCTCTACATCACGAAGGTGATGAAGGTCCCGCCGGTTCCCTTCCTTCTCGCCGAGATCATGGCATCCAATGTCGGCGGGATGGCCACGCTCATCGGCGACCCGCCAAACGTCATGATCGCCTCCGCGGCCGGTCTCACATTCAATGAGTTCCTCATCACCATGGGACCGATTGCCCTCGTCGATCTCATCATTGTCATCGCAATGTTCATCCTCATCTACAGGGGCGACCTCCATGTCAAGAAGGACGACCGGGACGAGATCCTCAGGACAGTGAACGGACTCGATGAACAGGCGGCGATCCGGGACCGTTCCCTCTTCAAAAAATCGGTGATCACGATCCTCCTCGTCGTCACCCTCTTCTTCGTCCACGACCAGATCGGAGCGATCCTGCATCCCATCCTCCCGTTCGTCGACCCGGCGCTGGAACTGACGCCCGCCGCGGTCGCCCTCATCGGGGCCTCCCTTCTCCTCATCTGGAGCAGGGAGGAACCCGAGGCGATCCTGGAGAAGATCGAGTGGCCTGCCCTCTTCTTCTTCGGCGGGCTCTTTGTCCTCGTCGGCGCCCTCGTCGAGACCGGCGTGATCGCAGGGATCGCCTCCGGGATGATCGGGAGTGTCCACACAACAGGGAGCGCCATGCTCCTCATCGCGTGGTTTTCGGCCCTTGCATCCGCGATCGTGGACAACATCCCCCTCACGGCCGCACTCATCCCGCTTATCCAGGATATCGGACTGAGTACCGCGGGAGATATCGACATTTACCCCATCTGGTGGGCACTCTCCCTGGGGGCGTGCCTCGGCGGGAACGGGACGGCCATCGCCGCATCAGCGAACGTCGTCGTCCTCGGGATCGCGGAGAGAGAGGGCATCTCGATCCGTTTCATCGACTTCCTGAAGGTCGGCCTTGTCACCCTGCTGGTGACGGTGGCTGTCGGTGTCGGCATGCTGTGGATGATGTTCATGATGTGAACATCGCCGAAAGCACCTAAAATGCAACCCTTTTTGGTTTCACCACAATTATATGGCGACACGTACCACATCGAAGCGTGGAGAGGCGACACCGGGGATCGTACACCCGAATGCTGGAATAATGTACTCCCGACATCCTAAACTTCAATCCAGCAGAGAACCGAACCGGGATAACATTCTGCAGCATTCACCTATCGACACGGGGTACGTTCCCGGCCACCTCTTCGCATCATATGGCCGCCGCACAGTCCGGGCAGCAGGAAGCACCCGGCACCAGGCATCAGGCCGTCCGGATCCTGCTTCCCGTGCATAGCGAGATCTATCGGGATCCGGAATCTTTTTTACCCAATCCGTCGTGATGTGAAGATCCACAGATCACAAAGGACGGAGTGTATGACACTCCTGTCAGGTGCACCAGACTGATATAGCAACGGCCCGCGTGATTATCAGGAGACGCCGATGATCCTTTTGCGGGACACACAGGAAACAAACCAGGAATGCGGAGAGACACTCTCCACGGAATCTTCCGGGGGGCGGGCATGCCGTTATGAGACCTCCCGTATCTGGGAGACGGCAGGGTTCATGCCGCCCGTCGTCTGCCGGACCGTCGTCGAGGTCCTCCACCTGAGAGGTATGGAGGAAGGGACAGAAAGGGACATTTTTCCCCTTCTCGCCCGCGACCTCCTTCTGCAGGCAGGGGAGATCAGGGACGGGTGCGTGATCACCGATCCCGTACAGTTACGAGAGACCGCCCGAGAGTGGGACGTCCCGGTTGCGGGGATGAGCGACCAGGAGATCGCGTCTCTGTTGACCCTCACGATCATCGCCGACTATTGCATCCAGCCCTGAGAATACACAGATAGACCCAGACCCTCACAAAAACAGACAGGAGACACTGATGAGATCACCCTACGACCTCCTTGCAGAGGCCATCACCACACGTCCGTTCGCTGTCATGGCAGTCGTCGCGGCTGTGTTCATGCTCGCCTTCCTCGGCCTCTCGATGGTGACTATGGCGACAGGCGACGACACGTACATCGACAAGACCACGCCCCGAGGGGCGATGCTCGCCCACTACAAGGACACCTATGGCTCAGACGCCATCATGCTCATCTTCGAGAGCGACGACGTCACCGATCCCAACGTCCTCGCCTATATCGGGAGCATCGAGGACGGTATCAGGAACGAGCAGTACGTCGAATCAGTCGCCGGCGTGCCCGACCTGATGAAAGAGGCGAACAATGGGACCATGCCCAACTCACGGGCCGAAGTGAACGCCGTCATCGAGAAGGCTCCGGAAGGGACACTCGACCGCTATCTCCCCTCGATGATGATGACCATCGTCGGCATCACCATTCAACCGGGCGTCGCATCGAGCGTGCAGGAACAGGTGCTGGACAATGTCAGGGCGTCGATCGCCGTCTCCGAACCGCCTGCAGGCGTCTCGGTGACAGTATCCGGAAGCCCGGCCTTCTCGCAGGAGATGGGGCAGGAGATGGGCCAGTCGATGGGCGTCCTCATCATGGCCGCGATGCTCCTGATGGTCCTTGCCGTCGGCCTCCTCTTCTCCCATGTCAGGTACCGCCTCCTGCCTGTCGCAATCGTGGCCGGCGGCCTCGTCCTCACCTTCGGCTTCATGGGACTTGTCGGCATCCCGATCTCCATGACCGTGATCGGGGCCTTCCCGGTGCTCATCGGCATCGGGATTGACTATGCGATCCAGTTCCACTCGCGCCTTGACGAGGAGGTACACCATGCGACCATCGCCGACGCGGTGAAGACCACCGTGACCAGTGCAGGCCCGTCCGTCCTCATCGCCATGGTGGCGACTTCACTCGGCTTTATCGCCATGTTCGTCGCGCCGGTCCCGATGGTCGCCGATTTTGGCATCGTCTGCACGATCGGCGTCGCATCCTGTTATCTTGCCGCCCTCGTCATCGTCCCCCTCTTCGGGACGATCCTGAAATACAGGGCGAAGACACCTGCCGGAAAACTCGACGACGTGGAGGCGTGCGAACTCGACTGGAAGGGGTGCAAGGAGGAACCCGCCCATGGAGAGGGCTCACGCGGCTCCCTGATCGAGGGGTATAACCGCCTTCTCGGCAGGATCGCCCTCGGGATCGCGAAGAACCCGGTGCCGATCCTCCTCATCTTTTGCCTGGTCGCGGCCATCGGCCTCCAGATGGACAATGAGGTCCCGATCAATGCCGACGAGGAGACCTTTGTCCCGCAGGACATGCCGGCCCTCCAGGATATGAAGAAGGTGACGCGGACGATGGGAGCGACAGACACGGTCCCTGTCGTCGTGACCGGCGACAATGTTCTGGACATGGAGACTCTTCAATGGATACAGAGCTTCGGGGAGTACGAACTGCGGACGAACGAGAAGATCACCGGCGTCACGAGCATCGCCACCCTCCTTGCCCGGTACAACGGCGGTGTCCTGCCGGAGACAGAAAGCGAGGTCCAGAACGTGCTCGCCGCCATCCCGGCCGATACAAAGGACAGGTATCTCAACGGCAGGATGGAGACAGTGATGGAGTTCTCCACCACGGACATGGAACTCGACGTTGCACGGACGATGATCATGAACGTGGAGAAGGACGTCGGGTGGAATGAGGCCCCACCGGGAATCCATGTGCGGGTGACCGGCGGCACCGAGATGTTCGCCTCCCTGATGGACGACATCGCGACGTCGAAGACGCTGATGGTCCTTGCCGGGTTCGGGCTTATTCTCCTCTTCCTTCTCCTTGTGTACAGGCGGGTGAACGCCGTCACCCCGCTCATCCCGATCGTCATGATCGTCGGGTGGAACGGGGCGATCATGTACCTCCTCGGCCTCGACTACACGCCGATGACCGCAACCCTGGGGTCGATGACCATCGGCGTCGCCTCGGAGTACACGATCCTGATCATGGAGAGGTGCGAGGAGGAACTCGCACGGGGCCTCGATATCTACGAGGCGATCCAGACGAGCGTGCAGAAGATCGGCACCGCGGTCACGGTCTCGGGCATGACCACGGTCTTCGGTTTCTCGGCCCTCACCCTCTCGACCTTCAACATCATCGCGAACTTCGGGATCGTGACGGTGATCACCGTTGGGTTCTCCCTGATAGGGGCGATCCTGGTGATGCCGGCCGTGCTCTCCCTGATGTACCGCTTCAATCATCGCCGACCGGCAGAGGGCGCCCCGGCCGCAAAGGTGGTATGAAGAGGCCCGTCTCTTTTTTTACGGCACGCCCCGCGAGAGATCTGAACAATGGAAGGCCCGGGAAAATTTCTGTTTAAGGGCCTGATGGGAGCGGGAACGACCGAAGTGAGCCAGAAAAAAAGGATTAAATTTTCCGGATTCTTTAGTATTCCTGTTCTGGAGTGCCTGGCCGGGGGGGTTCACCCCCCAATCCCCCCACGTTAGGATAGAGGGGAGAGGGTAATCCCCTTTTCTAAATCCCTTCTTCGCTCTTTTCCGACCCAATCCAGAGCAGGGAACGAGCGCCAGCGAGTTCGAGAAAATCTGTGATTTTCGAGGTCCGGGGGCTGCGAACGGAGTGAGCACAAGAAAATCTCTGATTTTCGGCGTAGTCCCCGGGTGAGAGTATGATGGTTTCTAAAAAGCCGCGCTATGAAATATCCCTGCGAAATTTTTCCACGGCCATGAAATCAAACGCCGATATCAGGAAAACAAGACACAAAAAAACCCCGAGAAACAGTTCAAAAATAAGAGGGCCGGGGCCGAGATTCGAACCCGGGTCGGGGGATCCACAGTCCCCTAGGATGACCAACTACCCCACCCCGGCAGATACCTCTACTATGTTGTATGGAACTACAGATTAACCTATCGTAAAAACCGGCGGCAGGGCGCCCGGATACGGCCCCGACATACCACTCAGGGGGCATGCGCGGGGGCGGAAGAGCATTAATAGGGTGAGATATCCTAATATAGTCAAAACCTGTCATCGACAGCAGACAGGTTTTTTCCCGAAGCAACAACGCACCAATACCGGATCCGGGAACAGGGCCAGATATCGGGGCACCACCCGGGTCAGGCGCGTCATACCGGGAAGACGGGGGAGCGGGAAATGGCCAAGAAAAAGAAACAATCACAGGAAACAGAGGGATCCGGGATCAGGACGCCAATCGTCTGCGTTCTTGGACACGTCGACCACGGCAAGACCTCGCTCCTCGATTATATCAGGGGATCGTCGGTCACCGCCGGCGAGGCCGGCGCAATCACCCAGCATATCGGAGCGACACTTGTCCCCTTCGACGCCATTGCAAAGACAGGCGGGGCCTTCCAGAAGTTGCAGGTCAACATCCCCGGCCTGCTCTTCATCGACACCCCGGGCCACCAGGCCTTCACGACACTCAGGGCCCGCGGCGGCGCCCTCGCCGACATGGCGATCCTGGTGGTGGATATCAACGAGGGGTTCCAGCCGCAGACCATCGAGGCACTCGAGATCCTGAGAACCTACAAGACACCCTTCGTCGTTGCGGCGACGAAGATCGACAGGATCCACGGCTGGCGGGTGAACAAGAACGCTCCGTTCAAAAAGACCTTCGAAACGCAGGGCGACCGCGTGAAGCAGATCTTCGAGACAAAGACCTACGAACTGATCGGCAAACTCTCCGAGAAGGGCTTCAACTGCGAGCGGTACGACAGGGTGAGCGACTTCGCCCGCAACATCGCCATCGTCCCGGTCTCCGGGATCACAGGCGAGGGCGTGCCCGACCTTCTCATGATGCTCATCGGGCTTGCCCAGCGTTACATGACAGAGGAACTCGCCGTCTCGGTCAACGGCCCCGGCCTGGGCACGGTCCTCGAAGTGAAGGAGGAGCGTGGCCTCGGCATGACCCTCGATGTCATCCTCTATGACGGTACCCTCGGGATCGGGGACGAGATCGCGGTTGCAACAGGAGACGGCGTGATCAACCCCAAGGTGCGGTCCCTTCTCAAGCCGCGGCCGATGTCTGAGATCCTCGTCGAGGACAGGTTCGAGAGGGTGAAGTCGGTCACCGCCGCCGCCGGCATCAAGGTCTCCGCACCCCACCTCGAAGGGGTCATCGCGGGCTCGCCCCTGCGGGTGATCCCGGCGGCCGAAGACCGTGAAGGTATCAACGAGGAGGTCAGGCGGGAGGTCGAGGAGATCCATGTCGCCCTTTCCGAAGAGGGCATCACCATCAAGGCCGACACCATCGGCGCCCTCGAAGCTCTGGCAAAGGAACTCGAAGATCATCATATCCCTATCATGAAGGCCGAGGTCGGCCCGGTCTCTCGCCACGACCTCATTGAGGTTGGGACGGTCAAAGAGTCCCTCAACGCCGTCCTCCTCGCCTTCAACACCGCCATTCTCCCCGACGCCCTCGATATCCTCAAAGACCCGGCAAACAAGGTGACGGCCTTTACGGGCAACGTCATCTACCGGCTCATCGAAGACTACACCGAGTGGGTCGAGGAGCAGAAGAGGAAGATCGAAGCGGCCCGCTTCGAGCACATCATCCTGCCGGCAAAAGTCGTCATCCTCGAAGGGTGCGTCTTCAGACAGAGCAACCCCGCCGTCGTCGGCGTCAGGGTGCTCGGGGGAAAACTGCGGAGCGGCGTGTACCTGATGCGCAGGGACGGCAAGAGGGTCGGCCAGCTGAAAAATATTCAGGTCAGAGGGGAGAACGTCCCTGACGCCGACGCCGGCGCGGAGGTTGCGGTCTCGATCGAAGGGGCGACAGTTGGCAGGCAGATCAGCGAGAAAGACGAGTTATACGCCGAGATCCCCGAACACCACGTCAAGGTGCTCGAAAAGGAGATGCTCGGGAGCCTCAAACCAGGTATGCGTGAGGTACTCGATGAGTACACCCTGATGCGGAGAAAGGAAAATCCCTTCTGGGGGAAGTAGTTTTAATATAGATATCATCCAATTTTATAGTCACGTCTGATATCATCAGGATGAGAAGGAGTCAGAGATAATGGTTGATTTCAAGGTTGTCGTATCTGACAGGAAGGCAAGCCGCGCCTACAATATCCAGGCAAGCGGGGCGGCTGCATCGGCATTGATCGGGAAGAAGATCGGGAACGAGGTCGACGGCGCACCCCTCGGCCTCGCCGGATACACCATCCAGATCACCGGCGGCTCGGACAGAACCGGGATCGCCGCCAGGAAGGACCTGCCGGGCGCAGGCCGCAGGCGGATCCTCCTCTCCGAGGGCGTCGGCTTCCACCCCGAGCACGAGGGACAGAGGAAGAGAAAATCGGTCCGCGGGAACGAGATCACCGCTGACTTCGTCCAGATCAACGCCGTCGTTGCCCAGTATGGTGCGCAGCCCATCGATGCGCTCCTCGGAAAGAGCGGCGAAGAGGCTGCAGAGAACTAAAAAAAATCTATTTTTCCCGGACAACACTTTCACGGAGAGCGGGCAGGAGATCCTGCCATGCAACACCGTACCTGCGAGCAAGCAGGACGGCCGCTGCTTCGGGCCTGAGGTTGCCGTCGAACTCCCCCTCGATCACGCGGTTCATCCCGGCAGTCACCTCGCTCGCGTCCCTGCCGGTCGCCGACGCGATCCTGGCGATGAGGTCGCGCAACGGATCGGGCGCCTCGAAGACCTCGGGGCCGGGCCTGAAACCGAGGGGGATCGTGACTGAGGAGAGGTCGAAGAGCGGGACGACCTTCCCGCCTTTCAAACAGAGTAGTCCGGCGGATTCTCCCAGGCGAAGGACGGTGTTCGCCTGTTCGACGTTCAGCCACTTCCTGTCCAGAGCAAGGAAAAAGACAAACTGATTCTTTTCGAGTTCCCCCAGGTGCATCTGCTTGAAGGGGGCCGCGACGGTGATCCGGAGGCTCAATCGCAGGCACCCTTGAGGATCTCGCGGATATCCATCGCATCCATCGAACCGGCCACTCCCTCCTTGACAACGAAGACCTCAGACTGCGGGCCGCGGTCGACGATTCTCATCAAGAATATATTTTCCGAGACCGGACGCCTGCCCTCCGGCCGCAGGAGGGTCTCATGGATCGAGAACCTGAAGTCCGCGGACTCTGTCACCTCGCTGGCGAGGGCGGGGATGAGGTCGAGGGGGAGGAACCGCGTCCGGTCGTCGGCAATCTCAAGGAGGATATCGCGCTTGTAGAGGTCATCACCCTGCCGGCAGGTGGTGTGGGTGCGGTGGAGGGCCGCGACATACACGAGGGCCTGCCCGAATGGCGAACTCAGGGTGAAATTGAGATCAAAGCGCGTCGGGAAGCGGTAGTAAACTCTGCGCATCATAGACGTATGGGCGATCGGATCTAATAATCTATGCTGATCGCTCCTGAAAGGTCAGATCCCGGATCCCCGCCTCACGATCGGAGGGTACAGGCGAAGAAGAGAGGATCAGGGGGGCCGTCACCGCTACGTAGTCAGACCGTTCAAATGTGGCGTCCTCTGGCCCTCGGGAGATGGTGAGGTTCACCGTGTACGTCCCGGGTACCCTGTAGACATGGACCGGATGACGGTCTGTCGAGAGGTTCCCGTCGCCGAACTCCCACGACCACGAGGTCGGGAAACCGGCCGAGGTGTCGGCAAACCGCACCGCGAACGGGACCACCCCGGTGGTGGCATTCGCGGAGAAGTTTGCGCGGAGAAGAGGGCGCGTCACTGTGATAAGGCCAGGGTGGCGCAGGGTGTCGTTGCCATGGGGGTTTCTGACGGTCAGGTTCACCGTGTACGTGCCCGGCAGGGTATAGATATACTGGGGATCGGGGTCTGTCGAAAGGTTCCCGTCGCCGAAGGCCCATGACCACGAGGTCGGGAATCCCTCAGAGGTGTCGGTGAAGTTCACCGTCAGGGGCGCGGGGCCGGAGAGGGGGGCGGCGGAGAAGTTCGCGGCAGGCGGGCCCTGCGCAACGGCCCTGATGAAATCGGCCCTCGATACCATGTCGCGGGAGTACGGGTCCGCGACGCTGAGGTTCACCATGTACGTGCCCGGCACCTCATAGACATGGACGGGGTCGGGGTCTGTCGAGACATTCCCGTCGCCGAAGGCCCAGGACCATGAGGTCACATTTCCGAGGCTTTCGTCCGCGAAGTACACCGCAAAGGGAACCATGCCAGCGGTGGCATTCGCGGAGAAGTTTGCACGGAGGAGAGGGGCCTCCACAGTGACGAGGTCGGAGCGGCGCAGGGTGTCGTTGCCATGGGGGTTTCTGACGGTCAGGTTCACCGCGTACGTGCCCGGCATGGCATAGACATGCCGGGGGTCGGGGTCTGTCGAGACATTCCCGTCGCCGAAGGCCCACGACCACGAGGTCGGGAAACCCTCAGAGGCGTCGGTGAAATTCACCGAGAGCGGCGCGGGGCCGGAGAGAGGGGCTGCGGAGAAGTTCGCCGCAGGAGGGCCCTGCGCCACCGCGGTGACAAGACCGGTTTTTCCGGTGGAGTTTGTCGACGTCCCTGACATGACCGTGAGGTTCACCGTATAGACGCCCGGCACCTCGTAGACATGAACAGGGTTCGGGTCTGACGAGACGTTACCGTCGCCGAAGGCCCAGGACCATGTATCGGGCGACCCTCCGGAGAGATCGGCGAACCTGACCGTCAGGGGCACCATACCCGCGGCCGGAGAGGCCGAGAAGTTTGCGAGGAGCGGCGGACTGAGCACAGACCTGAGGACGACGGCGTCGGCCTTGCCATATCCGTAACCGGGGTCATAGCCGGGCAGGTACGGGTCCATGGAGGAGGAGACGATGGTATTCACAAACCCGGACGCATTCAGGGCAGGATCCTGGCCCATGAGCAGGGCGGCGATACCGGCCACATGAGGGGCCGACGCGCTCGTGCCATAGAAGGGGTTCGGGAAACCGCCCGCCCCCGTCACCTGCACGCCGTCGGTCGCCGCAAGCTCCGGCTTCGCCCTTTTTTCGGGTGCGGGGAAGAGGATGGTCACCGGCCCCTGCGAGGAGTACTGCCTGAGCGTGTCCAGGAAATCGATCGCACCGACCGTGACCACGCCGGGATAGGCGGGGTGGCCGAAGATCGAATCTGAAGGGGTGTTGTAGTCAGGGGAGACCGCCCCATAGAAAGTGTAGACCTCAAGGAGACGGGGCGAGCCGCGGACACGAGTGATGCCCGCGTAATAGGTCGCAATGAAGGGGTCGGGGTTGGTGAAGGAGACCACCTCCAGAGGGGTGCCGTTCCCCTTCTGGACGATGGTGCTCATGCCCACCAGAGACCCGGTGCGGTCCCAGACATAGAGGTTGTAGTCGTTCGCCGACGCGACCCAGGGGTCGGCCCACTGGAGCACCACAAAGGCCGGAGACGCCGCAGAGACCCTGAAGGGGAGGAGGACGCTCCCGCCGCCGAAGTCATGAGTGTGGTACCTGTTCCCCGCGTCGCGGTACTCCTCCTGGTAGTGCGAGAGGCCGAAGTTGCCGGCCGAGGAGACCAGGAGGACATCCCCTTCAGCCGCGAGGCGCCTGATGCCGCCGAGAGGGGCGTCGGCGCTCTCGTCAAAGTAGGGTTCGTCAAGATAGACAATGTCGTCGCAGATGATCGTGCACCCCGCGTCGGCAAGATCCTGAAATGCCTCGTCGAAGGAGATCACATCTCCCCCGCAGTCATGGAAATACAGGGAGGCGCCGGGGGCGATGTCGTGGACGATCTCAAGCATCGCCGTTCCCTCGTCGCCGCCCAGGGTGTTTGAGAGGACTTCGACGTCGGGAGGGAGGTCGCCGGTCAGGACGGCATCGTCAAGGTGGTCCACGCCGTCGGAGATGACGCCGATCTTCACCCCGGTTCCGTTGTAGCCGGTGGTGTCCCTGAGGTCCTCCGCCCTGAGGATGGCATCGCCCTCCGTGTCCACCGAACCGGCAGCAAAGAACGGCGGCAGGACAGTCCGCACAGACCGTACCTCAGGAAGGGACGCAAGACCTTTCAGGTCCTCGACCCGCACCAGGGCCACTGCCAGGTGGCGGGCCTCGTCCCGCGCCGTCACCTCCACAGCAAAGGGGTCGACACAATCGGTCGCGGCAGGAGGGTACAGGGAGACATAGACTGTGACAGGTGGAGGGGCGGCATAACCAGAAGAGAAGGCAGCATTGTCGGGGATATTCTCCCCAGATACATTCATCTCCACCAGGTCGACGAGGTCTGAGGAGAGTTTGGCCATGTCGTCGCCGGGTGGCGGCCTTTCGGGTATTTTTTCCCAGACGTCAGGCCCTACGCCGGCCGCACCCTGCACTGTGGCGATGAGCAGGAGAAGGACCAGCATCCGCGTACGCAGCAGCATCGTCACGTGTCGCGGAATAGACCCGGGCAGATATAAGAGGATCGCGCCTGCACAAGGTTGATAGGGAGAGGACGCCAGACCCCGCATCGCGGAGGAGGAGACGATGACGATCAGGTACAGGGCGCTCTTCCACCTCACCGAGACCGGGAAGACAGGTGCGGCCCTGCAAACAGCCCGGAACCTTCTTGCCGATATGGGCGATGGAGTGGAGGTTGAGGTGGTCGCACACGGCGACGGCGTGAAGGCCTTTCTCCTGACAGGCCAGTACGTGGACGATGTCGGGAGCATGAGCAAACAGGGGGTGCGTTTTGTGGTCTGCGCCAACAGCATCAGGGCGATGACCTTCGCGAGGGACGACTTCCCGCGGTCTGTCGAGGTTGTGCCCTCGGGCATCAGCGAGATCGTGAGGAGGCAGGCCGAAAGGTACGCGTATATCAGACTGTGACAGCGGGCCGCCCGGTCCGGGACAGCCGCAACACCCGAAGATCTCCTGCACGGGGATCTCCGGACAAAAAAATGGGTTTATTGGATCAACACGGCGTTGACGACGCCGTCCTGGCCGGGGCGGCTCACAATCCGTGCGCGCCCGAGTTCGGTCGTGATGATCGCACCCTTCGTGAGGAGGTTCCGGCGGACATAGTTGATGTTTGCCGGGTTTGCTTCCACGTTCAGGATGCCAGATTTCTTGGTCTCGCCGGTCGCAGGGTTGGAGACAGAGGCAACGTTCAGGCGGAGTGCCCGAACCTTCATGTTGCCGCCGCGTACCCTGACAATCCGGCTCCGATTCTCCCCGATATGAGTTTCTGCGGGGGCCCGGCCGTGCTCATATCGCCTCTTGCCGCATGCCGGGTGGTTCCTGCCGCCGGTGAGGCGCCGTACGGATCTACCTTGCCACTGTATAGTATCACCTCAGGATTACAATCTGTGAGACAGGAATCCCATAGAGAGTTCTATATATATTCTGGCTCTCGGTATTTAACTCTGATCACTCCAGGATCGCGTCGAGCACGGCGGAGACACCCTCACCGGCCTTCATATTTGTCCTGAAGATCTTCATCTCCGGGTTGTAGCGCCGCATGTCGGCCTCCATCCGCTCAATGTTGCAGCCGACGAGAGGGGCAAGGTCGACCTTGTTGATCACACCGATCGAGCAGCCGCGGAACATCATCGGGTGCTTGTTCACGACATCGTCACCCTCGGTCGAGGAGACGACGACAACCCGCTTCTCGGCCCCGAGGGCGAAATCGGTCGGGCAGACCATGTTGCCCACGTTCTCGATAAACAGGAGATCGATATCGTCGAGGGGGAGGTGATCGATGGCGTGCTCGACGAGGTGCGCATCGAGGTGGCACTCGGTACCGGTGTTGGCATTGACAGCCGGGATGCCGAGGCCCACGATCCTTTTGAAGTCATCGTCACCATAGACGTCCCCGGCAACGGCGCCGGCCGCAAGGCCGCGCTCGGCAAGGAGGGGCACCATCCGCTCGATCAAGGAGGTCTTTCCCGACCCGATGGCGCCGAGGAGGTCAAATGCCCTGACTCCGTGTTCTTTCAGGTGTGCAGCGTTCGCAGCAGCAAGATTATCGTTTGCGGCATATACATCCTTCTCGATAAGGACGTCGATGTGGTGCATACAGTGAGTATTGAACGTGACCCCTATATAGGTTCACCATCTACCATTCTATAATGGAAAGTGTCTGTATCCTTTATCCGTGCTATTTTTCTGCCGGTCTGAAGCGGTCCGAGGGGAGGCGCGTCCCTGTCGGTCGCGCCGTCAAAAATCCGACAGTCGACGATATCAGGGCGGCCCTGAAGAGATGCGGCTATACGTACCGGGCCGAGGAAAAACACCACCCGGCCCACTGGTTCAAGCGCGAAGGGCGGGTGGTCGTCGAGTGCACGGAGTCGAAGGGAACCCTCATTAAGAAGGTGGCAGGGACGATCGAGGTGAGGCAGTGAGCGGCGGCCTCTACGATCTGCACACCCACACCACGATGACGGACGGCGACCTTCTCCCCATCGAACTTGTCCGCCGTCTTGCTGTCCTTGGGTACGAGGTCGTCGCCATCGCCGACCATGTCGACTGCTCGAATATCGATCAGGTGATCACGACGACGTCGTGCCTCAAGAAAAGTGCAAGACACTTCGGCGTCCGTCTCCTCTGCGGCGTCGAGATCACTCATGTGCCGCCCGAGGAGATCCCCGAACTCGCGGCGTACGCCAAAGAGAAGGGCGCCGAGGTCGTCGTCGTCCACGGGGAGTCGCCGGTCGAACCGGTCGCTCCGGGCACAAACCATGCAGCCTGTTCTTCGAGGGATGTTGATATCCTCGGCCACCCGGGCTTCATCACACTGGAGGACGCACATCTTGCCGCGAAAAACGGTGTCGCCCTTGAGATCACCTCAAGGAACGGGCACAACAGGACAAATGGATATGTGGCAGTGACTGCACGGGAGGCGGGTTGCATGGTGGTGGTGGACTCAGACGCCCATGCGCCTTCAGACCTTCTCACCAGGGAGGCGAAGATGGCGGTTGCACGCGGTGCAGGGCTAACAGAGGACGAGTGCGCGAGATCGCTGTCTATAAATATTGTTTCGGATTTACTCGGGATTTAATCCATATTTATATTTTGTCGATATGTTTAAATAGCCATACCACCCAATTTATATACAATACTCCCTTTTGCAGGAGTTTTGATGAGGAATTCTCTTGAAACTTGTGGGGCTGATAGTTAAGATTTGCGGTTCTCGCACGATGATCGTCAGGTGCGACGCCGCCCAGCTGCCCCGCCTCTATGGGGATGTCTTCGACAGACGTACGAGACCGGCCGGGAAAGTTGTTGACATCTTCGGGAATGTGGCCTCGCCGTATGCTGCGGTCGTCTGCAAGGGGGCCTGTAGCGGACACGTGGGAGAGAAACTGTATACCAAGGGTGATGGAAAATGGCAGAAATCGAGAAATTAAAGGCGCTTCAGAGCGAGCGTGAGGCCCTGAAGAAACGTGTACGGACGACAGTGCGGGAGACGGAGAAGAAACGCGAGGAAACGACCGAGAATGTCTGTCCCGAGTGCGGCAGCCGGCAGCTTGTCCACGACTATGAGCGTGCCGAACTTGTCTGCAAGAACTGCGGCCTCGTCCTCGACGAGGAGTTCATCGACCGCGGCCCGGAGTGGCGTGCCTTCGACCATGACCAGCGGGTGAAGCGGTCCCGTGTCGGTGCGCCGATGACCTTTACCATTCACGACAAGGGTCTTTCGACGATGATCGACTGGCGGAACCGCGACAGTTATGGCCGTGCCATCTCCTCGAAGAACAGGGCGCAGCTGTACCGTCTTCGTAAGTGGCAGCGGAGGATCCGGGTCTCGAACGCCACAGAGAGGAACCTCGCCTTCGCGCTCTCCGAACTGGACCGTATGGCCTCGGCCCTCGGCCTGCCGCGGAACGTGCGGGAGACCGCTGCGGTCATCTACCGCGACGCTGTGGACAAGAACCTGATCAGGGGCAGGTCCATTGAGGGCGTGGCCGCGGCCGCGCTGTATGCGGCGTGCCGCCAGTGCTCGGTGCCGCGTACGCTCGACGAGATCGCCGAGGTGTCCCGTGTCTCCAGAAAAGAGATCGGGCGCACCTACCGGTTCATCTCCCGCGAACTCGGCCTCAAGCTCCTGCCGACCTCGCCGATCGACTACGTGCCCCGCTTCTGCTCCGGCCTCACCCTCAAAGGCGAGGTGCAGAGCCGCGCCGTGGAGATCCTGCGGCAGGCTGGCGAGCGTGAACTGACGAGCGGCAGGGGGCCGACCGGTGTTGCGGCCGCCGCCATCTACATCTCCTCGATCCTCTCGGGGGAGAGGCGGACCCAGCGCGAGGTCGCCGAGGTAGCGGGTGTCACCGAGATGACGATCCGGAACCGGTACAAGGAACTCGCCGAGAAACTCGATATCGAGATCATTCTCTGATCTCCTTTTTTTCGGGGCGCGTGCGTGTCCCGCTCTGCCGGATGGTCACGGGCACTGGCCCGGGGCGCCGGAATGGGAACAGATATAAGGGAACAGAGGCAAAAGTACTGGGCAGGATCAGGCACTGATCAGGCATAAGGGCTCGTAGATCAGGGGAAGATCGCATCGTTCGCAACGATGAGGCCGCGGGTTCAAATCCCGCCGGGTCCATCCATTTTGAAGCGTCATTGTCAGGAGGCAACGCCCCGTACCGTTTCTTTTCTGTCCCGTCGTCCTGACGATCACCGAAAAAAAGAGTGTTACCTCCGCCGCAGAAGGAGGAGGGCGCCGAGCGCAAGCAGGGGGGTGAAAAGGAGCAGACTCTGCCGCGGGGTGGTGGCGGGGGGCATTGCACCCTGTGCTTCCGTCAGTGTCGCCAGACCGGCGGCGCTCTGGTTCAGCGTGGGGACGGGGGTTGCTTCAACCGGCGTCGTATTTACCTCTGAACCGGCCGCGGGAGGTGTCTTCGTCTGTCCGGGCAGCACCGCCTTCCCCTCTGCGACCGCAAAGTACGAGAAACCCGGCGAGACGGCGCGATAGACGACACGACCGCCCTCCTCACGGAGCACCTCTGTCGGGAGCGCCGTCCAGGTTCCGTCATGGTAGCGCCAGAGGACGACACTGCCGGGCGCGAGGCCCTGCTCCTTCAGCCAGGACATCGGCACGGAGAAGGTGAAGACCGCTTCTGAGATCGCATTGTCGGTGGTGTAGGTGAGGTTTGCAGCCAGGTACTGGTACACCGGGGCGTCCAGGCCGGCAGGCCCGAAGGACGCCGGGGCGATGGTCAGCATGATGCCGTCGATCCGCTGCCCTGCCGTGACATTGACCATCGTCACCGCCGAACCCGTGAAGTGCAGCGAGGCAGTGGCACCGGCATTCAGGTTGCCTGAGGCCCCGACCGTGCCGTCCGACGAGGAGTCGCCGGAATCGGGCGATGTGGTCGCATATGCCTCAAATCTGTCCATCAATGGATAGAGATCGGTTTCAGTCTCCGCGATCGAGAAAGGCGTATCGCCGATGCCGTCGCCGTTTGCATCTGTTCCCTCATACGTGCTCCAGTAGTTGCCGGCGAAATTCCTGTACCCGGTCCCGTGGTACCAGTAGTTCAATTCAGACGGGGAGTGCCAGGAGACGACAGGAGCGGCCATCCTGGTGTCGGTCAGAGCGAGGCTGTCACCTGGGAGAGACGCAAGTACGCTCTGCACCGCCGGCACCTGATCGACCGGCAGGTCGTCGAGGGATTCTTCGAGAGAAAAGGCCCGATCATTGGCCTGCACCGTCATAAGCCCCCCTGGTGCGGGCGTGCAGATAAAGGAATTCATATAGACAGAGAAGGACCCAGAGCCCTCTTCATCTTCGACCACCGGATAGTATGTCCCTGAGAAGGTGTTTCTGGTCATGGAGGTGTTGCCTCCGTCCAGGACGGCCATCGCACCCGCACCTTCAACGCTGTTCCCGGCGATCGTGGCGTTACTGGCGACGATATACATTCCAACACCTCCGTCCCCGTAGGTTACCGTGTTGTCCGCTACATTTGCAGCGGCACAGCCCCCGATTCTGATCCCACCGTCGTTACCGTTCAGGACATTCGCCGAGAGGTTCAGGTTCCCGAGGTTCTCACCTATAAAACCGAACACGGGAGAACCGGCCACCGTATTGTTCGTCACGCTGAGATTCGTCCCGTAGTCCGGAATTCCGTTAGCAAGGATCCCGTATTCAGATGCGTTGACGATATTGTCACGGACCTCGCTGTCTGGAGAGAGGAACATAAAAATACCGATTGCCGGCGATCCTGCGATCCTGTTGCCCGAGATCGTCTGGTCCTGACCAAGGTATGAGTAGACGCCGAAAAGCTCGACACCGTCGAAGGCGTTGCCCTCCACCTGCGTATGCGGACATCCCGACAGCATGATCCCATAGTTGACATTGCGTCCGAACCGGTTCTCAGAGATAGTCAGGTCTTCGGACCGGATAGCGCACACTCCGGCCGACACGTTCTCGAAGGTGGTGTTCGCGACCGTGAGGCCCTGCGTGTCGAGAGCCAGGATGCCGTACGCCAGGTGGTCCAGGGAGAGATCCCTGACCGCGACATCGCTCGCGTTGACGCAGATCACCGCCCCGGCGTCAGCGCCGACGGTGACGCCTGAAACCCCTTCGAGGTAGACGACCGGGCGGCCGTCGACCGTGTTGCCGGTGTCGATGTCATTGCCGGGCGAGGGGTTATCGTATGCATATACGAGGTTGCGGAGGTTGTCGGTCATCGAGGTGTTTCTGAGGGTGAGACCGGTCACATCCCCGATCTCAAGCCCGACCTCGCTCCCGGTGACCGCAACGTCATGCACCGTAAGATCGTCGCCTTCGAGAAGAACGCCGGTACCGTCGTACGCGTCCTCGCCGTCCCTGACCACATTGAAACCCTCGAATACAGCGTTATTTGCCGAAATGGTTACGCCGCAATCGGCGTCGCCCGGATCGATCGTCGGGAGGCCGGTGCCGGTGTCGGTCCCGAGCAGCGAGATCGTTCTGTTCACGACGACGTGCTCATCATAGGTGCCGCTCTCCACCCAGACCGTCTCGCCCGCCCTGGCCGCATCGACGGCCCCCTGGATGGTGGTATAGTCGCGGGGCACCACGATGGCGTCGGTGGAAAACGCCTTGATGCAGACGTTGGTGTTGGAGAATCCAGCTATCTGCGTCAGGTCAGACCATGCGTCGCCGTCGACGCTCACATAACTCTCGCCAGGGTTGGCCGTGGCATTGCTCGAATAATCCGCGATCGGCTTCTCCACGACAAGGGGATAGGTGTCGGTGGGGGCGTCGACCTTCAGGACCACCGAGAAGGTCTGGCCCGGTGTGAGGGCGACTGATTCGGGGAGGGGGACGGTGTGGTAGCCGGGAAGGTCGGCGGTGCCCGAGACCCATGTGGCGGGACCGGAGGCGTTGCCCGGCGGGGAGTCGATGTCGCAGAAGATCGCAACGACGTACTCGGTGTCAGGTTCACGGGTGGAGAAACTCACCGACCGCAGGTCTTCATAACTGTCGGCGGTGAAGACATTGGCACCATAAAGCGTCGTGAAACTGCCGGCGCCGATACTCTCGGTCCACCCCAGGGGGTCGTACTGGTAGGCATGGTCTGGAGAATCGGCGGCCTCGCCGGTGAAGAGGACCGTACTATAATCGGCACGTTTGATGATGGAGGAGTACTCACCACTGAAACCGCCGAGTTCGGGCTCGTAATAGGAGATATAGAAGTAGCCGCCGTCGCCGACACCCTCGCCCCACGAGTTCTTCACGATGAAGGCGCCGGGGCCGGGCGGGGCGACCTTGAAGTTCGCCGCCGGGAACGTGTCGTCCCAGCCGACGAGGGCGACCGCGTGCCCGCCGTCGATCTTATATGTCCCATTGTCGGGGCGGTAATAGGTCAGGTAGTTGTCTTTGAAGCAGGTCCAGTTCACCGTAAAGCCGACCCAGAGGGCCCCTCGGTCGCGGATTGCCTCCTTTATCAGGTCGTTGTCGAGGGGTCCGTCACGCGGAGGGAGGAAGGTGACGTTCTGGACATGCATCACCGGCGGCAGGTCGGTCGGCGAGATGTTCTGTGGCAGGGGAAGATCATAGGGGTCGTCGGACTCGTTCAACGGCCCGGACCACCGGGAGAGGTAGGCGGTGGACATGAAGGCCTGACCGCCGTCGTAGGGGCCGCGGTCGAAGCCGTCAGGATAGAGGTTCGAGCAGAGGTCCTTCATGTTGTTCTCTGAGAAGTCCCATGCAACGCCGGTGTCGGTGAGCAGGGTCGACTCAAGGGAGGCGTAGGTGGCGAAGGCCCAGCAACTCCCGGCCTTTCCCTGGTCACGCACAGGCGTGAGGCGCCCCTCGTCCCTGAGGTCGAAGGTGGAGGGTAGATCGTTCGACCCGACAGAACCGGCGATCTGGTCCGACCAGACGAGCGTGGCAGGCGCCGGGCGGAGACCGGTCATGGGATAGGGGGCATCCGGGGGGAGCGAGGCGAGAGTGCAGGCCCGAACGGTAGCGTACTCCGTCGTCTCCTGGTCGTCGACATATTCAAGGAAGGCGGGGTTGAGAGGGGCCGCCTCGAATGTCTCTCCGGACACGCCCGGCACGGCAAGCAGGGCGATCACTGCACAGAGAGTCAGCAGGGGAATAAGTCTGAGGGTTGTCGTGAGAATCACCAGAGATGAGATGTATCTGAGAGATATGGCATCAAACTACCATATTAACTCATCGTGATCATTGCAGCGATAATACATGCGATTTGCGGATATATCGACGTTTTAGATACGCTCATGCTCTGAGCGATACTCTCTCGCGTACTTCACTCAGAGGGTGTGAAGCCACCACCTTTCCCCGCAGTACGGAGGGCGAACCTCGCCGACCCGGGCACTCAGAAAATGGGCATTCAACGATTAGAATCCGAGGTCATCCCAAAACTGATCATACCCTCTGTCCTGTCGAGGGAATGATCGGTATGTGGTTCTGAAAAATCCTGTTCTGGCGTCTTGTCCGGGGGGTTTCACCCCCTGATCCCCCCATCATTGCGAGAGGGGGTGGAGGGCAATCTCCTTCATCAGGATCTCTGTTCTCTCTTCCCCGGCCCTATCCTGTTTCGGGGGTCCGGGGGCATCAATCCCCCGGCAGAGAGGTAGGGGAAGGCGGTGGTTTCGCACGATTTTTCATGGTATTCGGGAAGACATCGACCCGATCATGAAATTTTCTCCCGAGTTCAGCATGCGGGGAAAGGGGAATGAACGAGAGTTTTGGGATATGCTCTCCAAAAAAAAGTTCAGCGTCTCCTTCTGAAAAGGAAGGCAACGCATACTGCCGCACCCAGGGGTACGACAGGGAAGACAGGGCTCTGCTGCGGGGTGAGGGGCGGCGCCGGTGCAGGCGTCGCGGTGTGCATGGCCGTCACATTCTCCGCCGGCAGGGGAGTCATGTGCACGGCGGTCGCGTTCGCCGCGGCTGATGCAGTGACCTCTGCAGGCACAGGCGCGGTCACCGCCGCGGTAGGGTCGGGACCGGGCGCAATGGCGAAGTACGAGAAGCCCGGCGAGACAGCACGGAAAAAGACACTGTCGGCAGTCTCCCTGACGATCTCAGTCTGGAGAGGCGCCCAGGTGCCGTTGTGGTAGCGCCAGAGGGCGACACTGCCGGGCGCGAGGCCCTGCTCCCTCAGCCAGGACGCCGGCACGGAGAAGGTGAAGACCGCTTCGGAGATGGCGTCGTCGGTCGTGTACGTCAGGTCGGCCTGGATGTACTGGTAGACGGGACCGTCGATGCCCTCGGGGCCGTCGGTCACAGGTTCGAGGGTGATCATGACGCCGTCGATCCTCCCTGCGGCCGTGAGGGAGACGCTGGAGACCGCCGTCCTGTCGAAGGAGAGGGTGGTGGAATCACCGGGGTTCAGGTCTCCCGAGGCGCCGGTCGAACTGTCCGAATCGCTCCCATCGGATGGCGGGGGAGGTACGGAGAGGACGTACCGGTCTGCCGGTGCGACCAGCGGGCAGGTGTCGTTGAGGCCTGTGGTGGAGTACGGCGTCTCGCCGACGCCGTCGCCGTCGGTGTCGGTGCCGGCATAGTCGTCCCAGAAGTTGCCGAGGGCATGGGTGAAGTAGGTACCGTTATAGCGGTACGAAACCGGCGCGGGAGAGTTCAGGGCGACCGCGTGCCCGGCGGGGAGGTTGCCGCCGCTGTTGTTCCTGAAGGTGTTCTGCCAGAGGGCCGTATCGCCCGGCGTCGCGGCGAAAATGAACGCACCCACCCCATTGTCGGCGATGAGCGAACCGGTGACGGTGGCTGCCGTGCAGTCGAAACAGGAGAGCCCTGCGTAATCGTTGCCCACGAAGGCAGAGGCATCGATGAGGAGATCGTCAGAGACCCTGCAGATCGCCCCTCCATAATTGCCGGTGGCCGTGACATTCCTGACGGTGACGCCTGTCGAGTTGGCGACGACGAGGCCGACATATGTGCCGGAGAGGGTGAGATCCTCCGCGGTGATGTTCCGGCACCCGAAGAGGTAGACCATACCTGCGTCGTCGGGCACGACCGCGTCCTCCCGTCCGGTCCAGACATAGACAGGTCTGCCGTCGACGGTGGTCGTCCCGTCCACCGCGACGGTATCCTCATAGCCCGGCAGAGGGACGAGGCGGAAATTCCACCTGTTCCCTGTCATCGCGGTCCGGGACACCCGACCATCCCTCACGCCGTCGAGGGCAAGGCCTGTCCCGCCATTTCCGGCGGCGACGCAGTCCGTCAGCGTAAAGGATCCCGAGGAACGTACGGCGATCCCGTCGTCATCACATCCGGAGACGTCGCACCGGAACAGGGCCGCACCGCTGGTTTCATGGATCAGAATGCCGGTGCTGTTGGCCCTGCTGATATTTGCCCGGAAAATGACAGACCTGGACACACCCTCAAGAACAACGCCATCGCCGCTGCAGTCGGTGACGGTCGGGTTCATGAAGAGAGTGTCATTGCCGGCGATCCTGACGCCGTCGCCACCATTGGTAAGAGTGAGGCCCCGGACGGTGATGTTCGACCCGGTCAGGGTGAGGGCTGTCCCGCCGTTCCCGTCGATGACGGCGTCGCTGGACCCGGCAAGGGTGAGGGGGTGGTCGACGACGACATTCTCGACATAGACCCCGTCTCCGACACGGACCATCTGACCCGGCAGGGCAGCATCGATGGCCTCCTGGATGGTGGCATAGTCCTCAGGCACCCTGAGGGGGTCGCGCGTGAAGACCTTGATGCAGATGTTGGTGTTCGGGTAATCTGCGGTCAGGTCTTTCCAGTGCACCCCGTCGGCGCTTACATAACTCTGGCCGGGTCCGGCGGTGGCGTTGCTCGAATAACCCCGGAACGGCATCTCAACGGCGAGAGGGTGGGTGTCGGTCGGGGCGGTGAGTTTGAGGGTCACCAGGATACTGTCGCCCGGCGCAAGAGGTAACGACATTTTGAAGGGGACGGTGTGGTACCCGGGGAGCGCCATCGTCCCGTCTGCAACGGATGCATAGCGGAGGAGACCTCCCTGCCCGAGATAGACCATGACCTCATAGTCGGTGCCTGGTTCGCGGGTGTAGAAACTCACGGCATTCAGGTCTTCGTAGCGCTCCGCAATGAAGACATTCGCACCGTACGCCGTCGTCGAGTCGCCGAAACTAGCGGTCCACCCGAGGGGGTCATACTGGTACACATGGTCGTGGGTCTCGACCGATTCGCCGGTGAAGAGTACGGCCGCCAGGTCATCACCGATATACGTTTTGCTCCGATTCAGGAAGCGCCCGAAATACCGGTCATAGTACGAGATATAGAAGTAGCCGTTGTCCCCCGACGATGTACTCCATGAGTTTTTGGCGATGAAGGCGCCGTCGCCGGGCGGGGTCTCGACGAAGTTCGCCGCCGGGTAGGTGTCGTCCCAGCCGACGATGAGGACGGCGTGGCCGCCGTCGATCTTTGCGGTGCTGTTCTCGGGCAGGTAGTAGGTGATCGCACTCGGCCCGAAACAGGAGAGGTTCACCTGGAAAGACGTATAGAGGCCGCCTTCATCCTTGATTGTCGCCTTGATCAGGTCGTTGTCGAGGGGGCCCGACCGCGGCGGGAGGAAGGTGACGTTCTGGACATGCATCACCGGCGCAAGACCGGAAGGCGATGTCGAGGACGGGACAGGGAGGATGTAGGGATCATCGCTCTCGTCCACCGGTCCCGACCACCGGGTGAGATACGCTGTCGCCATGAAGGGGTTGCCACCGTCGCAGGGCCCCCAGTCGAAGCCATGGGTGTTCTTCAGGTTGTTCTCAGAGAGGTCCCACGTACCCAGACCGTCGGTGAGGAGCGTGGACTCCAGGGACCCGAGGGAGGCGAAGGCCCAGCAGGACCCGCACTCCCCCTGGTCCTTCACAGGGGTGAGGCGGCCTTCGTCGGCGAGGTTGAAATAGGACTCGGAGGGCGGGGTGGAGAGAGTTGAGAACGAATCTTCAGACCAGACAAGGGTGACGGGCGAGGGAATAAGTCCGTCCAGAGGGGGGAAGGATTCATTCTCCGGAGTCTCAGGAACGGCCGCACAGAGGAGCGCAATGCCGTTTTCAGCCAGGGCCGCATCCTTCTCCTCCTGATACCGGACAAATGCCGGGTTCAGGGGTGCTGCCTCCACGCGAACGTCGGCGCCGGCGGTCAGGGAGTCGCCTGCACCGGGGAAAGGTCCCTGTTCGTCCGGAGAGAGGAGGAGAACCGTATCAGGGAGTGCGGCCGCACAGGGTATGCCGGAAAGGGCAAGCCCCACACAGACGAGCAGTATCGTAAGATATCGTTGTCGGGGGGTCATGGATCTCATCTTCAGTACGATTTTCAGAATATAGGATAAAATAGGATAAATAACAGCCCATTATGATGCACGATAAAGAATATGTGATAAAATAAGAATAGAGCTCGATTAAAAAGAAAAAAAAGTGATATAATGTGAAGCGCCATTAAAGAAAAAAAATCATCCGCCATCTCTCAGTCCATGAAAAAGCAGGAAAGCAGTGCGTAGATACACAGGACAATGACGCTGAAAAAGCAGACATGCCCATCATCTGTCATGAAGGGACAGACCAATGTCGCACATGGAGAGAGAGGACGGAAATTTTCCGCCCGGAAAATGCGAAACCTGATATGTTCCCCTTCTGAAGATCTGAGGTAGACCATGAGATACGAGATTATCGGGGACAACCTCCAGATGGTGAAACTCACCCTCTCCCCTGGCGAGAAGATCAATGCCGAGGCCGGCGCCATGGTGAACATGAGCGGGAACATGCAGATGGACTCCCACATGAAGGGCGGCCTCTTCGGCGGACTCAAGAGGATGCTCACCAATGAGAGCCTCTTCCTGACCGAGTTCACCCCCCAGGGCCGGGAAGGCTTCGTCTCCTTCGCCGGGAACGTGCCCGGTCGGATCTTCCCGGTGGACGTGAACGGGAAGGAGTTCATCGCCCAGAAGGACGCCTACCTCTGCTCAGAGGAGGGCGTGAACCTCGACATCGCCTTCACGAAGAAGTTGCGGTCGGGGTTCTTCGGCGGTGAGGGTTTCATCCTCCAGCGCCTCCACGGGAACGGCAGGGTCTTCCTCCACTGCTGCGGCGACACCATCGAGATGGACCTCGCGGCCGGGGAGACGGTGCGGGTGGAAACCGGCCTCGTGGTCGGATTCGACGCGACCGTCGATTATTCCATCGAACTTGCCGGCGGCGTGAAGACGGTCTTCTTCGGCGGCGAAGGCCTCTTCCTGACCACCCTTACAGGGCCGGGCAAGGTCGTCCTCCAGTCGATGGACATCGCGAAACTCGCCTCCTCCCTGATGCCCTTCCTGCCCCACGACTCATCGGGGAGCGGCACGGGCGGGTTCCAGATCGGGATCTGAACACCTCTCTCTTTTTCATTCCCCTGTCGCGATCCCGAACCGCCGCATCAGGCGGGTGATAGCAGCGTCGGCAAGGACGATCGCGGCGGCCGAGGCCAGGACGGCGAGGACCTGGTCGTGCCAGATGCCCCGTACAATAGTGCCGGCAGCAAGACCGGCAAGGACTGCCGCAAAAAGAGCCAGGAGTGTCGCTCTCGGGAGGACGTACATCTAATCAGCATAGGAGAGAGAGAGGATAATCCTTTCCCGGTTGTAGAATCTATTCTCCCTCCTCCGCCCACCTGTGCATGTAGCCCCGCGCCGGGAGGGGCGTGCCGTCGGCAAAGACCCCGTGTTCCGCGACGACCCGGCCGATAGCCGTCGCCTCCACCCCGGCCACAGGGAAATTCCCGGCGGGGAGGGGGAGACGGGCTGTCTCCACCGCGAAACCGCACTCGTTCACCCCGAGCATGTCGTGGAGGGAGAGGGAAAGCCCGTCGGAGATGTCCATCATCGCCGTCGCCCCGGCGGCGTTGAGGGCGATCCCCGCGGCGACGCGGGGTTGCGGGGCGATGAGCCTCTGCCAGAAACCTTCGTAGCCGGAGAGCGCCGCCTGCGCCCCATCCATCACGATCCCTCAGCGTCTTTCACGACCTCAACCTTGCGGCCTGTTTCCGCGCCTTGATGATGGATCGGATCCCCCCGCTCGCCGCAGGTGTAATCTCAGTCAACGGTTCTGACCATACCACCGTCAAAGCCCTCGGGATTTACGTCGTCAGGGAGATTCTTCAGTCTCATTGATAATACTCATGAAAGCTTCTCTCTGACGTTCTGTAAGATCAATTTTGGACTCAACAAGATGGCGAGCTCGACTCTTTAATTCACCAGGATTGATGAACTCACTGATACTCTCTGAAGAAAGAACCCAATGCATCTCTGGCATTACGTCATCAATAGACTGGGGGAATGATGTCGATATAAATCGATCTAAGAACAGCAGCAACCCATCGTCATCATGAATTGTTTCCTCGATCCATGATCTGGCTTCTTCATCATGTCCATTCTGTTTCCAGAAATACAATACTCGTCCAAGAAGAGGGGTACCAATAAGAGAACCCTCCTGAGAAGACTGCCGAATCTTTTCCAATGCCAATTCTTCAAATACCGTCAAACGTTCAAGGCTTAGGATCTGTTCTTCATCAGGTTTCCTTTTCGCACCATATTTCCCGTGCTCTCTGCCATACATCGTGATCAATTTCGCAGTTAAAGAGATCGAATTTCCTTGAGAGATCGCATCTTTCAGCAGGATAAAGCGGCTTGCCTCATCCAAGCGATCAAAGAGTCTCCATATAACCCGAAGTATCAGAATATCAGTATTGTAATACAAGATACGCGGCACATCATCTTCCAGGGGGATGAGATCGTCACCAACCTTAAAAAAAGCGGAAATTATGGAAGGGATCGCAGATTCTGGGATATCGTCAGCGGCATGATCAGAGAGGCATTCCAAAAAATATGATAGTTTAGAAGGACTCAGTCTTTGTTTTTGATGAGTCAGATTTATCAATTCCTGTCCAAATATCTCAGGTTTATTTACAGACTCAAGGATCGACTGAACTTCAGCGTGGGACATCTGACCTTGGTGCAAAGAGAGTCTGAAATATGTATCAAAATGTTCTGAGGTACATACTCGAAGATTTTTTCTCCAGAGGGGTAAATAATCGCTCCCATAAGATGGACCCCCTAATAAATACCCGATCTTAGGAAAAATTCTGACGAGCAACTTTTTCACAGACTCCTGATCCTGTTCAGATATTTGCTTGATTTGTGTATCCAGTCTCTTCTGTATGCTTTTATCAGGGTCAGGATCTAAGCCGATATCAACAGGCCCTACGATAATTTCTCCAGATCCCTGGATGAAAGAATACATAGAAGGGCAGAACAGTCTCAGGCATTCTATCGCAATAAAATCAATCGGGTTGACCTCTCCCATCACGGCAGGATATGTAAGGGACAATGCGTTGAAAAAACGTTGCACATCCCGGGGAGAGTTCACAAAATGATCTATACCATCAAAGTAAACATTTTCCCAGTATGTTTGATCCCATAAATTTTCAGGAGTGCCTTCAAGAACGTCATCTATTTTTTTGAAAAAAATGGTTCTCAGCAACGTTTTATCAGGATCCGGGAGATCATAACCTGCTTGAACGATTTTTTCAAGATACTTTGCCCCTTCAAAACCTTGGACCGAATTTAAAGCCCTGTTTACGATTTGTTTATCGAATGCAAGTAAATAGACAACATTTGGAAAATCGGCAATGTCCTTGATGACCGTGAATAGTAACCTGATCTCCTCTGCACTGAGTCGGTCAATATCATCGATGATGATCAAAATTTGCCGATTTTTCTGCTTTAGAGATCTCTTGATCTCTTCTTTCAAAGCAGGGACATCACGTTTTGTAGGATCAGCCTTATCTGCAATATAATTCACCGTCTGCACAATGGGGATCTTAATTGGAGAAAGTGCCTCCGCAAATTGGGCCAATAATTTTGCACAATCGGCAGATGCCCCAAACCACTTGCTTGCACTCCCGATAAACTGGTTAAAAAAACTCCTGATGAGATCTTCCCGTCCAGAAAACCACCAGGGATGAAAATCCATGATCAATGGTTTGGTCGGTTCACAACTTTGCTCAATGTAATATTTTACAAAACTAAGGAGAGTTGTCTTCCCAGATCCCCATTCTCCATAGATTGCAACAACAAAACCCTGAGGATTGAACATCTTTGGTATGGCATCTGCGAGATTTTTTGCAAAAGGAGCGATATCAAGACTATCATCGGCTGGATCTTCGAGAGGGGCATCATTAGAATAGAAAATCTCCATACACGGCAATATGAGGGGAGAGGCTATTAAGATTGCATTTTGATTGAGACTTTATTCCTCCCACCTGTGCATGTAGCCCTGCGCCGGCAGCGGTCGCCCGTCGGCAAAGACCCCGTGCTCCGCGACGACCCGGCCGATGGCCGTCGCCTCCACCCCTGCCACAGGGAAATTCCCGGCGGGGATGGTGAAGAGGAGTTCAAAGTCACCGCCGCCGGAGAGCGCGAACTCCCTCCCCTTGTCCTCCGGCACGCCCGCAGGGAGGGGGAGGCGGGCCGTCTCCACCGCGAAACCGCAGTCGTTCACCCCGAGCATGTCGTGGAGGGACATCGCAAGGCCGTCGGAGATGTCCATCATCGCCGTCGCCCCCGCGGCATTGAGGGCAAGGCCCTCCGCGACGCGAGGCTGGGGGGCGATCAGCCTCTGCCAGTAGTCGTCGTACCCGGAGAGCGCCGCCTGCGCCCCGCCGAGGTACCCGGTGACGCAGACCAGGTCGCCGGGCGCGGCGCCCCGCCGCCCCACCACTTTCTCCGCCGTGCCGAGGCCGGTGGAGACGAGCGTCAGTTCGGTGTGGGCGTCGGTGTCTCCGCCGACGAGAGAGGCGCCATAGGTGCGGCAGCAGCGTGCCGCCCCCTCCGTGATCCCGGCAAGGCGTTCAGGACGGTCGAGGCCGGCGGCAAGGAGGAGGGCGAGAGGCCGCGCCCCCATCCCCGCGATGTCGGAGATCGTCACCGCCGCCACCATCCACCCGATATCCGCGTCCGTCATCCCGACAGGGAAGTCTGTCGTCTCGTGGAGCATGTCCGTCGAGAGGACAAGGCACTCCCCCCCGTGCGGGAGCACCGCACAGTCGTCTGCCGTCGCACCCTCGGGGAGGAGAGAGGAAACGGCCCGGATCAGAGCACGTTCATCCATGTTTCCGCACCTCCTTCTCCCTCTCGGTTCTGTACTCCTTGAAGACCTGATTGAGCATCGCCGCCTTCTTCCTCTTCTCATGCTCCGCGACAAGGACGCTCCACTTCTCCAGGGCCGCCGCAAAACGCCCCTCGTCCGCGACCCCGATCTTCCCCTGCACAACAAGCCCGATCGCAGAGGCCGGGACCAGGGGCAGGGAGGCCGTGAGGGCCGCGGCGACGAGGTGCTGGTCCTGCTCGTCGACCGAAGCTCCGGGCACGACCACCGCCGCCACCTGCAGGGCCGCGACCTCCCGCACCACACTCCGGCCCCACCCCCCGGTCGTCCCGACCGAGATCACGTCACCCTCGTCGATCCCGAGGTCTGCCGCGAGGCCGCCGACCGCGTCGTGGGTGAGAGAGGTGATCACCTTCACCGGCACCTGCCCCTCGCCGATCTGGAGCTCCTCCACCCGCTTCATCTGCTCGATCCGCTTCTTCAGGCTCTTGTTTCGCTTCTCCTCCTTCCGGAGAAGTTTCTTGAGGCTCTTTATGATCGCGTCCCTCTTCGTGATCTCGGTGTCCCTCTGGAGGTCACGGCCACGATCCGATCGTTCCCTCCTGATCTGCCGATTCAGTCGTGCAATCTCCCGGTCCTTCTCCGAGAGTCCTTCCTCCAGTTCCTGCACAAACTCCTTCAGGCGCTTTGCCGTCCGCTCAAGCTGGAGCAGCCTCTCCTCACGCTCGCCCTTCTCCGGCACCGGAGGAACCTCCTCGGCCGGCGGTTTCTCCTCGATCACGGGCGGGCGGCCTGAGAGCTCGGCGAGCACCGCCTCGATCGACCGCCCCCGCAGGACACCGGCCCGCACCTCGTCCAGGTCGAAACCGGGCGGCACCCTCTTTGCGATATTCAGGAACTTGTTCTTGTTCGACCTGTAGGCGTCCAGGGCCGCGGAGAGGGCGTCCCTCTCATGGGGGTTTGCATACCCTGTCCCGGCCGTCAGTTCGAGTTTACCCTCCACGCTCCTGTCCTGCGGGGGCACGTACGCAATCGCGTTGAAGGCTCGCCGCACCTTTTCCACGGTGTCGGGAATCGGCGTGACGTCGGAGGCGACGATCAGGGGCTTGCCCACTCCAGTGAGGTGCTCGATGATCTCGGCCGTCCCCATCTGGCGGGAGGAATAGAGGTCTACCACCTCGCCGTCGAGGTCCACCGCCCCGATGCCGGTCGTTGTGCCGGGGTCGATCCCGACAATAATGTACCGCCTCTTTCTCGTGAGGGGCCGGTACCGGATCCGATCAAGTTTCTTCCCCTCGACCCGCACCTGCGCGTCGGCGCCCGTATAGGCCCTGACCGGGATCTCACCCCGCGGCGCGTAGACCGTGAAGTCCACGCGGGAGAACCCGCCGAAGGCAAGGCGTTCGCTCTTCTCGTACCGCAGACCCGCGGCGACGAGACGCCCCTCCACCTCCCGGGCCTTCTCCCGCACAGCCCCGTGCATCTTGCGCACGTACCTGTTCTGGCTCCACCCCCCCCGTCCGGGCGAGCGGTGGCGGGAGACGGCGATCCCCGTCGTGTTCTCGAAGGCGACCACCTCCGCACCGCCGCCGAGATAGGCGATCCGCGCCGCCGCACCGGCCTCGGCAAAGGGGTCGGTCTTCTCCACCGCAAGATTGTACCTGGCCGCCACCTTCTGGAGGGTCTCTTTCCGCTCGCCGCCTGTCACCTGCACGAGCAGGGTCCGGGTCGGGAGGGTCTGCATGAAGGCAACGAGGGCGTGCTGGTCGGTGGCGAGTTCCTGAACCGAATCGGTGGCGAGGATATCGGGCTCCTCCACGGCGACGAGCCTGGAGAGCCTGAACGCCGTCACCTGCGAGGTCGAGACGACCGTCCCGTCCTCAAGAACGACGAGAGCGTACAGCGGCCGCTGGGTCCTTGACCGCACCGACCCCCTGATGATGTCGATCCCGAAGACCTTCACCTGACCACCAATCCCACCGCCTCCTCGGTGGGATAGTCTATCCTGTACTTCCTCCTGAAAAACCTGAGCACATTTTCGATATCGCGCCGCAGGATCACGTCGGCATTCGGGTGGTCGGTCCCGATCCACTGAGGCCAGTCGATGATCCAGACATCGCTGTCATCGACCATCACATTGTACTCGGAGAGGTCGCCGTGGATGAAACCCTTTGCATAGGCACGCCTCACATTCTCCAGGATCTTGTCGAGGACAGGCCGCGGCTCCTCAAGGGTGCACCGGTTGAGGTTCACCCCCGGTATCTGCGACATCACGACGACATGGCGGGAGCGCTCGATCGGCAGCGGCACCGATACCTCGGGAGAGAGGCGCTGGAGGGCGGTGAACTCCTGCTCGGCCGAGCACGCCGAGGCGAAGATCCAGGGGCAGTGCCCGGACTCCGGCATATAGCCCCGCTCTTTCCGCACCGCCTGGAAGGACTGCTGGCCCACATGGTGGAACTTCAGGATGACCGGGCCGAGGCCGAGGCCCTCGTAGACCTCCGACTCCTTGCCGACGCCAATAAGGCTGCCGAGTGCCGCGACCGCCCCTTTCTTCGTGAGGGTGTGGAGGGCGATGGTGTCGTACCCCCCGAAGATCAGGGCATAGCCCGGGTACGGGACGACATCATAGCGCACCATGTCCCACTCGATGAGGCGCAGGAGGCGATATTCGAGTTCCGAGTCAGACAACTTTGTCGAAGCCTTCAGGGCGTCCAGGGGTACCCACTCGTATCGCTGCATGAGCCGCTCGAGGGATAAGAGGACGCGAAGGTCGTATTTATGAAGCGCCCTGACGCGCTCTGGAGAAACTGGCATGAATACTACAGATTATATCAGGTGGCGGGATAAAAGTTGATTGGGTCAGGGCAATGAAGTGCTCAAAGTGCAGGAGAGAAGCCGTCATCTTCCAGCGTTATTCAGGGCTCCGCCTCTGCCGCGACCACTTCGTCGCCGACGTGGAGGCGAAGGCGAAACGGGAGATCAGGCGACAGCGCTGGTTGGCCACCGGCGACGTCATCGCCGTCCCCCTCCACCGGGATCCGGCATCGGTTGCCCTTCTCCGCTTCCTGGTGACGGCCTTCGGGGGGCGGCCCGACATCTCGGTCCTCGCCCTCGCCACGGACGGAGGGGACGACGCCGCCAGGCAGACCGCCCGGGACCTCGGCGTCCCCTGCCACGAGGTGACAGTCGGGCGCGACCCGGAAACGGCCGCACAGGACCTCGGGGCGACGAAGATCGCCGTCGGGACAGTCCTGGACGACATCGCTCTTGACGTGCTGGTGACCGCCCTCGAAGGCGGCGCCGACAGCCTGACAGGGTCCAGGGAAACAGAAACGTCTCCCCTCCCGCGGATCGCACCCTTCTCGACCATCCCCGCGGAGGAGGTCGCCCTCTATGCACGCCTCACCCTGGAACACGCCGTGGAGGCTCCCTCACCTGCCGCCAGAGGCCTCTGGGCCGATGCACAGGCCCTCCTGGACGACTATACCGGCCGCCACCCGGCGACGAAGTTCGCCCTCAAAAATCTCAGGGACGAACTCGCCGCGATTTGCCGGGACAGCGGGGGGATGCGATGAGGAGGCCGGGCACCCTGTGGCGGCAGGTCACGGCCATGCCGCGGGCCCGGACCAGGAGTGCTTCGGGAAAGAAGCGTGGGTGATCAGGGACGATTACGCCGCGGCCGCCACCGGGAAGAACGCCTGCATCGAGGATGCCGACACCGCGGTCGTCGCACCGGGCGACACACAGGTACTCCGGCGATTTTTCAGGACGGTATAATCTGGGCTCCATAGAAATCCTCATGCGCCAGTCGCGGGATATCCCTCTGGTCCAATGGAGGGATAGGCGGATCCACTGCCTTCCCCATACAGTCCACCGGGGAACTACCTCGAACACAGTACGGTTTTCTCGAACTCACTATCGCTCGTTGCCCCCGGATCCCGGGACGTAGAATTGACTCGGGAAAACCGAATTAAAAATACAGAGGAGGGCAAGTGCCATCCACCCTCTATCCGAATGGCAGGGGGACCAGGGGGCGGCAGCCCCCCGGCACAGGCCTCCAGAAAAGGGATTTTACAGAGACAGAGCAGGTGAAAGTCATGGAAAAAGAGATTGGATGCGTCATGGAAGCGGTGGACCAGATGATCCGCCACGCGGTATGGAGTGCCGGAGCAAAGGGAATCGTCGTCGGCGTCAGCGGAGGCGTGGACTCGGCCGTGGCTGCGGCCTTCGCCGCTCGTGCAATCGGGCCCGAGCACGTCGTCGGGATCGCCCTCCCGAGTGCGGTGACGAGAGCCGAAGACCTGGCGGACGCCGCGGAACTCTGCCGTTTTCTCGGGATAGAGCACCGGGTGATCTCGATCGAACCGGTGATGGAGGCCTACAGGCAGTACCCCGACCTCACCGCGACGCCATACCTCACCGGCAACCTGATGGCGAGGACGAGGATGGCGATCCTCTATGCGGTCGCGAACAGGGAGGGCCTGATGGTCTGCGGCACCTCGAACAGGACAGAGTACCTCCTCGGTTACTCCACCAAACACGGCGACGCAGCCGCGGACATCCAGCCCATCCTCCACCTGTACAAGACCGAGGTCTTCGCGGTGGCGAGGGCAATGCACCTGCCGCAGCAGGTCGTCGAAAAAGCGCCGTCGGCAGGCCTCTGGCCGGGCCAGACAGACGAAGGGGAACTCGGGGCCACCTACGCCGAAATCGACGCGGCACTGCGGGCGCTCGAAACGAAAGGGTGGACAGACCCCGAAACCGGGACCGAGGAACTGGTCTTAAAAAGGGTCAGGGCGTCCGAGCACAAACGGTCCGCACCGCCAAATCTCGCAGGCACGCGGTGAACTCAGGGGCGTAGCCCTCGGGGTTGGTGAGGTACCCGAGGCAGGACTCATTCCCGACAAGGGAGGAGAGCGGTGCCCCATGTGCAACACAGAATGCTTCGACCGGGGCGGGCACCGCAAGGCGCAGCAGTGCCGCCGTCCTGTACCGCGGGTTCCTCACCAGGGACCCGTCTGCCATCTCGTAATAGGCGGCGCCCTGCATCGCCACGTATTGTGTATAGTCGCTTTCAAAGGCGGTCGAGACGATATTTGCAAGGGCGAGCGCTTCAGCACCCGGGTTGATCGTCACATGGCCGTATCCGGGGGGGATCACCACGACGTCCCCTGCCACTGCCTCCACGAGCACGACATCGGAGGCGTCCCGCGTCTGGAGGAGGAAGTGCGCCTTGCCGGCAAGGACCTCATAGACCTCGGGATAGCCGATGCCGGCAGGGTTTGCCGGGTGGAAGTGCCCTTTTGTCTTGACGAACTCAGGGCCGACATGACCCGCCGGGATCACCGTCATGTCGTACCTCAGGGCATGGTCGGCGAGCCATGAATGCTCGTCCGGGGTCTTTGCAAGGTCCCGGTACATAAAATAGAGAGGGCGACCGGGGTCTTCACCCGCGGCTTCAGGGGCCGCCAGAACACCGGCCATGTCGGCGACAGTCCTGACATGGGCTTCTGGCAGTGGTCCGTCCCATGAATACATCACTCGGATGTGCGCCGTCTGTATATATAATACCCCGCCCCGATCAGGACGGCAATGATGACCGCGATAACGATCGGGTTCGTGAGGGCTCCCGCCAGCGGATCAGGCTTCACGACGGACACGGTCATCTTCATCGTGTCGGAGATCTGGCTGTTGTCCAGAGCGTCGCGGTACCGGATCTCGGAGTCGAGACCGTACTGCTTTACGGTCGCCTCCTTGTCCACGCTCACCGAGTAGTGGGCGACAGCGGTCTGGCCGGGTTCGAGGTCGCCGAGATAGGCGGTGTCGTCATTGGAGGTGAAGGGGTCGACGGCGCTGATCCGTGCCTGGGCATTGTAGGCGGTCGCCGAGCCGACATTCTTATAGGTGACGTCGATCGTCGCCTTCTGGCCGGGGTGCACGGTCGCCGCAGACGAGACGATGGTGAAGTCGATCTTTCCGCCGACGGGCACGCCGACGATCTCGGTGTCGGAGGTTTCCTTCTCACCATTGCTCTTCTCGTACTGGACCATCACATCGATCGGGTAGGACTGCGCCTCGGCGTCGTTGGAGGCCGAGACCTTGAAAGTGCACTCGACGACGTCGCCGGGGTTGAAGTCACCGATATAGACGCTCCCGTCGGTCGGGATCAGGGGGCTTGCACCGTCGCGGGCAAGTTTCGCGACAGCCTTCTGTGCATGCTCGAAGCCCGCGTTCCTGAGTTTCAGGGTGAGGTAACCCTCGGTCCCGACATTGATGTGGTCGGTCGAGACCTCGTCCACCTCAAGGTTGACATTGGACCTGACCGTGACCGTGAGGGGAAGGGTCACCGTCTTGTCACGGTACCCGGTCCGCAGGAGGGTGCTGCCGTCCTGGTCGGTCCAGTCGACGTACTGGTACTTCAGGGTCAGGGGGATGCCATAGGTGCCTGCCGGGGCATCTTTGTTGAACTTCACCAGGAAGGTGACAGGTTTGCTCACGCCGCCCTGGATGTCCCCGATCTGCTGGGCGTCAGACCTGATCTCAACAGGTGCGTCCCCTGCCGAAAGTCCGGCATTCACAAGCTTTGCGAGGTTCGGTGGGTCCTGCGGAGTGATCTTATTCGGATCGGTTACCATGACAGGGTTCACACCGCTGTTCGAGATGATCACCGTGACCGGCACCTCGGTACCGGGGACAAACTCGTTCGTGCCCGAGATGGCCGCAGACATATCAGGGCTGCCGTAGAGGTACTCTGTTCCCGCAAATGCAGGAACGGTGAGCGCCGCAAGGACCAGACCCAGAATACAGAATTTCCGGATATCCATGTATATGCACCGTGTTGTTTTTGTTGTAACAACATTTATCAGCGTACCATATAAATAGATAGTGTCATGCCCACTCCACCGGATTATGCCCGGAGCGTTGCCGAAGCGCTCAAAACCCTCGGGCTCACCAAATACGAAGCGCTCGTCTATGTCGCCCTCCTCCAGGTGACAAAGGCGACGGCGACCGAGATCCACGAACTCTCCGGGGTGCCACGCGCATCCGTGTATCCCGTCCTCGACCGCCTCCTCCAGAAGAACATGGTCACGGTCTCGCACACCACGCCCAAACGCTTCTCGGCCACGCCACCGGACGACGCCATCAACACCCTGATACGTGAGATCGAGGAGAAGGCGGCCTATGCAAAGGACGTCCTCGGGGAAATCTGGCAGGACCGGACCAGTATCGAGGGAGGGGACCAGGAACTGATCTGGAATATCCTCGGCGAGGCCAACATCACCAGTCGCCTCCGCGACCTCATCTACCAGGCCGGACGCGAGATCAGGATCATGGGGAGCTGGACCCTCCTGAAGGATCTCAGGGACGCACTCGGGGAGAGGGCCGGAGAGGTGCGGATCGAGGTGATCGCCGATCGCTGGGAGGGGGCTGTTCCTGAGGGCATCGCGGTCACGACCGCAATGCCACCCGTATGGCATGAAAAAGGAAAGATAGGCGACCGGGCAGGGATGCTCTTCGCTGACGGCACAAAGGTGATGGTGGCGATGGGGTCGCAGGGAGAGGCGCCGACCGCCCTCTTCTCCGAGGCTGAAGGTTTCGTCCGGTTTTTCTCCCGGTACTGGGACCTCATCCACGGTTTCGGTGAGAATAAATAGGGATATAGGCGCTGTAAAAATCCTCTTCTGGAGTGTCTCGTCCGGGGGGCTGCCGCCCCCCGGTCCCCCTGCCATGAGGATAGGGGGGTGGAGGGCAGTCCCCTCTTCAAAATGCAGGTTTGCCCCTTTGAGGTCCAATCGTGAGCGGGGACGACCGGAGGGAGTCGAGAAGACTAAGTCTTCGCTGTCCGGGGGCTGCGAACGGAGTGAGCACAAGAAAATCTCTGATTTTCGGCGTAGTCCCCCGGCTAGATCGTGAGGAAGGCAGTGGATCTGTATTCCTCTTCATAGGATTGGAGATACATCAGCTCAAGTATGAGGATTTCTACAGAGCCGGAATATCTTTTTTCAGAGCGAGTAGATCGACGCAAGGTCTCCAACATCGATGAGACCGCTCAGGGAGTTGATCTCGACCTCATACCCGGCCTCCTTCACCGCGGCCATCACATTGGTGCCGCCGAGGATGGAGATCCCGAAGTACTGGGGGGAACAGCCGAAGCCCAGGATCGGGGCGTTCGGCGCCGAGACCTCAAGGACGCCGGCGATCATGCTCTGCTCCAGGTCATCGATGACCGCGGCGACCACGGGTTCGGCCTCCATATGACACTCCCGCAGGTTGGCGAGCACGCTTCCCCGCCCCCGACGGATCACGCCGGTGATGTCGGTGATCTCCTGAGAGACGAGCACCTCCAGGGGGTCGATGGTCGTGGCGTCGTACAGGATCATGTCGGTGAAGCGCCTGGGCAGGCCCCCTTCGATCTCCACGACGCCGCCGCCGATCGGGTGGATGGGGGCGCCGCGCCGGATCATCACGCCGTCGATGGTGGTGGAGCAGACCGTGCAGATCCCGACCCTCCCATCGGGTATGGTATAGTCACCGATACGCTCACCGGCCGGGTAGAATCTGACAAGGCCGCTCGGGCTGATCCCTGCCCGGAACACCTCTTTCATGACGGCGAGGACCGGTTCGAAGTCCCCGGCACCGATCATCGAGAGGTTGTAGATGACCAGGCCCTCGTCCTCCGCAGGGTCGTAGGTCACTGTCATGGCCTCTTCCTCGATCAGGTGGTTGATGAACTTCAGGGGAGGATACACACCATACTCTCGCCATGAGAATAGAAAAATTGTTCTATAGTTCAGGGACACATTCTAGGAGATGGAAGGAGAAATGCGGGAACGGACGCAGGATATTGTGGCAACGATCCTGGAGTCCGCCGGTTACGGCGTCGAATGCGCCGACGAACCCTTCGACCTCTCGGCCGTCGGCGACAGGGAAAGTTATGTCGTCCTCATATCCGACGACGCCGACGAGATCGGGCACTTTGACGGAAGGAGGTTCCGTATCAGGCAGGGCGAGGAGATCGAGGAGTGCCGGAAGATCCTGGTGACCTTCAGCCCCGCGGCACGGGCCGACAACTGCACCGTCTGGGGGGAGGACGAGATTGCCAGATATGCCGGAGAAGCGGCCCTTGCGCGGATCTTCAGGAGAACTCTCTCCCTCGGCAGGAGCACGCCATCCTCCCCGGCGCAACGTGCCATGAGCGGCGGCGGGATCTTCCACCTCCCGGTCAAGGTCAGCGACCGGAACGCCGCGATCATCTCGGGGACACGGGGAGAAGTGCGCTGCCGTTTCGTCCCGTATTGGTGTTACCACTGCACGAGCAGTGGTTCGCAGACCGTCCTTTCCCGCAAGGTCTCCTTCGACGCCGACCGCTGGGGCGGTCTGAACGCCATCAATGGTTCGAAGATGGAGATGACACTCTCCGATGCGGTGGACTCGGCCATGCCTGAGGACTGCGAAGTGCTCCAGCCGAAGATCGCAAAGGAAGAGGCGGAAAACCAGACAGTTATCAATCTCATCGCCGAACTGACCCAGAAGGTCAGGTTCAGGAAGGAAGAGGGCGACGCCGTATTCTACCAGGAAGAGACGCTGAAACCGGACAGGAGGAACATATCGACCGAGATCACCCTCGTCTATGTCCCGGTCTGGGAGATCGAGGGGAAGAACAGGATCGTCGAGGTTAATGCCTATACCGGCGAGATCCTCACCACGCCCATGGACGAGGGCGTGGAGATCTTCTGAGCACCATGATCGTGATCATCGGCGGAGGGCCGGCAGGGCGGTTTGCGGCCATCCGCCTCGGCCATGCCGGGCGGGAGGTGACCCTTGTCGAGAAGGGCGCAATCGGAGGGCAGTGCCTGAACTACGGGTGCATGGCTGTTTGCGCCCTGAACGACGCCGCACGGACGGTGGCGAGGGCCAGACAGTTCGCCGGGGTCGGCATCTTCAAGGACGAACCGGTGATCGATTTCCCCTCCCTCCTTGCCGGGATGGAAGGGGTGCAGGCAAAGATCAGGGCCGTCCTCGACCACGAGACGCGGGGCGCGGGGGTCGCGATCAGGTACGGGAGCACGGCGCGGCTCTGTGGGCGGCAGGTCTTCATCGACGATGAAGAGGTCGAGACTGAGGCGGTCATCGTCGCCACCGGGTCGGTGCCCGCCGTCCCGGAGGTCCAAGGGACAGACCTTGCCGGAGTCTTCACTGCCCACACCCTGCCGCGGATGCACGACCTGCCCCATGACCTCGTCATCGTCGGTGGCGGGATCGCGGCCGCGGAGTTCGCCTATATCTTCCGGCAACTGGGAAGCCGGGTGACGGTCCTTGCACGGAGCGGTTTTCTCAAGGGTATCGACCCGCGTCTGCGGAAACTCGCGCTGAAGGAGCTTGCAGGGGTCGAGATCAGGGAGAACGCCCCCCTCACCCGGATCACCGGGACCGGACACCTGGACGGTGCGGCATATGGCGGGGAGACGCCGGGAGAGTGCCAGGCAGATGCCATCCTCCTTGCCGCCGGCCTCGTGCCGAACACCTCGATGGTCAACGGCGTCGCCACCGGCCAGAAGGGCGAGATCGTCACGGACGACAGGATGCGGACATCGGTCCCGGGAGTGTACGCCGCAGGCGACGTCACCGGCGGGCCGTACCTCACCCCGGTCGCCCGCCTGCAGGGGATTGTCGCGGCGGAAAACATCCTGGGCCATGACATGCGCTATGCCCCTGTGGTCGTCCCGCAGAGCATCAGCCTCGCAAACGACCTTGCCTTCGCCCTCGCGGAGGACGACGATGGTATCGAACTCTCGGTGCCGGCACCGGCAGGGCCGGGCTCCTTCTGGTCCGTGCCCGCGGGCGACACAGGCCTCGGGAAGATCCTGGTCGAACCGGAGACAGGGGAACTCAGAGGTGTCTGGGCGGCCTCGCCAGGTGCCGGCATCATCGCCACCTACATGGCCGCGGCGATCCGGCACAGGCGGACGGTCGCCGACTTCGAAGACCTCATCGAGGTCCACCCCCTCGCAGATGGTGTCCACGGCCTGATACCTGCGGCTGCAGCCATTCTACGGAAAAAAAGAGGGGATTGATCGCCTCCTTCATGGAGGATTACTTCCCGAAAATAACCTTCCAGAACTCTTTTCCGGAGTTTCGACGAGGAGAGGCAGCACAAATGCACTATACCATCTTTGCCTCTTTTATGCCGCTCACGGAAATATCCGGGAGGGTGCGTGCGATCTGGCCGACACACCCACGACGGAGACCAGGACGCCCATTTTTGCTCTGTCGTCAACCGGACAGAATACGGTAGCGGCACTGGCCGAGGCCGGAAAGAAGATCATGGTCGTGGGATGCGACCCGAAGGCCGACTCCACGCGACTCCTGCTTCACGGGTTGTGCCAGAAGATGGTGCTGGACACCCTCCGCAACGAGGGCGACGACATCGAACTCGACGAGGTCCTCAAACCCGGTTTCTCGGGAACCCGTTGCGTTAAATCGGGCGGACCGGAACCGGGCGCGGGCTGCGCCGGCCGGGGCATCAGCACGTCCATCAACCTCCTGGAGTCCCTCCGGGCATACACCGACGACCGGGACTATGTCTTCTACGACGTGCTCGGCGACGTCGTCTGCGGTGGTTTCGCCGTGCCGATCCGGGAAGGAAAGGCACAGGAGATCTATATCGTCGCCTCGGGCGAACTGATGGCGCTCTATGCAGCGAACAACATCTCCAAAGGCATCCAGAAGCATGCCCAGACCAGCGGCGTGAGGCTCGGCGGCATCATCTGCAACAGCCGCAAGGTGGACCATGAACACGACCTCCTTCAGACGTTCGCCATAGAACTCGGGTCCCAGTTGATCTACTTCGTCCCACGTGACACCTCGTGCAGCGGGCCGAGATCAACAAAATGACGGTCGCCGACTTAGACCCCGAATCCGGCCAGGCTAATGATTACCGGAACCCAGTACTTCGCTAACTTCTTCCCTCCCTCATATAATTCCCCGTCTCTCCATCCTCCTTTCTCAGAACCGGTTGCCGCAGGACAGGAATTTTTTTTCGCCAGCCCCGCCGATGCCCGGATCGCTTCCCGGATTATGACAATGAAGTAATCGAATTGGAACGCGCGCATATCGATGGTTCGTGGCCCCTGCTTCACCGTCGAAAAATGCATCCACAACAAATCGACCCAGGCACTTGAGAGGATCGAACAGTTTAAGGAAAAACCAGCGGATTTCAAAATTTTGAAATACCAAAAATGACAATATTTGCAGACAAATAATTTTTCAGGAATACCATGGACTCATTTGCTTCAGGATTTGCCGGTGTGGATGCGGCGGGAGATGCGAACTCATTTGTAACCTACCTCGACCTCATCCATTCGATGCCGTTTTTTAAGGACTGCAAGCGGCGCAGTTACGAGGCACTCGGGATCCGCCCGGGTGCCGCAGTCCTTGAGATTGGCTGCGGGAACGGCGTCGATGCAGCAGCACTTGCAGCCATGGCAGGAGAGGAGGGGTGCGTCATTGGTATTGACGTAAGCCGTACCATGCTTGCCTCGGCACAGGCGAAAAACACTGCGGGAAGTGCCCGCCCCGGTTATGTGCTGTCCGATGCATCGCACCTTGCATTTGCAGACAACTCTTTTGATGCCGTCCGTACGGATCGCGTGCTCCAGCATACAAAAGACATCTATGTAGTCCTCCGGGAAATGGCCCGGGTGACCCGGCATGCCGGAAAAATCGTGGTGTTTGAACCAGATTGGGAGACCTTTGTCATCTGGCCCGGAGAACGGGAGGTTACCCGGAAGGTCCTGAACTTCTGGTGCGACCATATCCCGAGCGGATGGGCCGGGCGATCCCTTCCAGCGGCATGTGCCGAAGCCGGCCTTGACAACATTACCGTCACGCCGTTATGCCTTGTCATCACCAGCCTGCCGCTTGCCCGCAGGGTCTTCGATCTTGAGACAACCCTCTCGCTAGCGGTCCAGGCCGGTGTCCTTGATTCCCGGGAAGCGGAATCCTGGGCCGGAGAACAGGCACATGCCGGTGACGCCGGGCGGTTCTTCAGCTCGCTGACATTTTACCTTGTCACCGGCACAAAAGGGCCTGAACCGGAAGGGAAACCCACATTCAGTTCCGTTGCAAGCCCTTAAAGACCAGGGCGACTTTTCCTTTTTTTGCAGAGAGATCTTTCGTACTGAGTACCTGGTGCCGCAAAGAATATGCAGGTTCTCAAATTACAGACGTACCGGGGTTGAATAAAAAGCGGGGCCCTATAATGAACGCTCCCGCGGGCAGGTCGGCCCACCGGGTCGACCAAAATGTTAATGACCGCCCGCACCAGTTCTCTTCCGGTGAAAGTCATGGCAAATATCGTGCATTTCGACCTGCCTGCCGACGATCTCGAACGAGCGAAAACCTTCTACTCCAGCCTTTTTGGATGGAAGTTCGAGCTGGCCCCGGGCTGGACGGATTTTTACCTGATCGCCACCGCCACCGAAGACGGATCCCCCGGCATTGGCGGCGGGATGGGAAAGCGAGGGGCGCCGGATCAAAAAATCACCAACTACATCGGGGTCCAATCCATCGACGCCTGCCAGGCCGACGTGACCCGCCTCGGCGGAAAGGTGCGTCTCGGGAAGACGGCCGTCCCGGAATTCGGGTACCTGGCCGTCTGCGAGGACACCGAGGGGAACACCTTCGGACTCTGGGAGGAGGACGCAGGGGCTGAGTAATAAAAAAGAGGGGAGCTGGCGTCAGGGCATCCAATCCCTGATCCGACCGACCACCGCTGCACCGAACCGCCCGGTCGAGGCCGTGCCGCCGAGGTCAGGGGTCCGGATGCCCGCGGCAAGGACGGCGTCCACCGTCGCATCCACCGCGGCCGCCCCTTCCCGGTCGCCTGCATGGGCGAGGAGCATCGCGGCGCTCCGTATCGCCGCCACCGGGTTTGCGATGCCCTTCCCCGCTATGTCAGGGGCCGAACCGTGGACAGGTTCGAAGAGGGCGTGGCCATCGCCGATGTTCGCCGAAGGGAGGGTGCCGAGGCCGCCGACAAGCGCCCCCACGGCGTCGGAAAGGATGTCGCCGAAGATGTTCGTCGTCACGATGACGCCGTAGCGGGCCGGGTGCATCAGCACGTCAAGGCAGAGGGCGTCGATGAACGTCTCCTCCCATGCCACCCCCGCGGCCTCCGCCTCCTCGACGGCACAGCGGCGGAAGAGTGTGTCGGACTTGAGGACATTCGCCTTTGTCCCGATGGTGAACCGCCTGCCTTTCGCAAGCCCGGCGGCGAAGCGTGCAATTCGTCGGCTCCCCTTCTCGGTGACGACCCGGAGGGTGCAGTACGAGCCGGGCAATTCCCACTCGATCCCTGAGTACAGCCCTTCGGTGTTCTCCCGCACGATCGTGAGGTCGACGCCCGGTCCCTTCACCGGCCGCACATTCGCATACAGGTCGAGATCCTTCCTCATCTGCACGAGCACACTCCGGTAGGCAGGGTCGGGAGGCGTGGTCACCGCACCGAAGAGGATGGCATCGGCCTCCCCGAGGGCCCGCATCTCCTCGGGACCGATGGCCGAACCGCACCTCTGCCAGCGGCCGTACCCGACCTCGACAGGGTAGTAGTCCCAGTCAGGATGGAGGCGGCGGAGAACCGCCTCGGCCACCGGGACCACCTCCTGCCCGATCCCGTCACCGGGGACGACCGCTACCTTCATGCTCCCGCCACCCGGCCACCGCACCCCTGAGGACCGCGTCGATGGTGTGGGGCGCCGCACCCCAGTGGACCACGCCGCCGAACTTTCCGTTCCACTCCCCGACACCCTCGCGCTCCCCCCGACAGCACCGGGCGATAAAAGGCTCCTCCGCGACCTGCGTCAGGGGGCAGATCTCAGCGATCTCCACCTCGTCCCCGTAGTTCTCCGCACAGAACTGCTGCGCCGTGAGGCATCCGGCCACATGCTCCTTCCCGGCAAGAGGGTCGGCATCGAGGGTCCGGTCAAAGCCGCCGGCACGGCAGGGATAGACCTCCGCCTCCGTCTCCCTGATGTCCCTGATATGATACTCGAAACGGACGCCGAGGTCGCCGAAAAGACCGACACCCTCGAGTTCCTCCAGGATCGCCGCAAGGTGGGGGCGCGGCGGAATGATGTCGTAGACGTGCACGGTCAGGAGCGACCCCTGGTCAGGGTCGAGGACGAAGGTCCGTGACTCGTCAGGGCTCCTGAAAATGGTGCACCGATACCCCGAGGCCGCCGCAAGGCTGATCAGGCGCGACCTGTCATTGAAGTTCACCGGTTCGGGATACAGATATGTCTCGTCGGGCTTCGCAAGCACCCATGTCGCCGTGACATCACGCATCAGTCCCTCTCCATCGGCAAGTTTCACCGACAGGATCTCGTAGCCTTCGGGGGTCTCCCGGATCAGCCAGCGGGAGAGGAAATAGACCTTCTCCCCGAGGGGCCTCGTATTCGCAAGGCCCACGTATTTGCACTCTTCAGGAAATATCATCCATGGCCTCCGCTGAGATAGGGGACAAGACCTCCCGACCTGAGGACCTCCCGCATCCGCGGGGAGAGGGGACGGAGAGGGCGGCGGGTCCCGCCGGCCTCTATCCAGCCCTCATCGAGATCGAAGCGTATAGCCTCGCCCTCATGGCAGGGGATCTCGCACTCAAGCACCAGGAGACCTATATTGACGGCGTTCCTGAAGAAGATTCTGGCAAAGGTCGGGGCGGCGACCGCGACGACTCCAGCCTCCTTCAGGGCGACCGCCGCCTGCTCCCGCGACGACCCGCAGCCGAAATTCGGGCCCGCGACGATCACCGCACCGGCAAGGCGCCCGGCAAGGGTGGAGTCGAGATCCTCGAAGACATGGGCCGCCCAGACAGACCGGTCCTTCGTCCGCAGGTACCGCCCCGCTATGACGAGGTCTGTATCGATGTCCCGCCCGAGGCAGAGGGCACGCCCGTCGCCCTTCACAGGCATTCCTCCGGAGACCGGATCTCTCCGGCAAGAGCGGTCGCCGCCGCGGTCAGGGGAGAGGCCAGGTAGATCTCGCCGCCCACGCCCATCCTGTTCCTGAAGTTCCTGTTCGCGGTCGAGAGGCAGACCTCCCCCTCTCCGATCACGCCCATGTGGGCGCCGAGACAGGGGCCGCACCCGGGCGTCCCGACGGCGCACCCGGCCTCGATGAGGGTGGAGAGCACCCCCGTCGCGGCCGCACGGGCAAGGACGGCACGGGACGCCGGGACGACGACGGTCCTGACCGCCACTTTCTTGCCGCGCACGATACGGGCGAAGGCCTCCAGGTCCTCGTACCGCCCGCAGGTGCAGGTGCCCAGGAAGACCTGGTCCACGGTCAGGCCCTCCCTCTCTGTCACCGGGCAGACCGTGTCCACCCGCGGTGGCAGGGCAAGGAGGGGCTCGATATTCCCGAGGTCGAGGGTGATCTCATCTGGGTATCCGGCCGCTGGAGTCTGCGCCTCCACCGCATGGCCAAAACCGGCGAGGTACTCCCGCGTCACCGCATCGGCATAGAACATTCCAGCCTTCGCTCCTGTCTCCACCGCCATGTTGGAGAGGGTGAGGCGGTCTACCATCGATAGCCCCGACGCCCCCTCACCGACAAACTCCAGGGCGCGGTAGGTCGCGCCGTCCATCCCAAGGGCGGCGACATAGGCGAGGGCGACGTCCTTTGCCGCGGCCGCACCGGTCAGGGCGCCATCAAGGAAGACGCCGGTCGTCTCCGGCACCCTGAACCAGGTCTCGCCTGTCGCCCAGATGCCGGCCATGTCCGTCGCCCCGACGCCTGTCGCAAAGGCGCCGAAGGCCCCGAGAGTGCAGGAGTGCGAGTCCGCCCCGACGATCACCTCGCCGGGGAGGGCATACCCCTCGGCCATCACCTGGTGGCAGACGCCGCCGCCGACGTCGGAGAGGTGCATCCCCCGCTGCCGGGCGAAAGTCCGCAGTTCCTTCTGGAGGTCTGCGGTCAAGGAGGTGTTGGCCGGGACGATGTGGTCGAAGATGAGATACCGGCGTTCGGGATCGGGGAAGGCCCCGGTCCTGATCGAGAGCCAGGCCTCCCGTGCAAGGACGCCGGTGCCGTCATGGGCATAGGCCCGGTCCACCCGGCGGTCGACGTATTCCCCGGCAGGCGCCCCCAGGATCTCCTCGGCAAGGGTGGCCATCAGACCGCCCCCTTCCGCGCGGCGCAGAGGATCTCCTGGAGGACTTCGGGCGTCACCGTGCACTTCGCCTCGCTCCGCCTCTTCACCTCGGCGAGCACCCAGGAGACCCCGGCATCGTCGAGGTCGTAGCCGAGAGAGACGGCGACATGCTCGATCGCGTGTTTCCCGGTGTGTTTGCCGAGAATGAACGTCCTTGACGCGCCCACAAGAGAGGGGCGAACGTATTCGTAGGTCTCCGGTTCCCTGAGGATCGCGGCGATATGGATGCCGCTCTCGTGCGCGAAGGCATGGGCACCCACGACCGCCTTGTTCTTTGCGACCGCGATCCCCGAAGCCTTCTCGACCCGATCGGAGAGTCTCTTGAGGTGGGAGAGGTCGTACCTGCTGATCCCGGCCTTCATGGCCAGGACGACGAGCACCTCCTCGAGGGCGGCGTTCCCGGCCCTCTCGCCGAGTCCGTTCACCGTGGTGTGGAGTTGAAAAGCGCCTTCCGCGGCGGCGGTGACGGTGTTTGCGGTGGCGCACCCGAGGTCGTCGTGGCAGTGGATGCAGAGGGGGGTGTCGATGGCGGCCGCGATCTCGCGCACCCTCTCCCCGGTCTCCGAGGGTGTCATGCACCCGACGGTGTCGGCAAAGGTAACGAGGTCGGCGCCGGCATCGGCCGCCTGCCTGTACGCCTCGATAAGGACGGGGAGAGGAGTCCGGGACGCGTCTTCGGCGCCGAACCTGACGGTGACGCCGTGGTCATGGGCGTACTCGATCATCGCGCAGGTCTCGGCAAGGACTTCCTCGCGGGTCTTGCCGTACTTCGTCCGGATATGGAGGTCGGAGGTGGCCGCAAAGACGCCGATCATCTCCACGCCGCAGTCGAGCGCGGCGTCGATGTCGTACTGTTTCGCCCGTGCGAGTGCGCAGATCCGGGCGTCGAGGCCCATCCCGCAGATCTCCCTGACCGCCTTCTTCTCGTTCGCCGAGACGGCAGGGAAACCGGCCTCGATCACCTCGACACCGGTGGCATCGAGGATTCCCGCTATCTCCTTCTTCTCGTCGCAGGCAAACGATACACCCGGCGTCTGTTCGCCGTCACGGAGCGTGACGTCGCATATCTCAACATTCCACTTTTTCATGACTCTCTCCTTCGGGGCATGCCCCGGTGACGATCACCGTCGTCGGCCTGTCGGCAGGCACGATCAGCCGCGCCAGTCCGGCCAGGTCGTCGGCGCGGCATATGACCGGTCTGGCCCAGTCGAGGTACTTCTCCACTCCGGCAACCTCCTGGCCGCCGACCATGCCCATGCGCCTGTTCTCAAGGACGATACAGAGGAGGGGCAGGCCCTTCTCATAGACGTCGATCAGTGCATTTATGCCGGAGTGCAGGATGCCGTAATCCCCTATCAGGGCGACACCCGTGCTTTTTGCCCCCACCGCCACCGCGGACCCGAGGCCATAACTCGCAACGCCGATCCTGTACGGCGGGTTTGTCGCAAGGAGGGAACACCCGGCATCGACCACCGGCCGCATCCCCCGTTCGGCAAGGAGGGAGACGAGCGGACGGTACGGGCAGTGCCGGCAGAAGGTCCGGCAGAACCCCCGGTCGGAGAATCTTTCGGGTTCCCCTGCCGGGGGAGAGACCTGCGGGATTGTGACCATAACACCTTCCGGGGCCTGATGGCCGGTATGTGCCGCCGTTACCTGGAGGGCCCTCTCCCACCTGCCCCGCATCGTCAGCGCGGGGTCGGCGAGGGTGCCCGCACCCCTCGCACCGCGGAGAGCGGGTCGGGCCGCTGCCGGTGCGTCGAGGATCTCGGGAGTGACGCGGAGGACGCACACCCGCGCCATCGCCTCCGAGAGGGCGAAGGCCTCCTCCACCGCGGCAGGGAGGGCTTCGGGCCCGTCGGCCTCGACGACCGGCACCATCGCCAGGGGTCCGAAATGGCGGGAGTCCTCCCCGACTTGCGAGGCGCGGGCGAGAGGGTCGTCCCCGGCCACGACGACGACGCCCCCCACAATACCCTGGGCCGTCGCCTGCACCAGGGGGTCGGCGAGGAGGTTCATGCCGACGTGCTTCACGACCACCGCGGCCCGCCTGCCGAGGAGGGAGTCACCGAAGGCGTACTCCAGGGCGACCTTCTCGTTCGTGCAGACCTCCGCGCGGGTCCGCGTCGCGCACCCGGTCACGGGATAGCCGGGCACCGTGTACAGGGCGTCGGCCGCACCGGAAAGGGCGAGAGCCAGCACCTCCTCCCCGTCCATTTTCAGTCCCTCCCGGGTACGAGGTCGCAGCCCATGCATGCCGCACACATCGTCAATGCCTCTCTCGCGTCGAGCCCGGCCGCCACCATCTCCTCCCGTGCGACCGCATGCAGCTTGAGCAGACGCTCTGCCGACGGGCGCGGGAAGTGCGCGAGGCCCGCCGACGGGGTGAGGGGCCTGAGGACAGGGATCACCCCGAGGGAGCAGAGTCTCCTGACGGCCGCCGCCATCTCCTCATCGCTCTCCCCCAGGCCAACGATGATGTTGCTCTGGACGTGGTTCTTCCCGAAGAGGCGCACCGACTCCTCGAGCACCTCCCAGACGAGGTTCCACTCGAGGCCTGGGCACATCTCCGCAAAGAGGCCGGGCGTCGCCGCCTCGATGTTGAACTTCACCTCCGCGGCCCCTGCCTCCCTCAGGAGACGGGGGGAGTTACGCGTCGGGTAGATGGAGACACCGATGGGCAGATCGAAGGGGACAAGCGCCCGCACCGCATCGAGGGCGCGTCTCTCCTCCTCCTCGATACTCCCGGCCACGCCGCTCGTCAGGGAGATCGCGTCGATCCTCCCGATGACAGACCTGACCATCGCCACGACCTCCTCCGTGCTCTTCGTCCGCCCAACCCGGCCGGGGACGGCACAGTACAGGCAGGAGAAGATACAGGACGCGGTGAGGGTGATGAAGGCCTGCCGCGGGCAGTGGAAGCCCGGCACTTCGAGGACGCCCCTGACCATCTCCCCGTGGAAAGGAAGGGTCGCGTTCCCCTTCCCCTCATGGATGAGGACGAGGTCGGCATGGGGGTCCACCGAAAGACGGACTCTCATGCCGTCGACAGAAAAAAAGACAGAACCCTCGCCGCCGGCGCCGGGTCCCGCGGTGGAGGAGGAGAGGTACGGGCCGGGGGGGACGCCCGCGACCTTCACCTTTCCTGCGGCAAGGAGTGCGGCCTTCAGCCTCAGCCGGTCCATAAGGACGTCGCCTCCCCGTAGTCCGTGTAGAAGGGGATCGCCGCCACCGCACCGATGAGGCCGTGACCGCCCATCACGACCCTGACCTCGCCGAGGACGGCTTCGAGATCGGCCCAGGCAACCTTCCCCCTCTTCACCGCCTCGCCGTATGCCCGCAGGGGCGACGGGTCGAAGCCGACGTACGCCGCCATCCCCGTCTCGTCGGAGAGGGTGTGGCGGCCGAGCAGGGCGGCAAACCGCTCGATAAGCCCGTCCGGGTCGGACGACGCGAACTCCACCGCACAGGCGACGCAGTTTTTCGTCCTCTCCGGCACAGGGTAGAGCTGGACGATCGTGTGGGAGAGGTACACCGAGGAGTCGTCGGCGACCGCCTTCGCAATGTTGTGGACGAGGGTCCAGGTCGCCCCATCCTCGGGGGTGTCGGTGTCGTCGACGCCGATGACCACCCGCTCGCGCCTCGGCAGCCAGACCGTCGACCCGGCCAGTCTGCCGCCGCCGGACTCGTCGCACGACGCCCGGATCACCCCGCCGCCGCGGGCGCGGCAGGCCGAGGCCCCGACGCCGCCGCCGCCCATGCCAAGATATGTGACCGCGATCTCGTCGCCCTCCACCGCGGCGCCCGCGATCCCCGCCGGGAAGCGGGAGCCCTCCAGGGGGAGGGAGACGCACCCGGCCCTGAGGACGTACCGCGTCGTCGCCCCCACTGTCCGGGCGGAGACGACGAGGGGGCTCTGTGCATAGTGGCGGCGGACCCAGTGGGCCCCGCCCAGGCAGTCGAAGAACTCGACCAGTTCGATCCGGCTGCCCTCGCCGTCGGCGACCGCCGCGATCAGGGGGTACGCCACCACGTAGGGGTCTTTGAGCCCCTCAGACCCTGCCGCCCGGTTGTTCTCCATAGAGACCTGCTGCCTCCACGCCGCGGTTGCCCCAGAGCACCGCACCGAATGCACCGATCCGTCCCTTGCTCGCCGCGGAGTCGATGAAGGTGACGCCGATACGCTTTGCCTCGGCCTCCACCTCCTCGCGGGAGATGAGTTCGGTCTTGATCTTCTTCACGTAGTCGGACCCCGGGAGACAGAGCCCGCGGTAGTAGGCGATCCCGGTGTCGCCCGAGACCGCGTGCTCCTCGATGTACTCCTTCACAAAGGCGAGGAGGGGCTCGACCGATCCCGGCCTCACGGCGAAGTTCAGCACCGAACCGACGCAGTTCGTCGTCTTCTTCGGGGCCTTCGGGTTGAGCTGCACGAGGCGCATATTAAGGTACTCTGCTCCCGGAACTTTGCATGCCTCGGCACACTTCAGGGCGAGCACCCAGGTGGCGCCCTCCTGCTTCGTGTCGGTGTCGTCGATCCCGATGGTCAGTTTCTCGTACTTCGGCGTGACGATCCGCACCCGGCAGACCCTCGCCCCGCCGATGTGGAGGTCCTCCTCGGTCGGGTACTCGGCCCTGATCACGCCGGGCGCCTGCGGGAGGCAGGCGGCGACGCCGACACCGGCACCGGCGATCCCTGCCCAGGAGGTGACGACCTCGTCACCCTGCACCTCGACACCCTCCAGGGCCTGGCCGCCGATCTCCTGGCCGGCCGCTCCGAAGTTCGCCTCGTACCTCCCGAGGCGGGCGAGCATCGTCATCGAAGACCCCTGCACCTCCGCGGAGGAGAGGGCGCCGCAGGCGCGCCGCCTGTTCATCATGTCCCACTCGATCGTGCCGCGGTGACGGCAGGTCTCCAGGATCTCGGCCATGCCGGCCTGCTCGTCCACCATGACGATGAACTTCTCTGCAAAGAGCGGCCCGAAGCGTTTCTTCGCATCTGCGGGAGTCAGCGTGATCATGATATACACCGAAAATTTCGTTGACGAAATATTCGGCATCATCCGAGATAAAAGGATCGCCCTTCAGGGAGCAAGAATGAGCAGGAGAAGAGGGGAGTGATCCGAACATCTGATTCGGGCAGGAAATACTCATGCCATCCTGCAGGGAGCCCGGCCGGACATCCCCTTCCCCGAGCAGGTTAAGGAGAGGAGACGGTCGCTCCTCACCGGATAGATGAAAGAACATGGAGGGGTCGGGAGGGCCGACCCGGAGATGATACAATCGGTTTCAAAAAAGAGGGGTTATCGTCTTCTCATCATGAACACCGCCCCGAAGGCGAGGATCGCGAGTCCCCACGGGAGGGGCGACTTCTGGGGGAGGGTCGTGGCGGACTGTGACGGGGACGCGGTCTGCACCGCCTCACCCGCCGGCATCGTCGTCTCTTCTGCCTGCACCGGGGAAGCGGCCGAGGCGGTCGTGCCCGCAACGATCGCGAAGTACGAGAAGCCGGAGGCCCTGGCCGAATACAGGGCCTGCCCGTTCTCTTCCTTCAGGAACGTCGTCGTGAGGGCCTTCCACCCATTGTTCTCGTAGCCGAGGAGAACGATGTTGCCGGTGGAAAGATCGTGGTCCTCGATCCAGGACGTCGGCACCGCGAACTCCAGGGTCACCCTGTCGATGGCGGACGGGTCGGCCCGGTACAGGGTGGTCTCGATGACCTGGAAGGTCGTCTGCGTGGGTGCGGCTATGTCCTTGGGGAGCGAGGCCTTCTGCACCGTCACCAGCATGTCGTCGATCGCGTCATAGGCGTCGACCGTGATCCTGGTGACCGCCGTCTCCGTCACCGCAAAGGACTTCGTCTCCCCGGCAGGGATGGAGCCCGAGATTGCGGCGACGTCGGAACTCCCGCCGCCGGACGAAGAGTGGGAAGAGACGGTCGAACCGCTCGGCGGCGTCGAGGTCGCCGCCAGGCCGAAGAGCGAGAGGCCGTTCGGGGAATATGCCTCGAAGACCAGGTTGCCACCGGTGTCGGTGCCGAGATAGGTCGTCGTCAGCACTTCCTTCGTGCCGTCCTCGGCCCACCTGATGATCCGCACCGCACCGACGCCGCCGTGGGCGTTGACCCATGCCGGACTCGCGGTCATCCTGATCGTGGCGTCGGAGACGTCCTGGCCGTTCGTCAGGTTCGTCTTCTGGATGTTCATCGTGAAGGCGACCCCGTCCACGTTCAGGCCGTCCTCGCTCGCCGCGAGCTGGAAGGCGGACATGACTTCATCGGTTATGTTCTGGCTGAGGGTGGTCGTGATGCCCGCCCCTGCAGGGAGGCCGGTGAGGTTGGCCCGGATGCTGCCCGAGACTGTGCCGGGCAGGGGGAGGTCGGCAACGAGGGGATCGGTCTCCAGGACCATGCCGTCGTAGGTCGCGTTGACCTGGCCGCCCGCGGTGACGGGGTCGGACGTGGTCCTGAGGGTCAGGTTGAACCCATTGCCCCGGACGGTGAGACGGCTGCCGTTGATGCTGGCGGCGCTCGCGTTGACCGAGATGGAATGCCCGCTGCTGTTTTCAGAGAAGGTGCAGTTGGGCACGTCGAAGGAGAGCGTCTCCGTCTTCTTCGTCGCCGGAACAACGGTGACGACCGCAGAGCCCGTGCACCCGTCGCAGACTGCAGAGACCGTCACGTTCCCGGACGAAAGGGCATCAAAGAGGCCGGTGGTGGCGTTCACGACACCGAGGGTCGTGTTGCCGCTCGACCACACAGGCACGGCGCCGGGCATCGTCTCCCCACGCTGGTCGAAGACCTCGGCCGTGAAGTTCACGCTCTCCCCGGCCTCGAGGGTCGCGGCCGCAGGCGTGACGGTGATGGTCGTCGGGGTGAGGACGAGATAGTTGTCGATCGGGGAGACGAGGGGGTGGTAGTGATTCACGCCGCTGGCGACAAACGGCGTGTCGCCGAGACCGTCTCCGTCGGTGTCGTTGCCGGCATAGCTAGCAAAGTAGTTGCCAACAAAGTTGGTGTATGTCGTGCCGTTGTAGACGTAACTGATCGGCTCCGTGGAGTTTAATGCGAGGGGAGATGATTTTTTACAGTAGAAAAAGTTACCGGGTTTAGCAGGGTGAGTGCTGATGTCGTTCATATAAATGCTGGCAGAATCACCATCTTTGATGCTATTGAGATAGAAAGTTCCCGTTTTGCCACCTTTTAATTCATTCCCAGTGAATGTAATGTTTTTTATTGAATCTCTTAAGTAGACATTCGATTCCGTACATTCACCGATGATATTGTCCCTGACGACGGTGTTAGGTGCATCACGAATATACAGACCTCGACCCGCATTATAAATTGTGTTATTTGAGATTCTTCCTCCGAAACTATTCGCATAGCCAATTCCTCCACCCCCTATGGAATCAGAAGATATGGTATTATTTTCCACAATATTCCCAAGAGAGTCTCCATTTCCATAAACCAGGATTGTATTATCTTTTCCTCCTTCAATGATATTGTTTCTAACAACAGCATGGTCACAGGTAGTTAAATATATCGACGTTGTCGGACTGTTGAATTTATTCCCGGCGATGGTCATATAACTTACATGACCTGTATAGACGTAGATACAATACTGCGTATCTGAGAAAATATTTCCTGAGATCGTGCAGTTGTCGCCTTTCGTGATTCGAATTGCATTTTTACTTGCAATTGTTGCAAAACCGGTCTGTTTTAGTGTAAAACCCGATATAGAGACATTATCAGCCAGAACCTCGATCATAAAGGCCCTGTTAGCATTTGTGATAGTCGTATTCGAGGGGCCGTTTTCTGATCTGAGTGTTATTCCCTTCTCGAGCTTAAACAGTTCATTATAGACTCCATCCCTGACAAGGACAGTGTCGCCATCCCGTGCACAGGCGATAGCTTCAGTAATCGTCCTGAAATCACCGTTGCCCATCTGATCAACGATCCATGCATGGGGAGGAAGGTTGTCGGGATAAACATACACTGTCGCCGAGCCGTTGACCCCGTGGAAGTCCGCCCAAACAGTCGTCGTTCCCGACCCGGTGGGAGTAAAATACCCGGTTTGATCTACCGTGCCGACCGAGGTATTGCTGCTCGTCCACGTATACGAAACAAAAGGAACCTCAGTCCCTGATGCATCATATCCACGGGCATCAAACTGGAGAGGCTCACCACTTTCCCATGTCCTCACAATATCGGGTGTGATGTTTATCTTCCTGATATCAGGGGGGAACTCAAGCGAGATCTCCGTGATCTCTTCGAGATTCTTACCCACATGTGCAATTCCCGACCCCGTCAATTTCAACGGCCAGTATGTTCTTCCATCAATCGGCCCTTCGGGGATCTCGAAGCCGTTCACTTTATAGGCGGCAATAAAGGTTGTATCACCATCGAGAAGTTCCCGACCGGTAATCAGGACGGTCTTATCATTGCCTGCTGCTTTGCCGACGACGGTGATATTATAGTCCCGGGATGCCAGCGACGCGTTGAAAGTTGCAGGGTCGGAGTCATCGACAAGGCCGATGATCGCCGAAAGGTTGACTCCTTCCCACAGTTTTCCGCTGGGGTCGGTATAGGAGAGAAGCCCCCCGTGGGACAGGTCGATAATGGTAGAACGATTCAGGGTTCCGTTCACCGCGCCGATCAGAGTCACGTTCCAGTCCGGGTTCGGTTTGATCAAGACCTGCGCAGTCCCGGTTACGGTGCCGTTTTGTGCCTGTACATCTGTAATTCCGGCTGAAATTCCCGAGAATCTGCCCGACGAATCAACCGTCCCGACACTCTCATTGGTGCTCGACCACCTGAACGCCAACGGAGTGATCTCGTCTCCGAACTGGTCGTATCCTTTGGCAACAAAAGTCTGGTTCCCGATATTGTCCGTGTACATCACGACCGAGGCCGGGTCCATCGTGATCGATGTCAGAACCTTTTCAACAGGTCCTGTCACCGTAACCTGAGCCTCGCCGGAGGCACCGTTTGTTGAGGCGGTGATGATCGTCGATCCTTCGGAAGCCGGTGAGAATACACCATCAGTACCGATCGTGCCGACGCCGGGAACGCTGCTCGACCAGGTGAAGGGGGCACCGACGATCTCATCCCCGTTTTCATCATATGCTCTTGCTGAAAACGTCTGCTTGCCGTTGACGGGAACAGATGCGGATTCAGGTGAGATCGTTACCCGTGCAGCAGGGGGGAGGGGGGCGCCGGAGACATAATATCCGCTGAACTCGCCGGGATTTCCAAGAAGGCGGTTTGTCCAGCAGGTGATATTGTATACGCCGACATCGGCGTTCTTGGAGTATGCATAGGCGTTCACAGCCATGAAAGAGTTCAGGTTCTCGACCTCGTACTGAACTCTGACCGGCTGGACGCCGTAGCGGTCGCCGGCATTGAGATCAACGAGCATCATCCGGAAGGTGTTGGAGGTGTTGGTGACGTCCTGTCCGGGGTACAGGGGATACGTCGTATGCGCAGCAGGTCGCCAGGTCTGCGGACCGTAGATCAGGTCGTCCTTCGTAAACCATTCGTCCAGGGTCACGGCTTCATAGGTGATGTCTTCCAGTGCAGGTGGTGCATGCGGCGTCGGATTCGGAACCCACTGATAGCCGTCGGCTTTCAGGTGAAGCCTGAAATTGTCCGGGATTGTCCCGTTGACGGCAATGAGGAGCAATATCTCGTCCTTGTAGTAACGTCCTCCCGTGTCGGTGACCCAGAACGTCCCCGCCAGATTATTCGTAAACGTAACCTTCTGAGTGGTCGAGAGATCGTCGGTGATGTGCAGAGCGTTTTGCCCTCCGTCATTAGCCGGAATTTCGGACGCATCGCCGGTCCACCTGATGTTGTAGGTGTTATTCCCGAAATCATCGAACCGAGCGCCGTCGTCATTCGAAACTCTCAGAAATACGTTATTGGTATCCGGGATCACGCCTCCGGGACTGGCACCGACAGAGGAGAATTGAACGGATTTCGGGATTGTTTCGTTCTCCGGCGTCGGCGAAGTTTGGATTAAGGGTGCCGACACCGTCACGTTTGCGGCCCCGTTCACGGTGCTGTTCGCGACAGAAGCGGTGATCACCGCAGATCCCGGAGCAAGCGCTGTGAACAAACCGGTCTGGTTTACCGTCCCGACAGACGGATCGCTGCTGTTCCAGGCGAAGACAACATCGGGAACAACCGTCCCCGAGGAATCATATGCTGCTGCCGAAAACGACAGCACGTCGTTCACCGTCATTTCGGCAGATGCCGGCGTGACATTGACCCACGCCACCGTTTGCTGGACCGGTATCGCAGTAGAATTGTCTTCACCAGGCGCCGTGGCATTCGAAGGAGAGAACATCGCGTCCATTCCCTCCCCATCCATCCCGGAGAAGTTCGCACCGGAGACGTTCTCCGCCCACGCAGGGACGACGCAGAGCGCGATTGTAATGATAAGCACGAGGCTCAGCGATACGACGGGAAAAACAGATTTCCGGCAGTTCTTACCGGACCAGGAGATAATATCAAGAGTACTCATAATCCAACCCTTTAAACAACACTATTCGAGCATCCCAACGTGGACATGCTCTGAGATCGGTAAATGCCGCGCAGACATAATGATTTCTATTTGAGGAAAGTTAAACAAATACACATAACCACAATTTTCAATAAATACTCCAATTAAATGTGCGAACGCGGATCAATCCAAGATTGCGGATAAAATAGACAGATAGGACAGTAATAATTGATAGAATCCTACAAATCTCGCCAAAACAAATTTATTTCCGAATGCCAGGAATAAACAAAACCCGGGGGAAATACACCAGATATAAGCCAGAATAACCAGAAACCAAAATAATCACCCAAAAAATGACAGATTCAAGCAATCGTACCCGATAGAGATAGACCCTTGAGATGACTTACCAGCCTATAAGGGAGTGAGAGAATCGATCGGTCTGGAGACTTCCCCTCGATTTGACAAAGGACGCCACAAAAAAGGAGGAGGTTTAGAAACCAATAGTCCAGCCGTTGCTTCCCGTATCAGTCACCCGGTTTGTCCAGGAGACGGATTTGCCCTGATTCGACTGGTTGCACCAGGTATAGATGTCGAACAATGCACGGCCGTTATAACCTGTAATGCCATAGTCGATTTTGATCATGCCATTATTTGTAAGGCTGGTGTTGTACTTCAGGGTGCCGAGCCCCGTGTCGAGGAACATGACTTTGTACGTATCCGACGTGTTCGTCATGTTCTGGCCGTAGTACATGGGGTAGTTCTCATCGAAATAGGGGCGCCATGTGCAGTCAATAAGATAATCATCATCATCCGTAAGGAACTCACTGTTACCAAACGTGCCGATATCGACATTGCTATAGTACGTGACCGATGGCGGGTACATGATCGTCGGCGTCAGAGTCCAGTTGTATCCCGAAGCCGTGATGTTCAATGCAAGGTTCGTAGTATCGGCCCCACCCGGAACACCGAACATGAGAATGGCGGAGTCGCTGCACCCCGGATCCTTACTGGTGTCCGAGATGTAGAATGTCCCGTTCAGGCCTTGATTGGTGTAGACTGCTCCAGCACTGTTCGTCGTACTGTTTGTGATATGAATTGCCTTGAGACCACCGCCGGCCTTTGAGAAGTTGAAGTAGTAGGTGTCATTGCCATGAGGATCATAGAACGCCCCATTTGCCATCTCGATGTATGTCTGATTGTTGTCTGCAAATAAAACCGCAGAAACCGGCGCAATACATGCGGCGAGCATCAGCAGAACTGCCAGTGCCATCGCCACCTTCAGTACCGTTGCTTTCTTTCCGTTTTTCATTTGAAATCCTCTCTTCAGTCCATACTATCCCGACACCTTTGTCTGATACCGGGATCCTGCCGACAGAAGTCCGGGCGACATGAGATAATATTTATCAATTAACATTTGGCTTCTGTCAACACACTTCAATGATAGGCGCCCGACATATATATTTATCGAATGCATCGAATGCCAAATTGAAAATTAAATAGAAGACAAAAGGCAGAAGAGACCAATAATTACAGACCAATCGAGAAATGCCTGCAACTACCGCACCAAATACGTACAGCAGAACATCCCACAATAAAACGCCGGGACACAAACCGACCGGTTTAGTCCGGTCTAAAGAAGATTGGCCAGATTCAAGACAACTAATCTTCCCGTCCGTTGCACATGCCCGACTTCGTCGGCCTACCAACATACCTTCCAGAGGAGAGAACTGCACCCACACAGGACAAACATCCACGACGACGCCGAAATGATAAGGAACGACAATTCCGATCGGACAAAGACCAAACAAAAACAGATCTCGCACGCTCCGCACCTGCGCGCCCGGGTCCGCCTCCATTCCCGTACACAGACATGGATCGACCGGATACCACACGGCCCTGTTGGTTGTCCCGACAACCGGCACATCCCGCACGCGAGAAGACCACGCCGGGGCGACGGGAAAACCGGAGCAAAAAAAAGAATTAGATGAGGTCCTTCAGCTCGATCTTGAAGGGACCGAGGTTGCCGCCGAAGTTGCCGGCGCTGATGAAGACGACGCCCGGCACCATGGTCGCGGCCCTGATGCCCTCGGCCATCGCTTCCTTCACACAGTCCTCGTCAAGGCCGTCGATGACGAGCTCGTAGATCGCCTTGACGCCCTCGGGCACCAGGGAATCCTCGACCGTCTCCCTGAGAGTCGGGCAGTACTTCTCATTGGTGCTCGCGGCCATGAACTTGTACTTCTTCGAGCCGACCTTCGAGCCTGACGCCACAATGCCGCCAGGGAAGGAGGTGATGACACCGAAGACACCGGCGATCGCGTCGACCGCAGCCTGGGCGCCCATGAGGGCGGCCATCTGGTTCTCGCCCATCACAAAGAAGTTCCCGCCGGCAACGCCCTTGACGATGCCGAAATCCTCCTCGCCGACGTATTCACCGTTCATGATCGGGATCGCCCAGCACTTCCGGCCGCCGACTTCCTTCTGGTACTCGTAGCCGTCGCCGAAGAAGTGGAGCTTCACCGGTATCCGCTCCTCGGCCTCGGGCAGACCGTCGAAGACCGCGGTCGTCGGGGCGGTGAGGACGCACTCGGCAAGCCTCTCGACAACCTGCTCCTTCAGCTTCTTCTTGCCTGCACAGATCAGGATCGCATAGCCCGGCCTTCCGTCCGGAGTCTCCTCTGCCGGGACAAAGCCCTCGACCCCTGCCTCACAGGGGCAGCCGATAGCCGAGGTCGCAAAACCAGTCGCCTCGATGGCAGCCTTGTATGCATAGTCCTCGGTGACTGCAGTGATGATGACCCGGGAGACCCAGGTCGGAAACGCCTCTGCGTACGTATCGTCGATGGTCACACCATTTAAATCCATGTTTGCACCTCATATGCAGAGTCACAGGACAATTTCCTGCCTTCTCTACTCTGTTACAGAATGCAACAGGGGAATAGAAGAAGATTTCTAATTCTCCTGCCCCTCACCCCGCCCCCGCCTTCGCGGGTCGACAGGAAGGAGCGCGCCTTCCTATGAAACACCACGCGCCGGCGATCTGGCGGGAGTGCAGCAGGGATGCGTTTAATCAGGGTTACAAATTAACATATTACCATTGTCCGATGCAGGATACGGATTTTTTCGGGTGCCTTCTTTCAGAAAGTTTATCTATATTATTTGACAACTCTTTCATAATCGATTTTAATCGAGATAGCTGGTGCGTGAAACCATGGCATTTGCAGTGCACGTAAACATGGAACGTTGTACCGGTTGTAACAATTGTGTGGTCGCGTGCCCCGTAGACGCACTGGAGCTCAGCACCGTGGATCCTGTCACCACCGACAAGATCTACAAGGTGATGAACGGCAAGGCAACCGTCCTTGACGTTGATCACGAGCTCTGTGCCGGATGCGGCGTTTGCGTCGAGGCATGCCCATACAATGTGATACGACTGGTCGTAGGACCAATGCAGTCCGGGCCCGGTGCCCAGACACAAGGTTAAAGGAGTGAGGGTTATTCATGGCGATATTTCCAAAATTCTCCAAAAAGAGAGATGGTGTCAACATCATCAATGAACAGCGGCTCCTTCAGGCAGTCAACCACCTGATCCTTGACAGCCAGAGGTGCACAGGCTGCGGTATCTGTGCCGAGTCCTGCCCCGAGGACGCCATTACCGTCAGCATGGTTGGAGCGACCAAGAGAAAGAACGCAATCGACTACGCAAGCCCGGTGAACATTGACGAGGTCAAGTGCTCGTACTGTGGCGTCTGCGTCGTTATGTGTCCGTTCAACTCTCTGACATTGAAGATCAACGGCGAAGAGCGGCTCCCCATCATCGAGAAGGAGGGCTTCCCCGAGTACGACATGCTCGCCACGATCGACGACGAGAAGTGCGTGCGGTGCACGACCTGCGAGGACGTCTGCCCGCGTGACGCGATCAACCGCGACGTCCCGGCATTCGAGGGCACCGTCGAGGACGGCCGCGAGCGCCAGACTGCACTGACCGCCAAGACCACGTTCGAGGTCGACACCGAGAAGTGCACGGTCTGCGGCATCTGCGGATCACTCTGCCCGGCCATCGACGTCAAGCGCAAGGACTTCACCGCCGAGACCGGCAAGGTCGAGGGCGACGTCCTCTGGGACGAGAAACTCTGCGACGGCTGCAAGGTCTGCGTCGAAGCCTGCCCCGAGGAGGCCATCACCGTCAACCGCGAGGTTGAGGCGAAGAAGCTCCCGGGCAAAGTCAACATCATCGAGGACGACTGCTGCACCTGCCGCTGGTGCGCAACGAACTGTCCGACCGAAGCGATCACCGTCGAGAAGATCTTCACCGGCGACATCGAATTCCACGCCGAGAAGTGCCCCGGCGGCTGCTCGACCTGTGCTGAGATCTGCCCGGCCCATGCAATATATCTCCCGTCCCCGTCCCCCGCGGCCCAGATGAAGGGCCAGAAGGAGGCAAACATCGCCGTCAACAAGGACCTCTGTATCCTCTGCGGCGCATGTGTCAACGCCTGCCCCGGTGAGGACATCATCGTCCTGAAGAGAACAGGCATCCGGATGAAGGGCAAGGAAACCGACCTCTTCAACAGGATCAAGGCAAAGCTCTTCACCCCACGGACCTCCAGGGTTAAAGAGGACGTAAAGCCAGGAGAAGTGGAGCTCAAGGCCCTTGAAAACGCGTGAGGTAGTGACATGGTAAAAGGATATTCTGACCCTGCAATGGAAGACAAATTCCAGGACAGGTATTTCCACACAACGGACAGCAATCCTGAATTCCTCAAGGACGTGGAGAAGCTCTCCCGCTCGATCCCGCACATGTGTTTCCAGTGCGGCACCTGCACGGGCTCCTGCCCCTCGGCCCCTCGTTCGAGTTACCGGATCCGGAAGTTCGTCCGCCGCGCCGTTCTCGGACTTGAGAAAGAGTCGCTGACCGACCCCGACCTGTGGCTCTGCACCACCTGCTACAGCTGCACTGACCGCTGCCCGCGCGACATTGCTCCGACCGACGTCATCATGGCAATGCGGAACCTTGCATTCAAGTGGGACATCGTCCCGAGGAACTTCCTCAAGACGATCCAGCTCATCTACAACACCGGCCACGGCGTGCCGAACAACGACGTGAACCGGGCAGCCCGGGTCAAGTTAGGCCTTGAGGCCGAACCCGAAACCACCCACAAGTACCCCGAGTACCTGCCGGGTATCAGGAAGATCATGGACCATTACCACATGAAAGAGAATGCAGACAGGATCCTCTCAGAGGGTGAACACTGATGCAGCAGTATGCCTTTTTCCTGGGTTGTATCGCACCGAACCGTTATCCCGGTTGTGAGGCCGCCGCCATCAAGACGAGCAAGAACCTCGGCATCGAGCTCCTCCCCCTGAAGGGTGCGAGCTGCTGCCCGGCACCGGGCGCGTTCGGCGCTGTCGACCTGAACGTCTGGTATGCGATGGCAGCCAGAAACATCGTCCTCGCCGAGCAGATGAACAAGGACATCGCCCTCATCTGCAACGGCTGCTACAAGTCGATCTACGAGGTCAACGAGCGCCTCAAGGAAGACGACGAACTCCGCGACGGCGTTAACGAAGTCCTCTCCGAGATCGACATGGAATTCAAGGGCTCGATCGACGTGTACCACCTCGCCGAGCTCTACTATGACAGCAAGATCTGCGGACCCGACAAGATCCGTGAGTCAGTCGTCAGGCCCCTCGACGGCACGAAGATTGCCGTCCACTACGGCTGCCACCTTCTCAAGCCCATCAAGGAGCGCCGCTTTACCGACTCCGAGAACCCGATGTGGATCGAGGAACTCGTCGCCGCCCTCGGTGCGGAACCGGTTCAGTACCGCAACAAGATGCAGTGCTGCGGTGCAGGCGGCGGTGTCCGCGGCTTCGACCTTGCCCACTCCCTGGACATCACGAACGAGAAGCTGACCAACATCAACGAAGTCGGCGCGGACGCAATCACCGAAGTCTGCCCCTTCTGCCAGCTCCAGTTCGACCGCGGCCAGATCGAGATCAAAGAGAAGTTCGGTATCGAGTGGCAGATCCCTGTGCTCCACTACAACGAACTGCTGGGCCTTGCCCAGGGAATGAGTCCGCAGGAACTGGCGCTTGACCTCCACGGCATCGACTGTAAGCCATTCCTGGACAAGATCCTGTAAGGGAGGGAAATACATGGCAGAAGAGAAAAAACAGCCAAGAATAGGTGTATTCGTGTGCCACTGCGGCACCAACATCGCGGGAACTATCGACGTGGGGGCCGTCAAGGAATACGCAAAGACCCTCCCGGGCGTCATCGTCGCGGATGACTACCAGTACATGTGCTCGACGCCAGGCCAGTCGAAGATCATCGACGCCATCAAGGAGCACGACCTCACCGGCATCGTCGTCGCCGCATGCACGCCCCGTCTCCACGAGCCGACCTTCAGGACGGCCACAAAGGAAGGCGGCCTGAACCCGTTCAGGTTCGAGATGGCAAACATCCGTGACCAGAACTCGTGGGTTCACATGCACGACCATGAGGGGGCCACCGCCAAGGCAAAGGACGCCATCAACATTGCCGTCGCCAAGGCGAGACTCCTCGAGGACCTCTACCCGAAGAGCGTGCCCGTCGAGCACGCCGCCATGGTCGTCGGCGCAGGTGTCGGCGGCATCCAGGCCGCACTCGACCTTGCAAACGCCGGGATCAAGACCTACCTCATCGAAAAGCAGCCGACAGTCGGCGGGCGCATGTCCCAGCTCGACAAGACCTTCCCGACCCTCGACTGCTCCCAGTGCATCCTCACTCCGAAGATGGTGGACGTCGGGCGTCACCCGAACATCGAGCTCCACACCTACACCGAGGTCGAGGCGGTCGACGGCTACATCGGCAACTTCGACATCACCCTCAGGAAGAAGGCCCGCGGTGTTATGAGCCCGACCGAGGCCGCGGCAAAAGGCATCATCGGCGGCGGCTGCAACGGCTGCGGCGACTGTGACGCCGTCTGTCCGGTCATCAAGCCGAACCCCTTCGAGTTCGGCATGAAGCCGAGAAAGGCCATCTACATCTACCACCCGCAGGTCGTCCCTCTGATCTACACGGTCGACTTCGACGCGTGTGTGAAGTGCGGCCTCTGTGTCGAGGCATGCGGTGAGAAGAAGGCCATCGACCTCGAGATGCAGGACACCTTCGAGACCGTCAAGGTCGGCACCATCATCCTCGCCACCGGCTATGACGCCTTCCCGATCGAGAAGAAGCGCGAGTGGGGCTACCAGCAGTTCGAAAACGTCATCACCTCGCTCGAGTTTGAACGGCTCATCTGCGCGTCCGGCCCGACCGGCGGCCACCTGATCCGCCCGTCCGACGGCAAGACCCCGATGAAGGTCGCCTTCATCCTCTGTGCAGGCTCCCGTGACAACACCGGCGTCGGCAAGCCGTACTGCAGCCGGTTCTGCTGCATGTACTCGCTCAAGCACGCCCATCAGATCATGGAGAAGATCCCCGGATGCATCCCCTACATCTTCTACATGGACATCAGGTCCTTCGGCAAGATGTACGAGGAGTTCTACTACCGTATCCAGAACGAGGGCGCAAAGTTCATCCGCGGCCGTGTCGCCAACGTCCTTGAGGACGCGAAGACGAAGAACCTCCACGTATATGCAGAGGACACCCTCCTCGGCAGGCCCGTCGACCTTGAGGCCGATATGGTAGTGCTCGCCGCCGCCGTTCAACCGACCGCCGAGACCGACCACGTCAGACACCTCTTCGGCGTCTCCTGCTCGCAGGACGGCTGGCTCCTTGAGGCCCACCCGAAGCTCAACCCCTGCGGAACCACGACCGCCGGCGTCTTCCTTGCCGGTGTCTGTCAGGGCCCCAAGGATATCCCCGACACAGTCGCCCAGGCCGAGGGTGCGGCATCCGCAGCATCCATCCCGATCCACACGGGCAAGGTCGAACTCGAACCGTACTTCGCCCAGTGTATGGAAGACAAGTGCGCAGGCTGCGGCATGTGCATCAGCCTCTGCCCGTACTCCGCACTCGACCTCATCGAGAAGGACGGCAGGCAGGTCATGCACGTCACCGAAGCAAAGTGCAAGGGCTGCGGTACCTGCGGTGGCTTCTGCCCCGGCGGTGCGATCTACATGCAGCACTTCACCACTCCGCAGATCGTTGCGCAGATCGATGCATTCCTCCTTGGAGGTGAGCAGTAAATGGCAGACGAAGAATGGAAACCCAAGATTCTCGCTATCATCTGCAACTGGTGTTCGTACGCCGGTGCAGACCTCGCCGGTAGCGCCCGTACCCAGTACCCGCCCGACGTCCGTGCCATCCGCATCATGTGCACCGGCCGTGTCGACCCGCTCTTCATCATGAAGGCCTTCGCCGACGGTGCTGACGGTGTGCTCGTCTCCGGGTGCCACTTCGGCGACTGCCACTACATTGCAGGCAACTTCAAGTGCGCAAAGAGGATGTTCCTCATGAAGAGCATCCTCAAGGACCTGGGCATCGAAGACAACCGCCTCAGGATGACCTTCGTCTCGGCATCTGAGGGTGCAAAGTGGGCAAAGGTCATGGAGGATGTCGTCCAGACGGTCAAGGACCTTGGCCCCAGCCCCCTCAACCAGATGAAGCAGTAACCTACGGAGGATGTTACGGTGCCAGAAATAGAATTGAATCTAATCTCAGGGCGTACGATCCAGCAGGGCGTATCCATGGAGGCGGGCAAGGAGAAGCCCGCCTACACCAAGGCCTGTGGCATCATCGAGATGGATGACGCCGACTTCAAGCGCCTCGGGGCATGGAGAAACACCAACGTACGCGTCACCAGCGAATTCGGCAGCGTCGTTGTCAAGGCAGTCCAGACGACCCAGGGCCCCCACCCGGGCCTTGCCTTCATCCCGATGGGTCCCTGGGCGAACATGATCATCAACCCGAACACCTACTCCACCGGGATGCCGACCTTCAAGGGCGTGCCGGTCAGGGTCGAGGTCGCCGGAGACGAACCGGTGTATGACTCGCTCGTCCTTGTCCGCAAAGCCTGCAGGGGTGAAATCTAATGACAAAGATTGTAACCGATGTTGTCTGTCCGTTCTGCGGAACACTCTGCGACGACCTTGAAGTCAAGGTCTCCGACGACGGCACGCAGATCCTTGAGGTCTACAATGCCTGTGTCATCGGCACAGAGAAGTTCCTTCATTCGCAGGCAAAAGACCGCCTGAAAGTCCCACAGATGCAGGACGAGGAAGGCAACTGGAAGGATGTCAGCATCGACGATGCCGTCGATTACACCGCCCAGATGCTCTGCAACGCAAAGAAGCCCCTCATGTACGGCTGGTCCTCGACGAACTGCGAGGCCCAGAGCACCGGCAACGAGATCGCAGAGATCGTCGGTGCGGTCGTCGACAACACTGCAACGGTCTGCCACGGCACGACCCTCATCGCCGTGCAGGACGTCGGGGTGCCGAGCTGTACCCTCGGTGAGGTCAAGAACCGTGCCGACAGGATCGTCTTCTGGGGCTGCAACCCTGCCCACGCCCACCCGCGGCACATGAGCAGGTACTCGATCTTCCCCCGCGGCTTCTTCACCGGAAAGGGCCACAAGGCACGGAAAATGGTCGTCGTCGACCCGCGGAGCACAGACACCGCGAAGATGGCCGACGTCCACATGCAGATCGAGCAGGGCCGTGACTACGAGCTCCTGAGCGCCCTCCGTGTCGCCGTCCGCGGCGCACCGCTCCCGGAGACAGTCGCTGGCATCCCGAGAGAGACGATCCAGGACGTTGCCGAGACCCTCAAGTCCGGACGTTTCGTGGTCATCTTCTTCGGCATGGGTGTCACCCAGACGCTCTCGAAGAACCACAACATCGACATGGCCATCTCTCTCACCCGTGACCTCAACGAGTACACGAAGGCGGCAATCATGCCGATGCGTGGCCACTACAACGTCACCGGCTCCGGCCAGGTGCTCGGCTGGCAGTTCGGATTCCCGTTCTGCGTGGACCTCTCCCGCGGCTTCGCCCGTTACAACCCGGGCGACTCGTCCTCGAACGACCTCCTGCGGCGCGGCGAGGTGGACGCGGTCTTCGTCCTCGGGTCTGACCCGGGTGCACACTTCCCGATATCCTCGGTGAAGAAGATCGCACAGCTCCCGTCCGTCTGCGTCGACCCGCACCACACGCCGACCTCTGCGGTCTGCAAACTCCACATGCCCGTGGCATTTGTGGGCGTTGAGGAAGCCGGGTGCGCATACCGCATGGACAATGTCCCGATCGAGACCAGAAAGGTCGTCGAAGCCCCCGAAGGCATGGTCAGCGACGAGGAGTTCCTGAAAATGGTCCTCACACGCGTCAAGGAAATCAAGGGGGTTGCGTAAACATGGCAGAATACCTCATCAAAAACGGATTTGTTTTTGACCCGGTGCTCGGGATCAACGGAGACAAGGCCGATATTGCCGTGAAAGACGGCAAGATCGTCGAGTCCACCGCCCTCTCGAACCCGCAGGTCATCGACGCCGCAGGCAAGACCGTGATGGCTGCCGGCGTGGACATCCACGCTCACGTCGCCGGCCCGAAGGTCAATGTCGGCCGGAACTTCCGGCCCGAGGACAAGCTCTTCAACTGTGAGGCAGGAAAGGGCGTCAGGAGGATGGCCGGTGGCTTCTCAGTCCCGACCGTCTTCAGGACCGGCTACCTGTACGCCCGGATGGGCTATGGCACCGTCATGGAAGCGGCCATGCCGCCCCTGTACGCCCGCCACACCCACGAAGAGATGCGGGACACCCCGATCCTCGATCAGGGCGCTTACCCGGTCTTCGGGAACAACTGGTTCGTCCTCGAGTACCTGAAGAACAACGAGATGGAGAATGTCGAAGCGTACATCTCCTGGCTCCTGCGGACCACCCGTGGCTATGCGATCAAGATCGTCAACCCGGGCGGCACCGAGGCCTGGGGCTGGGGTCTGAACTGCAACTCCATCCACGACCCGGTCCCGTACTTCGACATCACCCCGGCCCAGATCATGAAGGGCCTGATGGACGCGAACGAGGCCCTGAGGCTCCCGCACTCCATCCACATTCACACGAACAACCTGGGCAATCCAGGCAACTTCGAGACGACCCTTGAGACCTTCAAGCTCTTCGAGGGCGCAAAGCCGAACAACGACTTCGGGCGCAAGCAGGTCATGCACCACACCCACGTCCAGTTCCACTCCTATGGCGGCGACAGCTGGGCCAACGTGGAGTCGAAGGCCGACGAGATCATGAACTATGTCAACAGCCATGACAACATGACCATGGACCTTGGCTGCGTGACTCTCGACGAGACCACGACGATGACCGCCGACGGGCCGTTCGAGCACCACCTCACCGAACTCAACCACCTCAAGTGGGCGAACACCGATGTGGAACTCGAAACCGCCGCAGGCGTCGTCCCGTATGTCTACTCCCCGAACATCAAGGTCTGCGGCATCCAGTGGGCTATCGGCCTTGAACTCGCACTCATGGCCAAGGACCCGATGCGTGTGTTCATCACCACCGACCACCCGAACGCAGGTCCGTTCTTCCGGTACCCGCGGGTCATGAAGTGGCTCATGAGCCAGAAGGCCCGTGAAGCCCAGATGGACTCGCTCAAGTGGGCAGAGAAGGTCAGGGGCGCTACCTTCCTCTCCGGCCTCGACCGTGAGCTCACCCTCTACGAGATCGCGGCGATGACCCGGGCAGGCACGGCACAGGCCCTCGGCCTAGCCGATATGTACGGCAGCCTCAAGCCCGGCCTCCAGGGAGACGTTGCAGTCTACGACTACAACCCCGAGACTGCAGAGGACCCCGAACTCATCGAGAAGGCCTTCAGCAATGCTGCCTACCTCCTCAAGGGCGGCGAGGTTGTTGTCAAGGACGGCGAGATCGTCAGCAACGGCAACAAGAAGACGCTGTGGGTCGATGCCAAGGTCAACGACAACCCGCAGGTCCGCCGCGACATCACCGAGAAGTTCCTCAGGTACTACACTGTCACCGAGGCCAACTATGAGGTGAACGAGAAGGTGTTCATGAAGAACCCGTATCGCATCGAGGTGGATGCGACCCAGTGAGGTGATGATGATGGAGACGGTAACACTTACACCAAAGGCTCAGCCTGACCTCTACATCGATGCAGAGAACATCACTCCTGACGCATTCGCCGGGAAGACCGCAGCCGAGATCGCAGCATTCCATGTGCATGAGGGGAACCAGACCGGTCTCCTCGGCACCTATTTCGATGTCTCGGGCAAGGCCGGCGCAACCGCTGCCGAGACGAAGATCGTCATCAAGGGCGATGTCCTCAAGGTGAAGTACATCGGCATGCGGATGACCGCAGGCGAGATCCTCGTCGAGGGCTCGGCCGACATGTACATCGGTGCCTGGATGGAAGGCGGCAGGATCCATGTCAGGGGCAATATCGACGCTTTCTCCGGCACGGGTATGAAAGGCGGCGAGATTGAGGTCGACGGCAATGCCGGCAACTACCTCGGCGCCGCCTACCGCGGCGACTGGAGAGGCATGCAGTCCGGGACCATCCGTGTCCACGGCAACGCAGGGTCTGATATCGGCACCTTCATGAACGGCGGCACGATCATCATCGACGGCGATGTCGACGTCCATGTCGGCACCCATGCCGAGGGCGGCACCATCATCGTGAAGGGCAACGGCAAGTCCAAGATCGGCGGACAGATGGTGAAAGGCGAGATCTACGTCTTTGGCACCATCGACGTCATGATGCCGGGCTACGTCTACCGCAAGGACGTCGACCTTGAGGTCGACGGTACCAAGGCCACGTTTGCCATGTACGAGGGCGACATGGGCGAACGCCATGGCAAGCGGAAGGGCGAAGTCATTTACGGCCACATTTACCAGAAATACTAAATTTAACCTCTTTTTTTCTTTTGGACGAAGCGCAGGCACGGTTGTTATACCGCCCCACAGAAAATGCCAATCCGTGCTACTGGCAGAAGCCATCGTCACACACACCCACCCCGAGCAGGGATCAAAGCCGATATTGTTTCGATCCCCCCATATATGTCGATTTATATACTGAGATTTCCGCCGCCGATAATCACAATGCTTATATGGCGAGATGATGAGTATGCAATTGTCCCTTGAGGGACGTGCAGTAGTGACTCCAGCAATTGTCAGCGACTCCTTTAGTAATCATTGCACAGTTATCGTATTGTATCGGAATTAAACCGAATCTGGAGGAAATATATGGCAAAATACTCAGACACGATTGACCTCTACGATGATGAGGGCAAACTTCTCAAGAGCGGTGTTGCCCTTGAAAAGGTCAGCCCGGTTGTGAACCCTGCGATCAAGAAGATGATCGACCTCACCAAGAGGACGATCGCGGTCAACCTCGCCGGTATCGAGAACGGCGTCAGGACCGGATCCGTCGGGGGCAAGCTGGACCAGATTGGCGGCCGGACCCTCGACCTCAGCATCGTCAAGGATGCCGACGCGATCAAGGCGAAGATCCAGTCCATGGTTCAGATCGAAGACGGCGACGACACGAAGATCAAGGACTTCGGCGGCAAGCTTCTCCTCGTAGAGGTTCCGAAGGCCCGTATCGAGGCTGCAGCCACGTACGACGCTGCCATCACCGCCGTCGCGGCGGCAACGACCTACGCGATCATCGACCAGTACGACATCGGGCCCTTTGACGCCTCGATGGTCAAGGCGGCAGTCTGGGGTACCTACCCGCAGACCATGGACATGAAGGGAGCGAACGTCACTTCCATCCTGTCTATCCCGCAGAACAACGAAGGTCTCGGCTTTGCTCTCAGGAACATCCCTGCCAACCACGTCGTGATGATCACCGGCAAGAACGCCATGCAGGGCGCCGCCCTTGCCTCGACCTTCGAGCAGGCCGGCCAGTTCGAGATGGGCAACGCCATCGGGCCCTTCGAAAGGGCGCAGCTCCTCGGCTACGCTTTCCAGGGCCTGAACGCCAACAACCTGGTCTACGACCTCGTCAAGAAGAACGGCCAGACCGGCACCATCGGTACCGTGATGCAGTCCCTTGTCGAGCGTGCGATCGAGGACAAGGTCGTCGCACCGGGCAAGAAGGGTGGGTACTTCCAGTACTACGACACCAAGGACCCGATGCTCTGGAACGCCTACGCGGCGGCAGGCACCCTCGCGGCCACCATGGTCAACTGCGGTGCAGGCCGGTTCGCCCAGGCAGTCTCCTCGACCCTGCTGTACTTCAACGACCTTCTCGAGCACGAGACCGGTCTCCCCGGCTGTGACTACGGCCGTGTGATGGGTACAGCCGTCGGTTTCTCCTTCTTCAGCCACTCGATCTACGGCGGCGGCGGTCCGGGTATCTTCAACGGCAACCACGTCGTGACCAGGCACTCGGCCGGCTTCGCCATCCCGTGCGTCGTCGCAGCCTGCTCTCTTGATGCGGGTACTCAGATGTTCACGCCTGAGGGCACCTCGAAGATCTACGGCGAGACCTACGGCAAGATCGATGAGTTCGCAAAGCCACTGCAGAACATCGCAAAGGCAATCTAAGGTAAAAGCCAGATGACAGAAGCCACATATCCCCAGTGCAGGATTGTGCCCGCACGTTTCCTCAACCCTGAGACCGTCGAGCTCCTTCTCAACAGGCTCCTCGACGTTGGCGGGATACGGAAGCTGGTCCTCAACGGCCAGCGTATCCCCACCACCGTCCCGTACGGCCCTGCTCGCGGTCAGCCGAACCCTCACCCGATGCGGAGGGTGATCCGGGTCGGCGACCAGGACGTGGAACTTCAGGTGCAGGTGGGGACGATCCTCCTCGAACTAGAAGATCGGTCCCCCATCGACGGGATCAGGAAAGCATGCGACGAAGTCTTCACGAAATTTCCGTATTCCCTTTCGGAAGGGAAGTTCATGAAGACCCAGGCGACCGTTTCAGACTACGCAAAATACGGGCCCGACGCCGACAAACGGATCCTCGGAACCACCGATCCGAAGAGTCGCAGCGGGCCGCTCATCATCCAGGGAACAAAGTGATTACATGCCGATCGGAAGGGTAACCCAGGTAGTGGACTGCAGAGAGAGCATGGGAATGGGAAAAGGCGGGGGCCTTGCCCAGCGCGGAACCATTTCAGAATGCCGTCATCCGGACGTCATCGTCGTCGGGATGTCACCGGGACGCCGGCACGTCACAAAGCCGGTCTGTGACATCACGTCCGCCCTCAGGAGGGAAGGGGTGGAGTTCTCGGTCAGCACCCTCGTGCTGAACGCCGGAAGCGGCGTGCCTCCCGACGCTCCGAAGATTGCCGGATCAGTCCTTGGCGCCTACTTCGGGTTAACCGAGAAAGAGATCGAGCAGATCGAAGAGCATAAGGTCGCGATCCTCCACCACGGGAATGTGCGGTCCCATGTGGTGCAGAAGATCCGGTTCATCCTGGAACACGTCGGCGTCAAGGCCGTCGTCGTCTCCCAGTGCCCGATCGACTACGAGGATCTTGCAAAAGAGGGCGTCAAGACCGCCCTCGTTATGCCTCCTCCTGAGAAAGTCAGGACAAAAGGAAGTGTGGAGGCGATCATCTCCGGTGTCACCAGAGGGCAGACACCCACCAGGGAGAAGATGGCCGATGTTATCGCTGCCGTTACCAGACTCATGAAAGAACAGAATAATTGAGGTGAAAATTGTCTATGGCATACAAACCACAGTTCGGACCGGGAACCTCCGTCATCGCCGAAAACAGGCGCAAGCAGATGGACCCGGACTACAAGCTTGAAAAGCTTCGTGACGTGACCGACGAGGACATCGTCCTGATCCTCGGCCACCGCGCGCCCGGTGCGGCCTACCCGACCGCCCACCCGCCGCTCGCCGAGCAGCAGGAACCAGCCTGCCCGATCAGGAAGATCGTCGCCCCGACCGAGGGTGCAAAGGCCGGCGACCGCGTGCGGTACATCCAGTTTGCGGACTCGATGTTCAACGCACCGTCCCAGCCGTACCAGAGGACGTACATGGAGTGCTACCGCTTCCGCGGCATCGACCCCGGCACCCTGTCGGGCCGCCAGATCGTTGAGTGCCGCGAGCGCGACCTCGACCAGTACTCCAAACTCCTCATCGAGACCGAAGTCTTCGACCCGGCACGCATCGGCATCCGCGGTGCGACCGTGCACGGCCACTCCCTCCGTCTTGCAGAGGACGGCATGATGTTCGACATGCTCCAGCGCTGCGTGCTCGGCGCCGACGGCAACGTCAAGTACGTCAAGAACCAGATCGGCGAACCCCTCGACCGTGCCGTGAACGTCGGCAAGCCGATGGACGAGAACTGGCTCAAGGCCCACACGACCATGTTCCACTCCCTCGCCGGGACCGGTTTCCGCGAGGACCAGGAATATGTCGAGTACGTCCAGCGTATCCACTCGCTGAGGACCAAGTACGGCTTCATGCCGAAGGAGGAGTGATCACCATGGCAAAGATTGAGAGAGCGCAGAAACTGTTCCTGAAGGCACTCAAGGAGAAGTTCCAGGGACAGGACGTGCAGTCTGAGAAGGCCGAGTTCTACAAGTTCGGCGGCATCCGCCAGTCCGCGAGGAAACTCGAGTTCATGAAGGAGTCCCGCGCCGTCGAGATGCAGCGCGGCATCTCCATGTACGACCCGGAGCGCTGCCACCTCGGCGGCCTGCCCATGGGTCAGCGCCAGCTGATGACCTACGAGGTCTCCGGCACCGGCGTCTTCGTCGAGGGCGACGACCTGCACTTCGTCAACAACGCTGCCATGCAGCAGATGTGGGACGACATCCGCCGGACAATCATCGTCGGCATGGACCTCGCCCACGCCACCCTGCAGAAGCGTCTCGGCAAGGAAGTCACTCCTGAGACGATCAACGAGTACCTCCACATCCTCAACCACGCGATGCCCGGTGCGGCCGTCGTCCAGGAACACATGGTCGAGACCCACCCGGCACTCACCGAGGACTGTTATGTGAAGGTCTTCACCGGCGACGACGAACTCGCCGACGACATCGAGCCCCAGTTCCTCCTGAACATCGAGAAGCTCTTCCCGGGCAAGTCTGCGGAGGCCCTCAAGGCGGCCGTCGGCAAGTCGATGTTCCAGGCCGTGCACATCCCGACCATCGTCTCCAGGACGTGCGACGGCGGCACCACCTCCCGCTGGTCTGCGATGCAGCTTGGCATGTCGTACATCGCCGCGTACCGCATGTGCGCCGGTGAAGCGGCAGTCGCCGACCTTTCCTTCGCTGCAAAGCACGCCGGCGTCATTCAGATGGCCGACATCCTCCCGGCCCGCCGTGCACGCGGTCCGAACGAGCCCGGTGGCATCAAGTTCGGCCACTTCGCCGATATGGTCCAGGCCGACCGCAAGTACCCGAACGACCCGGCCAAGGCGTCCCTCGAGGTCGTCGGCGCGGGCACCATGCTCTTCGACCAGATCTGGCTCGGGTCCTACATGTCCGGCGGTGTCGGCTTCACCCAGTACGCGACCGCCGCGTACACCGACAACATCCTCGATGAGTTCACCTACTACGGCATGGACTACATCAAGGACAAGTACAAGGTGGACTGGAAGAACCCGAACCCGGCAGACAAAGTCACGCCGACCCAGGAGATCGTCAACGACATCGCCACCGAGGTCACCCTCAACGCGATGGAGCAGTACGAGCAGTTCCCGACCATGATGGAGGACCACTTCGGCGGTTCCCAGCGTGCCGGTGTCATCGCCGCTGCCTCCGGTCTCTCCACCGGTATCGCAACCGGCAACTCCAACGCCGGTCTCAACGGCTGGTACCTCTCGATGCTCCTGCACAAAGAAGGCTGGAGCCGTCTCGGCTTCTTCGGCTACGACCTGCAGGACCAGTGCGGTTCCACGAACTCCCTCTCTGTCAGGCCGGACGAGGGCTGTATCGGCGAGTTCCGTGGCCCGAACTACCCGAACTACGCCATGAACGTCGGTCACCAGGGCGAGTACGCCGCCATCGTCGGCAGTGCCCACTACACCCGCGCCGACGCCTGGTCGCTCTCCCCGCTGATCAAGATCACCTTCGCCGACCCGTCCCTGAAGTTCGACTTCGCCGAACCCAGGCGCGAATTTGCAAAGGGTGCGATCCGCGAGTTCATGCCTGCGGGCGAGCGCTCCCTGATCATCCCGGCCAGGTAAATTTCCCAACTCAACTTTTTTTTACCTACGACAAACGGGCATGCCGAAACCGGCAGTATCTCGCCCGTTTGGGAGATTTAAACCAGATAATTGGATTAATCCCAATACTTTCCGAAACATTTAATTAAATCATAAACGACTGTTAAATGAACCACAACGAGTTTGAACTCCATCTCTGTGGTAACGCGAACTGAAAACTCTCGTGCATCTCTGTGCGCTGGGAGGGAGACGAATGGAAAGCGTATTATTAGGCATAGGAGTCACAGCATTGGCAGGTGCTCTCGCCACCGTTGCCGGCGCTGCTGAGGATACTGAGTCCAACATCGGATCACAGGGTGACCCGAACTCTCAGGTCCAGCTGGCTCCACAGATGGGCTACATTCACCGGATCTACAACAAAGCAGTATCCGGCGAACCGCCCGCATATGGTCTGTGGGTCACTATCAGCGCAGGCGTGGCCTGGGCATTCATGATCACCGGGATGAACCCGGTGCTCGCGATTGTCATCGCATCCGCACTTGCGGTATTTGTGCAGGGTGTGTATGCAACAACCGCTTATCTTGGCAGGACTGCGAGTCTTTCCAAGTTTGAACAGCCGGTGTACATCGATGTCATCAAGTCGGTGACCACCGTCACAATGGCTCACGCCTTTGTTGCAATATTTACGACCGTAGCGATGTGTTACCTCCTCGTCGCAGCTCTCGGTCACCCGTTCCCGCTGCCTCTTCTCGGCATCGTCTGGGGTATCGCCCTCGGTGCCGCCGGGTCCGCAACCGGCAACCCGTTCTATGGCAAGGAACGCCAGTACCAGACCCAGAACTTCGGCGCCGGTGTGCCGATCTCCGCGTCCGGCAACATTGTCAGGTACGCCGAGGCCGGTCAGCGCAGCTCCCTTGACAACGGCTGGTTCACCGCCAAACTCGGCGGCCCGGCATCGGGTGTCTGCTTCGGTCTGATCGTGTTCCTCGAACTCTGGAGAACCGTTCTCTTCGAGAGCGTCGCCGGAGGATGGGGTGCGATCATCGCCGGTGTCGTCATTATCCTGATCTTCATGATCATCGACCGTTACATCGAAGTCTGGGCCAGGAAGAACTACGGCCCGTACGTCAAGGCTGAGGAGGCATCTGCATGACCGCAATTGCAGCCAAGCCCAGTGCCTCCGAGGGCATCAACCCGGTCGCATCTGTTATCGGCATCGTGATCATCATCGCGGCGGTTGCCATCGCGGCAGTCTTTGCGAACTTCGCCCTCGCCGCTCTTATCGGCGTGATCATCGGCGGCCTTCTCATCGGCTTCGGTGTTCACTTCGTGCCGGTCGGCGGCGCACCTGCAGCCATGGGCCAGTCTCCGGGCATTGCAACCGGTGTCGCCATGCTCGCAGCCGGTGCCGGCCTTGCCGGTCTCTTCGGCGGCGCATGGGCCGCGGCGAACCCCGCGTTCGGCATCGCCATTGTCATTGCTGCCGGCGCTATCGGCGGCGGTCTCCTGATGGCAGTCACCTGTTTGATGGTCAACATCGTCTACATCTTCGGCATGGGTATCCCGGCCGCATCAGGCAAGGTCGCAAAGGACCCGATCACCGGCGACTCCCAGGCCGAGTACAAGTCCCAGGGCACTGAAGGCCACGGCCTGCCATTCATCTCCTATGTTGGCGGCGTGATCGGCGGTATGCTCGGCGGTGCCGGCGGTACGCTCATCTACTACGAGCTCCTCCAGGTCTACGCCGCAAAGCTCCCCGAGCTCTTCAGCGCGACCGCTGCGGACGTACTCCCTGTCGCCGTCTCTCTTGCGGGCATCTTCGCCGTCGGCATGTTCCTCATGAACGCCGTGCTTGCTGCGTACAACATCACGGGCACGATCGAAGGCCCCCACGACCCGAAGTTCAAGCGCTTCCCCCGTGCCGTCATCGGGTGCGCAGTCGCTTCGGCAGTTGCCGGTCTGTTTGCAGTCCTGATTGTGGTGGTGTAAAATGACAGTACAAGTTACCGCGTCAAAGGGTGGCATTCCCCACAACACGATCATGGCATATGGTCTTGTGGGATCGATTGTCTGCCTGTACCTGACCTACCTGAACCAGTACCTCTCTGTCGAGTACGCCGCTCTCTTCGGCGGCCTTGCGGCAGTCTTCGCCCTGATATGGGGCACTGACACCATCAAGCACCTCTGCAGTTACGGTATCGGAACCGGCGTGCCTTCTGCCGGTATGATCGCATTCGGCTCCGGCGTCATCGCCATGCTCCTTGCGACCGCAGACGTGTTCAACAGCATGTTCCTCTCCCCCATCATGGCCGTCGTCTTCGGCGCCATCATCGGCGGAGTGGCCGGCTGGCTTGCAAACAACGTCATGAGGATGAACATCCCGGTCATGGTCCGCTCGCTCACCGAGATGGCCATCATCGGTGCAATCGTCCTCATGGGCTTCACGGCCGTCATGGCCGGAGGATTCGGGTTCGAAGCCCTCTCTGCACGCGAGATCGCCATTCTCGGGCCTCTTGCCATGAAGAACTTCGAATTCACGGTCCTTGGCGGCTGTCTCGTGGCAGTCTCCTTCATGCTCGGCTCCATCGCGCTGCAGCACCCATTCAACGCCTGCCTCGGCCCCGGCGAGAAGCAGGACCGGACCCTCATGCTCGCCGCAGAGTGCGGCTTCCTCTCCATGATCCCGGTCGCCGTGATCTCCTTTGCCTTCGTTGGCATCGGTGCGGCAGTTCTCTCCCTCATCGTGGCAGTCGCCGGCTGGTACTACACCTACGCCCGCTTCCTCGAACTCTCGAAGCGCGACGCGTTCGCATGGCTCGACGCAAAGCCGATTCTGGAACCAAAGGGTGAGGACTAATGGGATATGTCCACGTACTGCCCGAATTCGGGCTGGTCGTCGACCCGATGGTCGGCGTTGTCACCACGGCAGGAGTTTCCTATCAGCCGGTGATCGACAAGGTCGCCGAACTCGAGAAGATCTCCGACGACCTCGTCGGCATGCTCTCGGGCGAAGGCAGTTTCCTTGCCTCGTATCCGGGCAGAGAGAAGTCTCTGGTCGTCGCCGGCGGTGTCACCGCACTCTGGTATGGTCTCGCTGTAGGACTGCTCCTTGCGGGGATTATCGCCCTCGCACTGATCTGAGGTGAAAAAAATGGCAGACAAGACATCACCGGCAAGTGGATGGCCCCTCGTAAAGGGTGACTTCCACTCGGGCGACGCAAATTCCTGTGTCGCAGTCGTCACCATGGGCTCCCACCTCGACGAGCAGGCCATCTGTGACGCAGGCGCGGCACTCTGCGGATCCTGCAAGACCGAGAACCTCGGCCTTGAAAAGGTCATCGCAAACATCGTCGCAAACCCGAACATCAGATTTGTCCTCCTCTGTGGTACCGAGGTCAAGGGACACCTGTCCGGCCAGACCCTCAAGGCTCTCCACGAGAGCGGCATTGAGGGCGGCAAGGTTGTCGGGTCGCAGGGCGCAATCCCCTTCATCGAGAACCTCGATGACGCGGCGATCAAGCGCTTCCAGGCCCAGACCGAATTCGTCGATATCATGGAGTCCGAAGACCTCGGCGCAATCAAGGCGAAGATCGCCGAACTCAAGGGCAAGGACCCCGGAGCATTCGGCGAAGCACCGATTGTCGTCGAAGTCAAGGAAGAAGGCGGCGGTGCAGAGGAGGAAGGCGGCGAGATCGTCGAGATGAACGGCGACCTTGCACTCATCCACGCCCGCTTCAAGACTATCGAGAAGATGGTCACCGACATCGGCTACCGCAACAGGTTTGCTGCCGGTGTCTACTCGGGCAAGGTTGAGGGCCTGATGATCGGCCTGATCGTCTCCTTCGCCCTGCTCGGTTTCCTCTGGATGGGGGCGCTCTAAATGGCAGAAGAAAAGAAATCTGGCGCAATCAGGATGGCCGCCATCGACAGTATCATGGCTGACATCAAGTTCAAGGCACAGATCTCCGCCAGGACGAACAAACTCGACTCCGGCATCATGGACTCAGGGATCCCCGGCTTTGCTGTCGGGATGCTCATCTCGCTTGCCCTGATCCTGGTGCCGGCATTCCTGATCTGAGGTGAAGAAAATGGCAGACAAGACATCACCGGCAAGTGGATGGCCCCTCGTAAAGGGTGACTTCCACTCGGGCGACGCAAATTCCTGTGTCGCAGTCGTCACCATGGGCTCCCACCTCGACGAGCAGGCTATCTGTGACGCAGGCGCAGCACTCTGCGGGTCCTGCAAGACCGAGAACCTCGGCCTTGAAAAGGTCATCGCAAACATCGTCGCAAACCCGAACATCAGATTTGTCCTCCTCTGTGGTACCGAGGTCAAGGGACACCTGTCCGGCCAGACCCTCAAGGCTCTCCATGAGGGCGGCGTCGAGGGCGGCAAGGTTGTCGGGTCGCAGGGCGCTATCCCCTTCATCGAGAACCTCGATGACGCGGCGATCAAGCGCTTCCAGGCCCAGACCGAGATCGTCGATATCATGGAGTCCGAAGACCTCGGCGCAATCAAGGCGAAGATCGCCGAACTCAAGGGCAAGGACCCCGGAGCATTCGGCGAGGCACCGATTGTCGTCGAAGTCAAGGAAGCTGAGGGCGGTGCCGCTGGTGCAGCGGTCGCCGGTGCAAACCCGCAGTTCCTCGAGATCGAGAAGAGACTCGATGACATCGAAACGAAGATTGAGTTCGTAAATGCCGAGGTCGCCCAGCGTGTCGGTCGTAAAATCGGCCGTGACATCGGCATTCTCTATGGACTGGTGGCCGGACTGGTCGTCTTTGAGATGATCGTGTTCCTGCTCCCGAAAATAATGAAACTGATGATGTAAGGAGGCGAGATCAGTATGTTCAAGTTTGAGAAGGAACAGGCCGTTTGGGACTTTAACGGCATCAAGATCGGTGGCCAGCCGGGCGAGTACCCGAGAGTGCTTGGCGCATCCATCTTCTACAACAAGCATGAGGTAGTGCTCGACGACCACACCGGAAAGATCGACAAGGCAAAGGCCGAGGCGCTCTGGAACCGGACCCAGGAACTGTATGACCAGACCGGGAACCCGTTCTTCATCCAGATCATCGCCGAGCACGGCGAGGCGTTCGAGAGTTACTTCGACTGGTTCTGCTCGATCGACGACAAGACCCCGTTCCTGATGGACTCTTCGGCCCCGGACGCACTCGCTCACGCCTGCAAGTACGTCACCGAGGTCGGCATCGCGGACCGTGCGATCTACAACTCGATCAACGGCTCCATCACCCCGGAGAGCATCGAGGCCCTGAAAAACTCGGACGTCAACTCAGCGATTGTCCTCGCCTTCAACCCCGGCGACCCGTCGGTCGTCGGCCGTGAGAAGGTGCTCGCCGAGGGCGGCGTTGCTGGCCAGGCACAGTCCATGCTCGACATTGCCGCGGAGTGCGGCATCACCCGCCCGATCCTCGACACTGCGGCCACTCCGCTCGGCCTCGGATCCGGCGGCTCCTTCCGTGAGATCCTCGCCTGCAAGGCGATCCACGGCATGCCGACCGGCGGCGCCTACCACAACATGACTGTCTCCTGGACCTGGCTCAAGCGCTGGCGCAAGAGCGTCCTCGCCTCCCAGTACGAGGGCAAGGACCTCCTCCTCGAGCAGATGTCCCACCACCACTTCGGCGGCATGGAAGGCATCAGGCAGACGGCATGGGCGGCCCCTGATATCGGCTGCAACATCATGGCCATGACCCTCGGTGCGGACCTGATCATGTTCGGGCCTATCGAGAACATGGAGGGCATCGCCACCGCGGCTGCATTCAGCGACATCGTCCTTACCGAGGCTCTCAAGGAGCTCGGCGGCGAACTCAAGGCCGAGAAGCACCCGATCAAGATGCTCGTCTAAATCCAATCTCCTTTTTTTCTGTTTGTCCCCGGCAGTGCGGGACTTTGTATGCACCTTCGCGTGGGTTCTGTTGGTACGTGGGTGTGATGAACATCAGGCCCGGAAAAAACGCTTCAGGCGGATCTCTGAAAGAGCACTTGCCCTCTGCCTTCCCTCTAAAGTTCACAGGGGACTACTCGAAAATCGAATGGCTTTCTCAAGCTCGCTCTGCTCGCACCTCGAAGACCTAACGGTCTTCTCGAGTTTGCTATCGCTCGTTCCCCACTCATGATAGGAACAGGGAAGATAGAGCAGAAAATGCTGAAGAGAGGATTGCCATCCCCGCATATCCTAACGCGGGGGGCCGGGGGGCAAAAGCCCCCCGGAGGAGAGCCCCAACCTCCCCTCACCACATCCTATCCAGATATACAAGGCTCTCCCCCACAGCCGCTGGTTTCAGCACCTCGATAACGGCGGTCGTCGACGGGGAGAGGGCAGACCTGACGGCCGAAAAGTCGATGCATCCAGAACCGCAGGCGGCGTGCTCGTCCATCGTGCCGCGGTTGTCGTGGAGGTGGAGGTGGACAGGTCGTCCTTCCCTGAGGAAGGCGTCGAGAGTGCCGGTGAGGCAGGCGTGGCCGACGTCGAGGGCGAAGCCGAGACCGAGGTCGTCAAGAACGGGCAGGAGGCCGGGGTCCCTGAAGTGGCAGCAACTCCATGAGCCCATGTTCTCGATCGCAAAGGTGACCGCGGCGCCCTCCTGGAGGCGGGAGAGGTCGCTGAGGGAGGAGAGGAGCGCCGCCTCCGACGCCGCCCATACTCCCCTCTCCATGCAGAAGCCCGGATGGATGACAAGCCTCTCCGCCCCGATCTCGTCGCAGATGACGGCGAGGTCGGCGATGATCTGCACAGACGCCTCTCGCATCCTCTCGTTGGGGGTGGCGATATTGAGGTCGGAGGTGGGGGCATGGACGGTGTACCTGAGATCGAATGATGTGCAGACGTCGGCACAGGAGAAGAGTGAGTGGGAGGAGTCGGAAAGAATTTCGACGAGGGGGACGGCACGGGCAAGGGCCTCCAGCGCCTCGACGAGGGGTCTGTCCATGAGGCAGTAGGTGGAGGCGCCGACAGGGACGGTCATGCCCCGACCGCCACCAGGCCTCCCAGTTTCTCCAGGAGTTCGGGCACGCTCCTGACGGCCACGGCACCGTCACGGCAGAGCGTCGAGAAGATAGCGGTCGCCTCGCCACCCGTATAGTCGCGCACTGAAATGGGTGTCCCCGAATGCGCCAGGACGAAAATGGGAGGGCCCTGCAACCCGGTGAGGGCCCTCAGGTTGGCGATGTTCCCCGGCCCCACCGGCATCTCGGTGACGACGACGGCATTGGCGGTCTGGAGAACACCGGCAAGGGACGCAAGGGACGTGGACGAAATCGGGGCGAAGGGGGATTCCCTGACGACGTCGATGCCGAGGGCCTCGGCTGTAGTACAGTCTGAATCGTTAGCCGAAAGAACGCCAGCCGTGAGGCGGTACCCCCGGGCAGAGAGGGCGTACATCGTCTCGGCCCCGGTGGCCCCGCCGCAGACGACATGGATGTGCAGACCGCCGCCATCCCCGGTCAGGGCCTGATCGTACCGCGGGACGAGGTACGGCCGGCCGGTGAGGGGGTGGGTCCGGACCATCATCCCGACCCCAAAGACCCTGCGGATGGTCTCGTCGGTGAGCACCTCTGCCGGGGTGCCGGCGGCGACGACCCGCCCCTTCTCCAGCAGGACGATCCTGTCGCAGAAGCATGCCGCAAGGTTGAGGTCGTGAAAGACGCCGATGACCGTGACGCGGGGGGTCAGTCCCCTGATAATGGAGAGGATCTCGATCTGGTGGCTGATGTCGAGGTGAGAGGTGGGTTCGTCGAGGAGGAGGACCTTCGGTTGCTGGGCGAGGGCACGGGCGATGAGAACCCGCTGGCGCTCGCCCCCGCTGATCTCGGTGATCAGGCGGTCGGCAAGGTGGGCGGTGTTGGTCTGCTCCATCGCATGGCGGCAGATCGTGTAGTCCTCCTCTTTCAGCGAGGAGAGAGGGCCGAGATAGGGGTGGCGGCCCATCTGCACGATCTCCTCGACGGTGAAGGCAAAGGTGACGCCGGTCTCCTGCGGGACGGCACCGACCCGCGTGGCAAGTTCTCTGATCGAAAATTCCGAGAGTTCTTTCTGCTCGATAGAGACCGTCCCGGCCGAAGGTTCGAGGATCCGGGAGAGCGCACGGAGGAAGGTGGTCTTCCCCGAACCGTTCGGCCCGAGGACCCCGATGAAGGACCCTTCGGTCACTGCAAGGGAGACCGCCTCCAGCACCCGGACGTCTCCGTAGGCGACGCCAAGGTCTTCTGTCCGGACCATTATCTCTGTCATGTCCGTGTCCTGCTCCGGAGGAGGTAGATGAAGAACGGTGCGCCGAAGAACGACGTGACGATGCCGACGGGGATCTCGCTCGGCAGGGTGCGGGCGAGGGTGTCGGCCCAGAGGAGGAGGATCGCGCCAGCCATCATGGAGGCGGGGATGAGGATCCGGTGGTCCGGGCCGACAAGAAGGCGCATCACGTGCGGCGTGATGAGCCCGATAAAGCCGATGGCACCGGCGACCGAGACGGCGATCCCGGTGATGAACGACGAGAGGAGGAGGAGGGCGACCTTCAGCCTCTCGACATCGACGCCGAGGTGGACCGCGTCCTCCTCACCGAGGGAGATGACGTTCAGGTCGCGTGCAAAGACGAAGAGGACGAGGCAGCCGAGAGGTATAGAGAGGGCCACCCAGACGTTGTCCCACGAGATGTTCCAGAACCCGCCCATCAGCCAGAACATGATCTGGTGGAGGCTGCTCCCGGAGAGGTACATGATGAAGGAGAGTATGGCGGAGAGGAACATCGACACCGCAATGCCGGAGAGGAGGAGGGTCTCGACCGCCACCCTGCCGTCCCGGCGGGAGATGAGAAAGACAAGGATGGTGGACGCGGTTGCGCCGACGAACGCGAAGACCGGCAGGCCCATACCCGCAAAGAAAACGATCGCTATGGCGGCGCCGAGAGCGCCGCCCGACGAGGTGCCGATGATGTAGGGGTCGGCCATCGCGTTCTTGAAGAGGCCCTGCATCGCCGTGCCGGCAACGGCAAGGCCGGCGCCGACGAGGAGGGCGGCCAGCACGCGCGGCAGGCGCACGTCAAAGAGGAGCATGGAGACGGTTTCCGGGTCCATCTGGAGGAGGGAGAGACCGCTCGTCCCGATGGCGGTGGAGAGGACGATACTCAGGAGAAGGAAAAAGAATAAGAAAACCAGTATCGTCCAGTTTTTTCTTTGCATGAATTCTTCTACAAATGATGCAATCTTAATGCAAATAAATTTACTCAAGTGAAAAAAAGAATGCATTCCTCGTCACGTGCAGAGCGGCATGTGTGCACCTCCAAAAGAGGGGCACGCGTCCCGCCTTCCCCCACCCGATGATCTCAGACCTCGTACGCGACGAGAGAGAGTCCGAGTTCCTTCTCCAGGGCCTGGATCTTCTTGAGGTCGTCGTCCTTCAGCGTCGAATAGGTCGGTTTCGCGTATGCAAGGAGCGTCACGCCCATCTCCTTCTCAAGTTTCTTCATCTTCTCCACCAGTTCGGGAGAGATGCTTGCATATCCCATGCAGATCATGGCACTCACCAGTATCCTCAATACATAATATCATATTTATATATCGTCTGGGATGGTAGGCGAGATCGAGAGGATCGCAACGCGCGAAAACAAAATATATTTGAACTAAAACCATATCATCTTATCAAATAATTCTGTGTTAAGTATAATAAAATAGGGAGAATGTGAATGGCTGAAAAATCCTATGGTACAGAGATATTCTGCATATTCCTGCTGATACTGGCCGCACCGGCTGCGGCGGCCGATTACCCGATGTTCCACGCGGACAGCGGACGGACGGGGGCGGCGCTCTCCGCCGGTCCCCTGACAAACACCACCCTATGGGTGGCGGAGACCGCCGAGTACGCCGACGGTTCGCCGGCAGTCCATGACGGAAAGGTCTTTGTACCTACCTGGCCGGACATGGACTCCACCAACAGCGGACCGATGGGGCTTGTCTGCTATAACGCGACCACGGGTAGAGAACTCTGGACGAACGAACTCGGCGGTCCGAGCGTCGGGTCAGTCTCGGGCGTTGCCGTCGCCGACGGACATGTCTATCTTGGCGGGACAGACGGGAAACTCTACTGCATCGACGAAGGAACAGGGTCCACGCTCTGGTCGAGCGACCAGATCGACACGACGGGATATTTCGGTCTCTCCTCCTCACCCCTCGTTTATGAAGGGAAGATCTACGCCCTTTCGGCCTCGGACAGCGTGCTGCATACCTTCACGCCTGAAGGCGTCGGGTCATGGTCCTTCCCCACGAGCGGAGCCGTAGGCTACTTTACCTCTCCTGCAGCAGCAGACGGGAAGGTCTTTGTCGCCGGAAATGAGAGCAGTATCTTCTGCATCAATGCCTCAACCCACGCAGAAGTATGGAACGCCACCTTCCCGACCGCCGTGAAATCGACGCCGGTTGTCGGCGATGGAAAGGTCTATGTGACGACGGCAAACAGCCTCTACGCCCTCAATGCAGCCAGCGGTGCGGCGGCCTGGAACACAGGCATCACCGGGACAGCGTCGACGCCCGCCGTCGCGGATGGGACTGTCATCGTCGGCTCGTCCAACGGCCTTCACGCCTACAATGCCACTGACGGCACCGCACTCTGGGTCTACCAGAGTGCACGGATTGATGGTTCGCCGGTGATCGCGGGAGGGGTCGTATATTTCGGAACCAACGAGAAGACCGGCACCGTGTACGCGGTGAACATGACCACCGGAAGTAAAATCTGGTCATATGCCCTGCCAGACCCCGGCGACGGCACCTTTGCCGCTTTCTATGCCTCATCGCCAGCGGTCTCCGACGGCGTCCTGTATATCGGCGCGGAGAACAACAGATTCTATGCCTTCGGTGCAGGAAAACCCGCTCCGACAACGATCTGGGACGGCAGTGTCTCTCTCTCCGACACCACCTTCACATTCGTACCGTCGAACAACGCCTCCGCCTCCTATGAGATCAACCGCACCACCGACCTCGGCGCACTCGACACAGCCGCAACCGAAGTGGGGTTCACCTTTAACGCATCGGACGCGTGGTACGCATCATACGGGTCATTCCTCCTCGAAGACATCGAAGGCATTGCCAACGAGGACTGGACAAAATCCAATGCAAAGTCCTGGTCGATCTTCGTCAATGGTTCGCCGGCACCCTCCGGACTCGGGGCAAACGACCTGAAAGATGGCGATGAACTCACATTCTACTACTGCCCCACGAACTCCACCACCTATGCGCCTCTCATCGACGAGGCGGCATATGTCGTCGCCATCGATATCAACGTCTCATCCGGCCCCACAGTGATCTGGGACGGCAGTGTTGCACTCTCCGACACCACGTTCACATTCGTACCGTCGAACAACGCTTCCGCCTCCTATGAGATCAACCGCACCACCGATCTCGGCGCACTCGACACAGCCGCAACCGAAGGAGGGCTCACCTTTAACGCATCGGACGCGTGGTACGCATCATACGGGTCATTCCTCCTCGAAGACATCGAAGGCATCGCCAACGAGGACTGGACAAAACTCAATGCAAAGTCCTGGTCGATCTTCGTCAATGGTTCGCCGGCACCCTCCGGACTCGGGGCAAACGATCTCGAAGACGGCGATGAACTCACATTCTACTACTGCCCCACGAACTCCACCACCTATGCACCCATTATCGATGAAGCCACGTACGTCCTCATCATCGACATCAACGCCTCCTCCGGCCCCACAGTGATCTGGAAAGGCAGCGTCGCACTCTCCGACACCACCTTCACATTTGTCCCGTCGAACAACGCCTCCGCCTCCCATGAGATCAACCGCACCACCGATCTCGGCGCACTCGACACAGCCGCGAAGGCAGGAAGGTTCACCTTCAACGCATCGGATGCGGATTACACATCATACGGCTCATTCTACCTCGAAGACATCAATAGCATTGCAAACGAGGATTGGACACAGCCGAATGCAAAGTCATGGTCGATCTTCGTCAACGGCGTAGCGACACCCGCAGGGCTCGGGGGGAACGACCTTGTTGACGGCGACAGACTCACCTTCTACTACTGCCCCTTCAACTCCACCACCTATGCGCCTCTCATCGACGAGGCGGCATATGTCGTCGATATCAATGTCACGGTCACAGAGGCAACAGTCGGTACCCCTCCACTGACAAACGGGACGCGCGGCGGGTATATCATCACAGAGGTCGAGGCCTCGGCAGACAGGAGCGGATGGTATAGTATTGTCGTGGGCGGGACGAACAGCGGCGGCGACGCAATCGCCGGGATCGGCACAGTCATGCTGGACGCCGGAGAGACCGTCCGTATCCCGGTGATCGTCTCCGTCCCGGCCAGAACAGGTACCGGCACATACACCCTGTACGCCGGCATCTACTCTCTGGACAACTATCCCGCCGGCCTGATCTCCCACAGCGGAGGATCCGAATGCACCATCGCCTGACCCTGATCTGTCTGCTGCTGGCGGTCGCCGTCTGCGCCCTGCCGGTTGCGGCCCTGACCGTAGAGGTCTCGGGGAGCACGGCAGGATCCGCGGTGACAGTCACCTGCGACGAGGAGGCATTCGTCATCTTCCAGGAGAACAACGGGACGCCGATCTTCGTACAGGGAAGAACGGTCAGGTACATCCCCTACACCACCGGCACCCTCTCCGTCACCGCCACCGCAGGCGGCGAGACGACCACGCGGTCGGTTGCCATTGCGAAGAGTGGTGGCGGCGAAGGCCCCGGCAACGGGGGTGGCGGCGGCGATAGCGATTCGACCGTCTGGAAAGACGTGTACCTCGGGTCGGGCACCTTCAACGTGACCGCGGAGAGCGGGAAGTCCTACTCCGTCGACCGCAGGACCGCCCTTGGTGCGCTCGACGCCTCAGGCGCGTCCTACGTGATCCGCGACTCATGGTACGCCGCCTACGGCACCCTGTACCTCACCTCCGTCAACGGCCGGGCAGGGCAGGGGACGAGCGGGTGGATGTACCAGGTCAATGGCGTCTCCCCGGCCGTCGGCGCCAACTCCCACCATGTGAACAACGGAGATAAGGTCGTCTTCTACTACAGCGAGAGCATGAGCGCCACTCCTGAAACCTCGACAGACCCCATCTATCTCAAGGTCGTCTTCGGGAGCGGGAGTTCTGACGGCGGCGATTCTGAATCCGCCGGCACGGGCACTGTGGCCAGCCCCGGACCCGCCACCGGACCGGTGATCACGCTCGGTCTTCCGGCAGGTGTTTCCATCGTCACCGAAGGCGGCATGTCGCGGATCACGGTCGACACGACCCCCAGAAACACCGGAGAGCAGGTGACCGTGAAGGGAGACCGCATCATCATTGCACGTCCGGGCCTTCTGATGACCGTGCTGACCGGCGACATTACACAGACGAACGGCGTGGCCAGCGGCTTTATCAGGGGCGTCACCGCAGAACTGGACCCGGTCACCGGAACGATCGAGGGGATAGGAGAGGTTGGGGGAAGGATCAGCCTCTCGCTCAGGGGCGTGCCCGCCGAGGCGCAGGTGAACGTGACCTATGTCCCGGCCCTTACCCCTGCGGTACGGTCGGCGATCGCGCTGGTCGCAGCGGATGAAGAGAAAGGCATCGGCGCTGTCGCCTGCGTGATGCACCTGGAGAAGACCGGCATCGCCAACGGCGAGGACATCCTCGGCGCCACGATCAGGATCTCCGTTCCCCCTGCATGGGTTGAGGAGCACGGGGGCGCCGGCGCCGTGCGTATCGCCCATATCGCCGACAACGGGGCGGTGGAGTTCCTGGAGACGCATCAGGCCGGGACTGACAGTGCAGGCAACCCGATCTTCGAGGCCGAATCCCCGTCAGGACTCTCCGGGTTCGCGCTCCTCGCCCTCGGCGAGAAGGAAGCACCGGTGAATGCGACAGATCCAACCGCACCTCCCTCCACGGAAGCGCCGCCGGCAACGACCACACCGCAGAAGACGCCGATCGGCATTTTTACGGTGTTTACCGGCGTTCTTATTGGAATAGGTGCATACATGATACGAAAAAGGGATGACTGAAATGAGACTGACACTTCCTATTCTTATTCTTCTCTGCACCGCCTGCTGCGCCCTCGGTGCCGCCTACCCGACGGACGCGGCCGACCCGGCCGTCCAGAAGAGCATGGACTACATCAGATCCTGCCAGCAGGCCGACGGCGGTTTCGCCGAACCAGGAAGGGAGACAAACCCGGGTACCTCGTGGTTTGCCGTGATGGCGATCGTCGCCGCAGGCGATGACCCCCATACGTGGACGGTGAACGGCACATCGGCTATCGACTACTGGAAAAACAGCGAAGAAGCCTCGAAGCCCGAGGGGACGGCCGAACTCGGAAAGATGGTGACCCTCATCGCCGCCGTCGGCGAGGACCCGCACTCCTTCAACGGGCGCGACTATCTCTCCGACCTGAAGGGGCGGATGAAGGCCGACGGTCAGTTCGGTGACTTCGTCTACACCACGTACTGGGGCCTCCTCGGTCTCGCCGCTGCGGGTGAAAAGACAGAGAAGCCCACGGCCTGGTTGAAGAGCCAGCAGAACGAGGACGGTGGCTACGGCTGGATGCCCGGCGCGGAGAGCGACTCCGACGACACGGCGGCCGTGGTCATGGCACTCATCGCCACGGGTGAACCGAAGGACTCTCCCGCCGTTGCAAAGGCCATCGACTATCTCAGAAAGCACCAGATGGACGACGGCGGCTTCAACTACGGCGGGTCGTCTTCGTCAAACGCTGCATCGGTCGCATGGGTGGTCCAGGCCGCCACTGCCGCGGGCGAAGACCCCTCGAAGTGGTCAAAGAACGGCAAAGACGCGGTCTCGTACCTGCTGGCCCTCCAGCAGACCGATGGTTCGTTCAACTGGACGCCCTATACCGCGGACAACCCCTGCGGCATGACGGCGCGGGCGGTCCCGGCCCTGCTCGGGAAACCCTATCCCATCCTCCCCGGCCAGAAGACGCCGTCGCTCTCCACGCCGAAGGCGAGCGCCACGACGACGACGGTAGCAGCACCGACGGTACAGACGACCGCGGCACCGACCTCCTCTGCGTGGCAACCGGTGACCGTCACCGACGACTTCGGTGTGAGCGTCACCGTCGCCGGGGAACCCCGGCGCATCGTCTCCCTGTCTCCGGCAAACACCGAGATCCTCTTCGCCCTCGGCCTCGGCGACCGGGTGGTCGGCGTCACCGATTATTGCAATTATCCTGCCGAAGCACAGGACAAACCAAAGGTCGGCGGGTATTCCACCGTGAACATCGAGAAAGTAGTGGCGGCAAAGCCCGACCTCGTCCTTGCGGCGTACGGGAACACCGAGGAGGTCGTCAACCACCTCAGGAACCTCGGCCTGACGGTCGTCGCCCTCAACCCCGACTCCCTGCAGGGGACGCTCCGCGACATCGCCCTCGTCGGGGAGGCGACAGGACGCAACGCCGAAGCGGCCGCCCTGAGAACGTCCATGCAGACGCGGATCGACGCCGTGACCGCCACCGTCGGGACGACCACCGAGCGCCCAACCGTGATGCACGCCGTCTGGTACGACCCCATATGGGTGAGCGGCAACGCCACCTTCCAGAACGAACTCATCACCCTTGCCGGCGGGAAAAACGCATTTTCCGGCATTGAAGGCTGGCAGATCGTCACCATGGAGCGGTTCATCACCACCAACCCCGATATCATCCTGGTGAACTCCGGGACAGGGATGGGGGACGGCGGAACCGACATGATCTACCAGTACTTCGTGAACGAACCCCGCTTTGCAAAGATGAAAGCCGTGCAGGACGGCAGGGTATACATCGTCAGTTCAGACATCATCGACCGCGGCGGCCCGCGGATCGTCGACGCCCTTGAAGAGGTCGCCGCCGACATCCACCCCGAACTCTTCCCTGAAGCCGGGGCAGCCGCACCCACAACCGCCGTGCCGGCACCCGGGTTCGGCGCCGTCGCCGGTATGATCTCACTCCTCGGGACCTGTATTCTTCTTCGGAGGACGGGATGAGAACGCCACAGTTGCTCCTCATCGCCGTCCTCTTTTTTTCCATGACAGCGGCTCCTGCACATGCCGGGCCGTCCTTTGCACCCACATGGGAAAAGACGGTTGCAGATACCGTCAACGACGTCGCCATCTCGGCAGACGGATCGACAGTTGCCGTCCTTACCGACTCCACTCTTTCCTGCTACTCTGTCGGCGGCGCACTTCTCTGGGAGGTACCTGGCAACCACGCCCGGACTGTCGGGATATCAGGGGACGGTTCCCTTGTTGTCACCGGTGGGGAAGACCTCAGGGCATATGACGGCACCGGCAGCAGGATCTTCAGGCATGCGAACGGCTACTTTGCCCTCGGAGCCGGGGTCTCCCCGGACGGTTCCTGCATTGCCGGGGCCTTTGACAATGAAAGCCTGGCGCTCTTCAGGAAAAACGCCACCGGAGTCTTTCTGCAGTCATGGTCAGTTCAGACCGACGATGACATCGTCACCCTGGACCTCGCCGACAACGCCACGTCCCTCGTGGCAGGAGCGAAAAACGGGATGGTGCTGAGATACGCGGGCGATGGACGACTGCTGTGGCGCTATGGCACCGGAAGCAGCAGTCTCTCCTGCTCAGTCACAGGTGACGGGTCATATATCGCCGTCGGTGCCGACCACGGCGTGGCCTCCTGCATCAACAGGAACGGCAATCTTCTCTGGACAACGGTTTCAGGAGACAGACTTCCGGGAGTTGGGATTGCAGAGGAAGGAACCCTGATCGCCGTGGGCGGCGAGGGGATCGTCCTCCGCTCGCCAGGGGGCGAGATCATCGGCACTGTCGTCGACACTCCGGCGCATGCCCTTGCAGTCTCCGGCAACGGAAAGAGGATCGTGGCAGCAGACGAAGGAAAAAGAGTGACTCTCTATCAGGCCCGGGAGGAGATGCCTGCTAGAGAAACCGCGACCACGCCGACAGCACCTGCCCTGAACGCCCCCGATGAGACGAGACCGGCAGAGTCAGAGGCTGCCCGCTCCCCTCTCGGGGCGTTTTCTGTCACCCTATCTCTTTTCGCCGCGATGTACGCCGTGCGGCGGGACTGATATTGTATATCGGAACCCGCCAGAGCGCGGGTCCCCCCCCATGGGCCGGGCAGTTCCTGACGCAGAAGCCACAGACGGCACAGCGCTCACGTCAATGACCGGCCGCGCCGCCACAAGACTGCCGACGATCTTCACACCAGAGATCGGCAGGGAGGGACGCAACGAGACGGGGGGCCGGACAAAGACCCTGACGCCCACCCGGTCAAGAGGGGCTGCCGGGCAGAGAGGAGGGTGAGTGTGACAGAGACACGCATGCCGGACCGTCTGACATATATCTTCATATCCCGGGAAAGCGACCTTTCAGCAAGGTGAATATATGGATTTTGGTACTATCATCCTCATCGCCGTCATCGCGATCGTCCTGATCGTCATCGTCGGCTGGTTTATCAGCATCTACAACAGGTTCATGAACCTGAAGAACTCAGGCGAGGCGACCCTCGGCCAGATCCGCGTTGCCATGAAGAAGAGGCTCGACCAGATCGAGCAACTCCTCGGCTCGGTGAAGAGTTACGCCTCCTTCGAGAAGGAGACCCTCACACAGGTCACCGCGATGCGGGCAGGCGTCGGCAAGGCCGACCCCGGCGACCTCAACGAGGTCGAGAAGCAGTCCAGGTCGATCATCGGCAGACTCTTCGCAGTCGCCGAGGCCTATCCCGACCTCAAGACGCAGACGACAGTCTCGGAACTGATGTCCTCCATCAGGAACATCGAGGACGAGATCGCCCGCCAGCGCTACACCTACAACAACATCGCCCAGCAGCTCAACACGATGACCGAGACGATCCCCTCAAACATCGTCGCCTCCCTCATCCACATGAAGAAACTCGATTACCTGGAGTTCGAGGAAGAGATCGAGAAGGCGCCGAAGATCGAGTTCTGAGGTGACAGAGGTTGAGTGAAAACAGGCAGATCGCTGCCCTCGTCCTCATCACCCTTTTTGTTGGTGTTCTCGCCGCCGGTGCCGCAGTCGTCCTGCCCCCCCTCCTCGAGGGCGACCTCGTCGTCGACGACTACCAGGTGACCCTCTTCGAGAATGGTACCCTGATAGAGAGATACACCTACGAGGTGAGTGCGGACGGAGAGTACAGGATGCTCTTCCGCTACTTCGACGACTCCCTCCTCTTCTACGACGGATCGTTCCCGCACATCAGGTACGTCGGCATGGACGTGCCTGCAGGGACCGTCGGTTACGCGAAGGACGACACCGGCGGGATCACCGTCTCGCCGGGCGCGTCCGAGTCAGATAAGGCCTTCATCAGGAGTAAGGCCTACCACAACGAGGTCGGCATCTACAACCCCGGATACTTCGACAAAGGAACGTACTCTGTCGAATATACCTTCCAGGTCAGGCCCCCCATCGAGTACGACAGCACTGCCACTCACCTGAACATCAAACTCGTGAGAGAGCACATCCCCTACCGCCACCTCTCAATCACCCTCCCTGACTGGGAGGGGATCGAATCCGTGTACGCCTACCCGTCGAGTCTTGAGATGAAGCGGGAGGGCGGCACCGTCACGATCACCGGAGAGGCCGCGGAGAACGACCCCGTCGCCGTGGAACTCCTCCTCCCTGCCGGTGCAGCGGAGAAGCTCGATGGGTTCCCGCGGCAGGTGGACGATGTCAGAGGACAGACCGAGTCCGGCGCGTTCTGGTACAACCTCCCGTACCAGGCGGCGTCAGGGTTGCACACCCTTGCCGTCCTGCTGGTCCTCGCGCTCCCCCTCGTCTTCTTCTGGCTGTACCGCCGGTACGGTCAGGAGAACGGCTACACTGTCCCCGAGTACCTCAGTGTCACGCCGAACACCTCCCTCAAGCCCTGGCAGGTGAACCTCCTCTTCAAGGGCGACGTAAACGAGTTCGATGAGAACGGTTTCTATGCGACCGTGCTCGACCTCCACAGGAAGGGCGCGGTGACGGTCAAGGAGAAGACAGACGGGAAGGGCGTGCTGATCACCGTCAACAGGACACGTTCGGACGACAGGTACGAGCAGAGGGTGCTCACCTATCTTTCCAACCTCACGAAAGGCGGGACCTTCGACAGCGCCACTCTGGAAGCCCTCTCGGCAAGGGCCGCACACGACAGGACGGTGGAGACGACGCTTACCCAGTTCCAGAGCAGCCTGAAGGCCCTCCAGAGCAGCGTGGACACCTCCCTCTCCGGGAAATACGCGGTGGACGGCCGGGGCTTTGTCGCACCGCTCCTCTTCCCCGGCCTTCTCGTCCTCGGCCTCGGCATCCTGGTCATCGTCCTCGCTCCGGCGACGGAGTCCATCGCCGTCCCCGCGACTCTCCTCGCCGGCGTCGCTGTTGTCCAGGTGGTCCTCGCCCTCGTCTTCCCCTCCACTCTCTTCGGTCACTGGAAGGACGACCACTACAAGGAAAAACTGGAGTGGGACGCCTTCGCGCATTTCCTCTCCGACCTCGCGCAGATCAGGAAGTACACCCCTGAAGACGTCTCGATGTGGGGCGAGTGGCTGGTCTACGGCACCGCCCTCGGCGTCGGCGACAGGGTCGAGGAGGCGATGAAGGGTCTGAACATCAACGTCGAAGACGTCGGCATGCCCCTCTATTCCAACATGCACATCGCCTTCGTCCCGATCGTCGCCTTCTCCCCGCCGTCGAGCGGCGGCGGTGGCGGCGGTTTCGGCGGTGGCGGCGGTTTCGGCGGTGGCGGCGGCTTTGGCGGTGGCGGCGTCGGCGGGAGATAAAATCCCGACGGCCACACAATCTTTTTTTGACTCTGAGCATATCCCAAAACTCTCGTTCATTCCCCTTTCCCCGCATGCTGACCTCGGGAGAAAATCTCATGATCGGGTCGATGTCTTCCCGAATTCCCTGAAGAATCGTGCGAAACCACCGCCTTCCCCTACCTCTTCGCCGGGGGACTGACGCCCCCTGATCCCCGAAACAGGATAGGGTCGGGGAAGAGAGACCAGAGATCCTGATGAAGGAGATTGTCATCCACCTCCTATCGCAATGGGGGGACCGGGGGGTGAAACCCCCCGGACAGGACGCCAGAACAGGATTTTTCAGAACCACATACCGATCATTCCATCGACAGGACAGAGGGTATGATCAGTTTTGGGATGACCTCTCTGAGAATTTTCAACTCTGAACCTTATGCATTCTTGACGAACCCCTCATTCAGATAGGGGGAGGGAGGGCAATCACCCTCTTCAGAATGCCGTTTTCGTTCTTCCCTGACCCGAGAACGTATCATTACGGAGAGCCGAGAGAGAAATAACGGCGGATTCACCCGGGTCTCTGTCCGGGGTCCGGCCCCGGACACCAGATATTTAATAGTATGCATGCCAGAGGGGAGCACATGCAGCGGACATGTGTCATCTACGAGAGCAAGTACGGGGCGACAAAGGAGATTGCCGGGGCGATCGCACTTGTACTCGGGCCGGCACGCACCTGCAGGCCCGATGAATTCACGGGCGACCTCATGTCCTTCGACCTCTTCGTGATCGGCACGCCCATCTACAACGGCGACATCGCCCCCTCGATCCGGCGCTTTGTCGAGACCAATGCAGGCTGGCTGAAGAAAAAGCCGGTCGCCCTCTTCTGCACCTGCCTGAACATCCCGAAGGGCCGGGCCTACCTTGCCGAGCTCAGGGACCATCTCGGGAGGGAGGTGCCTGCCGTCGCCTTCGGTGGCCGTCTCAGTACCGCACGGCTCGACAGGGACGACCTGACCGCCCTCACCCTCTATGCCCGGAAGACCGGATTCGTCCTCGAAGACCACGACCTCACAGACATGGGGGCGGTCGCCGCCTTCGCCCTGGCCCTGCGGGAGAAGAACGAGTGCCTGGAGGGCCGGGTGCCTGAGGAGGAACTCCTCGCCGGGATCGAGACCTTCCTCCGGGCCCACCGGACCGGTGTCCTCGCGACCGGCCACGGGGACCGGGTGAGGGCGACACCTATCGACTACATCTATGCCAACGGCATGGTCTACATCTACAGCGAAGGGGGGGAGAAGTTCGCCCACCTCATCCAGAACCCCGCGGCCGCCCTCGCCATCTACAATGACGATACCTCGCCGGAGGAGATCAGGGGGCTCCAGCTCATGGGCCGGGCCGAGGTTCTCAGGCCGGAGAGCCCGGGTCACAGGGAGGCCCTCACTCTCAGGGGCATCGACATGGAGAGGCTTGCAGGCCTCACGATCGAGATGAACGTCATCAGGATCACGCCCCTCAAGGCCGAGTACCTTAATGCCGTATTCAAAAAAGAAGGGTGCGCGATCAGGCAGGTCTACCGCTTTCCTCAGGCGAAAAGCCGCGTGCCGCTGCTACAAATGCCCTGATCAGGGCAGGATCCTTTACGCCCGGTTCCTGCTCCACGCCCGAACAGACGTCCACGGCATAGGGGCGGAACGCCTCCACCGCGGCCCTGACATTCCGGGGACCGAGCCCTCCCGCGAGGACCACCGGCACATTGCTCGCCCGCATGACCGCACGCACCGCCTCCGCGTCAAAGAGCCTGCCTGTCCCGCAACTCCTGTCCACGATATAGGCATCGGCACGGGGCGGGAGGGGGACGCCTTCGACCACCCTGATCACCTGCACACCCGCACCCGGCGGCACCGCATGGGGGTGTGAGACCTGCACGGCCGACGGGTGCAGGGCAAACACCCGGTCGAGGTCGGCCGGAGACGTTGTGTGGGTCACCACAACCCGCGCCACAAAGGGGCCGAGCACTGCAAAGATCTCCGCCGCCCTCTCCGGTCCGATGGAGCGGGGGGAGTCGGAGTACATCACCACGCCGATGGCATCGGCACCCGCCTCCTCGGCCGTGACGGCGTCCTCCACGCGCGTCACGCCGCATATCTTCACCCTCACGTAAGGTTTGTTTCGCCTCAGGTCATACATCGCTATCAGAACCTCTTTGCATCGATGAGACCATAACCCTTCTTCGATGGCAGGCGCATACGACCGGCGAAGGGGGACGGCAATCATCGAGAGTCAAAGAGGGATCCTCGTTGTTACTCACGGTAACAGAGGGGCCTATCTCCTCCCTGGCGGAGGTGCAAGAGAGGATGAACTCCAGATCATAGCTGCGATCAGGGAGTTAAAGGAGGAAACAGGACCCTATCCCATGAAGTAAGATATCTCTTCACCCACCTCAAAGCAAAAGTCTTTAGGATGAAGGTGAAAGGGACGCCGAGGCCGTGCAATGAGGTCAAAAAGATTGCATGGTACCGACCGGGGAGTCACATCAATGTCTCCAGGAACACCCGGGCAATCGTCGACAGATATCTTCTGATGAAGGAATGAATTGCTTTTGTATAATCGGGTATGAGTCGAGAGCACGCCTCGGGCATACCGCATGAAATGTTTTTCCATGAGGTCATCCCAAAACTGATCATACCCTCTGTCCTGTCGATGGAATGATCGGTATGTGGTTCTGAAAAATCCTGTTCTGGCGTCTTGTCCGGGGGGTTTCACCCCCCGGTCCCCCCATCATTGCGATAGGGGGTGGATGGCAATTTCCTTGATCCGGATCTCTCTTCCCGGGGCCAATCCTGTTTCGGGGGTCAGGGGGCGTCAGTCCCCCGGTAGAGAGGTAGGGGAAGGCGGTGGTTTCGCACTATGCTTCAGGGAATTCAGGAAGATATCGACCCGATCATGATATTCTCTCCCGATCCCTGCATGCAGAGATGGGGGGAATGAACGAGAGTTTTGGGATATGCTCCATAACAAACTATCCTGCTCAGGTCGATGTATCCCTGATCCCCCCGGGGGTGTCTCGGGTGCCGGGGGACTACGCCCCCGGACCCCCCCTCAGGATAGGGACGGGATGACAATCCCCTTCTCGGGATATCCCGCTCGCTTTTCCCGGGGCACATCCTAATTTCGAGGATCCGGGGGTTGTGAACGGGGTGAGCACAAGAAAATCTCTGATTTTCGGTGTTAGTCCCCCGGTCTCGATTGCGGGGAAGGCAGGGGATCCCCGCTTCCCCTCCAGAAGTGATCCTCCATAACCGAACAAATATAATACCTTCAAACACCTCCTCCAGCACATGGCCCCGGAGATGTACTGGAACGAGGAGGTCGAGACGATGGAGCGCGGCGACCTCGACGCCCTCGTCGACGAGCGGGTGAAGTACACCGTGCGCTACGCCGCCGAACACTCCCCCTTCTACAGGAGGTGGTTTGCCGCCCACCGGATCGACCCGGCCTCCGTCACCGCCCACGAAGACCTCCTCGAACTCCCGATCGTCGGGGGCAACACGATCCGGGAGAACCAGCCGCCGACCACGCCCGACTTCGCCTTCCTCTCCGTCAAGAATAAGGATATCTTCACCATCCACGAGACGACCGGCACGAGCGGCATCCCCAAGTCCTTTTTTCTCACCTGGGAGGACTGGGAACGCTACGCCGAGAAGTACGCCCGCACCTTCACGATGGAGGGTCTCGTCCCCGGCGACCGCCTTGTCGTCTGCGCGTCCTACGGCATGAACATCGGGGCGAACACGATGACCCTCGCCGCACACCTGGTGGGCCTCTCTGTCGTCCCCGAGGGGAAGTGCACCTTCCCGGTCAGGGTGATCCGGCACTACCGCCCGACAGTCATCGTCGGGAGCGTCTTCAAACTCCTCAGGCTCGCGCGGAGACTCAGGGCGGACGGCATCGACCCGGCAGAGTCGGGGGTGCGCCGCCTCATCATCGGCGGGGAGGGCTTTGCCGAGGAGTCGCGCAGGTATCTGGAGAAGGTCTGGGGTTCTGAGGCCTACAACACCTACGGCTCGACTGAAGGGACGATGTGCGGCGAGTGCAGTGTGAAGCAGGGCCTCCACTGCCCCGAAGACCTCGTCCACGTCGACCTCTACGATCCGGCGATGGGCCGTTTCGTGAAGGACGGTGAGGACGGGCGGCTCGTCCTGACCACCCTCCTCCCGCCCGGCGGGAAGGCCGGTACCCTCCTCCTCAATTACGACACCGAGGACTGGAGCAGGGTTGTCACCAGGGAGAGGTGCGCGTGCGGCAGGACGCACCTGAAGGTCCTGCCCCCCTGGCGCGAGGCCGAGACGGTGGTCATCCAGGGCTGCGCGGTCAACAGGATCGAAATCGAGCGCGCCGTCTTTCAGCCTGAGAACCTGAACAGCATCACCGGGGAGTACGAGGCCTTCGTGTACGGCGACGAGGACGAGACAGTCCTCAGGGTGAGCATGGAGTGCGACGACCCCGCCCATGCAGACCGGAAAAGAATAGAACAGGCCTTTATCGCCGCGCTCTTCTCGGACAGACCCGACCTGCGGGAAGCCTATGAGGAGGAGAGGGCCAGGGTCATCTTCAACTTCACCCCGCCCGGCGGTCTGGAACTCGCCGCAGTGAAAGGGCGGCCGAAGAGACTCGTGGACAGGCGGTGAAAAAATCTTTTTGACTCACTCTCAAAGTTAAATGGATAGATTTAATAGGTGGGGCGACGACGGGATAATTGCCGGAGTTTGAGGCGCACCATAGGGCAGCATCAACTTCAGGCTCAGTTTCTGGCACTGAAACTCCCCTTTTTTTAAGGGGGAGAAAAGAATTGTTCACCCCAAAAAGGGGATGGTTATTCTCTCACGCTTTTTCGAGGACCGGCTTGCCCTCAGAGGTCCAGAGGTTGCTCCTCGACCAGATCACCGCACCGTTCTTTACAGCGTAGGAGTTGAGATAGAAGAGGTCGACGCTCCCGGTGTCTGCAGGGGCAGCGATGTTCTGCGGGACGACCAGAACCGCCTTGCTCACCGGCATCCCCTGCTCTGCACTGCGCGTCGCCATCGCCCTGACGCGGCCGAACTCAGCAGCGCCGACCGTCGAGGCGATCCTGACACTCACCAGAATCCGCTCCATTTTCCCGGGCCGCCTCTGGACCAGCATATACACGGGGGCATCGCCAACCCCGGCGCACTGCTCAAGGCGCCAGCCCTCTTCGGCTCTGTACACTTTCTTGAGGTCGCGCTCAACAGTATTATAAACAGCCTCTTTACATGCACCCATTATAAATCCACTCTCAGTACCTATTCCCCTGACAACATTAAAAGCGTTATTCAATGAACCTGAGTACTCCCATGAACGGACAACACAGAAAAGATATACGCCCCGGAATCCTCGTCGATATCGTTCTCAAAGCGGACCAGAGGACAGGAAAGAGGACACGCGGCATCGTTGCGGAGATCCTCACCAACTCGGTCTCTCACCCCCACGGGATCAAGGTGCGGTTGAAGGACGGGAAGGTAGGGAGAGTCCAGGAGATTATCTCCGGACCCTCAGACGACCAGCACGGCAATGCAGGGTATGGTCAGGGTACAGAAGAGGGTCGAGATAAAGACCCCCTGTGATGCAAGACGTGTGTTCGCCTCGTACTCCTCGGCAAGGATAGCCGCATTCGCGGCCGCCGGCATCGCCGCCATGATCACCGGCACCCCCAGCAGATAGGGGTCGGAGATGAAGGGCGAGAGCACCGCCCACACGATAAGGGGGAGGAGGAGGAGGCGGGCCGCCGTGACCACATAGACCCGCCACCCTGCAAAGATCTCGGACGGTGCGATCCTCGCGAGCATCGCACCGATGACGATCATCGAGAGAGGTGTCGTCAGGGATCCGAGGGCCGAGACCGCCCCCTCGACCGGCATCGGCAGTCTCACCGAGAGCAGGAAGAAGAGGAAGCCTACAAAGACGGCAATGATGCCGGGATTCAGGAGGATCTTCGGGTCGAACCTGGCACCGGCATCGTTCTTGTATCGAGTGAGCATGAGGATCCCGATCGAGAAGACCAGCAAGTTGAAGGGAAGGTTGAAGATCGCCGTGTAAAAGAGCGCCTCTTTCCCGAAGACTGCGTCGACAACAGGGAAACCCATGAATGCCGTGTTCGAGAACATCAGCAGAAAGCCATAAACTCCCTTTTCTTCCTCAGAAGACCCGAGCAGTCTGGGGAGGTACCAGGCGACGACCAGGGAGATCGCATAGAAAACCACTGAGATCAGGAGCATCCCCTCGCAGGCCGAGAGAAGATCGGCACTGAAGGGCACCATCATCGACGAGATGATCAGGGCCGGAAGGGCGACCCGGACGAGGAAACTGCATGCCCCGCTCGTCGTATGGTCGTCGAACACACCTATTCTCCGGGCCGCATATCCGGTCAGGATGAGAAGGAAAAGGATTACAATCTGATTGAAGACACTAACAAAGTCCATTATTCGCCTCTCCGCCACCAGGAGCAATCATTATCAGATGCGCCCGACATAGACAGCGTATTCCGGGATACCTGCCCTCATGGTTCTTCCAGATGATCAGGAAAAAGAAGAATGAGGGCGAGGCATACCATGGTGCAGTGTCCATAACTGTTTTTTCTGTTCCCATATACCATTTGCGTCCACAGGGCAGGTTCAATTGAAGAGATTAACTACACCAGATTATATATGCAGTGACGTTGACAGATCTCTGGTGATTGCTATGCACCATTATGACGACGAAACCGTCCTCCAACTTTACCTCTCCGTCAAGGACAGTAACGAACCAATGGTGAACGAGGTCCAGCGCGATGCTGTCGACCTCCTCACCGAGATGGCACAGAACGGAAACACCGAGGCGTTCAGGGCCCTGGAAGACCTCGCCAGCGCACCCATGGTCCACCCGCTCCTGCGCGAACAGATCCGTCCCGTGATCGGCACCCCGATCCAGGCCAGATAAAAAAAATTACCCCACACAGACCCATACACCCCCGGAGAGGGAGACACCTCTCCACACTCTGACTCACCTCGTGCCCGCGCCCTTCATGGGCGACGGGCACATCCAGTATCCTGACGCTTTTTTCACGGCACACCCGTGACTGCTCCCCCGACTGAAGTCGGGGGCATCATGCACCCTCGATGATGAGGAGCGAGACAGAAAATAAAGTGCACGACCAGAAAAAACCAACCGAGCAGAAAAAAAACGTGTTACAGTCCTGCCCCCTCAGACAGGACACACAAAGTTCAGGAACGGAGAGTGGCGATCGCCGCGTCGACGATCGCACCAAGACCCTCGACATCCCAGCGCTCAGAACTGAGCACAATATCATATACCGACATATCATTGATATCTATATTATAATAGCCCAGATATCGCTTCCGTTCGCATTCCTGCCTTTCCTCAGTATGCGCCCGGGCGTGTGTCTCGTCTTCGCTGTCCCGGGACGATATCCTCTTCGTCCGACAGTCCAGCGAAGCGCTCAGCCAGATACGGAGATCCGCATTCGAGACCATCCAGCCGGACAACCTCCCCTCAGCGATGATGTTGTCCTCGCCCTCTGCGGTCTCCTTCTGGCGTGCATCGATAAGTTTGTCTACGGCAGCGTCAGACTCCGCAAGTTTTCCGAAATCGGCAAGAGACATCTCCCGTTCCTTCGCAAGGGACCGGAACATCTCCCCGGCCGAAATTACCCGTAATTCATGTTTTTGTGCAAGATATTTTGCAAGGGACGTCGTGCCGCTCCCCGGCGGCCCGCTGATTGTCATGCGCATTTAGAGCCCTCCGATATTGAGCGCTTTCCGGATCACCTGGCTGATCGTCAGGGAGCAGGTCATATACCACAGCATCCAGAGAGGGATGAACCAGAGAAGAATATCCTGGAAGGCAAGCGTGCCGGCAAAGGGAAGGACCATCGTCTGGGTAATGTGGGGAATACGGTACAGGAGCCAGAAGAAGATCGGCACCGACAGGAGGAGAATATAGGCCATCGGCTGGAACTGCTGCTTCGAGATCTCCATCTGGTCCTGCATCATCCGGTCCCTCTTCGCCTCCAGTTTCTTCAACTTCTTCTCATCCCCACCCAGTTGAGCCTCCCGGAAATCCTTCTGGAACTCCCGCATCGTCTCCTGGACACGCTGCATCTTCTCGTAATCGATCGTATATTTCTGGATCAGCGACGAATACAGGGCCGTGATCGCGGATAGGATCATAATCAGCACAAAGAACGGAATCGTTTCCACAAGAGGCCCGAATATCAGGTCCATCGCCCCGCCCACACCGTCCCGCACCTCAGGGATGCCATAGGAGAGCATCAGCAGGAAGGTGAACAGGATTGCAATCGTGCCGCCATGATCCTTGAGCGCCATTGTCACCTCAGAACAGTAACCATCGCGTCGATGGCGTGGTCGAGAAGGAAGTTCTCGTTCCTCACGATCTGAACCGTGCACCCGGTCATCATTGCATAGGCCGCAGCGAAGGCGCGGTTCATCTGCTGGTGCTCGACGATGGACCGACTACCCTCAGCATCACGCTTGCGACTCTCGTCGCCTATCCTCCGCAACAGGATCTGGTCCTCGTCGGTCTCGACGAGCACGATGGTGTCGGGGTGGAGCTCGGTGAGCACCCACTCGGGCAGGCCCGGAAGATATCCGGCCGGGGTCTTCACCGAGGCATGGGTATCAACGATAATATTCCCTTCCATCGCACCGATACGCTGTGCGGCAAGCTTCTGCAGTTTTTTCTGGATGTCCTTGTCAAGGGTCCGCATCTGGTCGCGGTCCTCGACAAAACCCTCGGCCTTCGCCGTATCAAACATGCAGCTGCCAAAATTGACGGCCTTGTAGGGGATTTTCTCCTCTGCAAGGCGCTTCATTGACGCGTCAATAACCGTGGTCTTCCCGACACCGGGAACCCCGGTAATCACAACTCTCTTTCCGGACATTTACTCTCTCCCAAAGAACTGGCGCATGAACGGATACATCTCCATGATCTGTTCACTTGCCACCTCCTCATAGAGGCGGTACGTGATGCTCACCGTCAGCAGCAGCCCTGTACCAGTAACTGCGCCTATCACACCAAAGAGGTTTGCAAATACACTCAGAAGGCCGACCAGCACACCGCCGATGACCGTCACGCGCGGAATGTACCGGTCAAGGTACCGCTCCAGCACCTGAGTGTTCCGGCGGTAGCCCGGAATTTGCATACCCGACATCTGGATCTGCCGTGCAACGCGGCTCGAGTCGAGACCGGCCGTCTTGACCCAGAACAGGGCGAAGATAGCACCGCCGACGATCATAAACGTCGTATCGATCCCGAGACGGAGGAGCACCTCCCAGGGAGCATGACCGAGGTCGTGCACCCACCACATCCAGTCAGTCGGACCGTTCACCGGGGCAAGGAAGTACATCAACCCGCTCACCGGTGTCTGGCCATCAAACGTTCCGAAGATCGTGATCCCGATATTGGAGAGGAACATTCCGAGCATCTGGACGTTGGCCTGGAGCACACGGACCAGGATCATCGGCAGGACACTTGCATAGATGAGCTTCACCGGGAAACGGGCGCGGGCGCCCCTGACACGTGCATGAGCGAGAGGGATCTCGATCCTCGTCGACTCCACATAGACGACGATGAGGAAGATTGCAATCGTCGTCACGAAAGCGAGCATGTCAGTCCCGAAGTACTGGAGATAATTCCCGCCTGAAAGGCCGATAGCAAAGAGCCTGGGGAAGAAACCTACCGGATAGGGGTCAGCAACCGCTTCCCAGTTGAGGAAACCGTTGATCAGGCTCTGTGAGATCCCGGCAATGATGAAGAGACCGACACCCGAACCAAGGCCCCACTTCGTGACCACCTCATCCATGAGGAAGATCAGGACGCCGCCCAGACAGATCTGGAGGAATATCAGGAGCGAGACCGCAAACGCGTTCCCCCCGAAGAGGGCCTGCGCTATCTCAAGGTCCGGGCGCATAAACCCGCCAAAGAGGTTCGGCGCAGCCTCAAGGACGATCATGACAAGGATGAGCAGTTTCTGAAGCCCCATGTACATGACCTGTCCGCGCGTCTCCGAGGTATCGATCGGGATCAGGTCGGCACCCTTGAGCAGCTGGAGCACGATGGACGCCGTGACGATCGGCCCGATACCAAGGTGCACAATGGACCCGCTTTCACCGGCAAGAAGAGCCCGGAAGTACAGGAATGCATCCTGTGAACTGGGGTCGAGGCCGAAGACAGGTATGTTTGTCAGGAAAAAGTACAGCAGCAAGATCGCAACTGTCCACAACAACTTGTTCTTGAAGTGGACATGACCCTCGGGAGACTTCACCGCAGGCATTGCCGCGAGCAAAGGCTCCATTCTATCCAGCAGATTCCCCATGGTTCCACCAAAAAATGAGGGGCTCACTCGGTCAGAGCCTGACCGCCAGCCGCCTCAATCTTTTCTCTTGCCTGTGCGGAAAACGCCAGTGCCGTCAGTTTCAGGGCATGGGTAACCTGTCCGCCGCCGAGCACCTTCTCGACACCGATGTCGCAGAGGTCGATCGCAATAAGATCGCCCTCCTGCTCGGCAATGCCGGCCTGGACAAGGAACTCGGCCACCTGGTCGATCTCCCCGATGTCCAGCACCTCGACATTCTCCCGGATCTGGTTCACAAAGCCGTTCTTGCCGTTGTGAACCTGACCCGCAAGGAGGAAGTGGCTCCAGCGGTGGTCCCTGTGTCCTGCCCGACCCCTGCCACCGCGGTTACCTGCACCACGGCGGTTCTTGTGCGTGCCGCCGCCGCAGGTCCTGGACCCGCGGAACTTTGAGCGTGTGTTCGTGGGCATCGCATTCACCTCATCCTGTAGAGGAGGTCATTGATCTCCTCACCGTAGTTTCCGAGCGCACCGCCCTGCTGGAAGGTGCGCTTGATCGTCTTGAAACCCTTTCTGGGGGGGTGGAGACGGAGGACCGGCTTCAACTCCGGGATGTCCTGCACCGTTGCCTCGCCCCGGCAAAGAGCAGCCGCGAAATCCTCGATACCGGCAAACGTCGAGTGCTCCCTGACATACTCGTCGGTGAGCTTCACGTTCCCGGTCAGGCGTCCGCGGGTCGAGAGAACCGTTGAAACGGTCTTCCCGTCCACCTCGCCATATGCGACATAGTCCTTGACTTTCCGGATCATACCGAGGTATGCCGGGGTGTCAGGGACGAAGACACAGTGGTTGATGTGGTGGAGACGGAGCATCTTAAGAGTGTCCTTGATATCCCAACGGGTGTTGACCACGCCGCGGACCTGCACAACTGCGAACATTACTCCGAACCTCCGGTCCTGATCATGGTGGTGGCTTTCAGCGCGTGGAAGGTCGCCTTTGCATAGTTAATGGTCGTCCGGGTGTTGCCGCTCGTGGACGCCCAGACATCCTTCACGCCTGCAAGGCCAAGGACCTTCTTGCCGACTTCACCGGTCACAAGGCCGATACCCTGCGGTGCCGGCATCAGAGTAACGCGGACACTGCCCGCCTTACCATGAACCTGCATCGGGATGGAATGGGCGGTGTTGCAGCCGCACTCCCAGCTCCCGCACCCGCGGCGGACCTTGATGATATTGGTCTTTGCGTTATCAATTGCCTTCCGGATCGCATTGCCGACCTGGGCATCCTTTGCCTGCCCGAAGCCGATGTATCCGTTGTGGTTCCCGACGATGACCACGGCCCTGAACTTGACACGCCGCCCTGAGTCGGTCATCCTCTGAACCATGGAAATGTCGATGACCTCGTCCTCAAGATCAGGCAGGAACGTGTCCACGATCTGGTGCTCGCGGATGGGCTTGCCACTCTCAAGCACCTCGTCGATGCTTGCGATCTCGCCGGCGGCGACCGCCTGGCCGAGGCCGGTCAACGGAACCCAGGGTGCCTCTTCGTACGCCATGTCACTCCAGCTCCTTCATGATGGCCTTCGCCACTTCTTCAACATTCTCTACAAGATTCCCGGACTTTTCAGGAGCGTATTCTGCGATGACCGCACCGCTGGTCCGCTCGTCGTCGGGGAGAATCGTCTCGCCGTGCGGCACCTCAAGTCCGGCCTCGACCGCACCCTTCAGTGCGGCAAAGACGCGGGCCCCCTTCTGTGCCCGTGCAAGCCCGATATCCAGGACTGCCTCGTCGTATCCGGCTGCAAGAGCCTTCCTCGCAAAGAGTATCCCGGTCAGGTATGCTGCCGGGGTGCTCGAAGTCGAGCCCTGGTACCCCAGTTCGACAAGTTCCTTCGAGTATGCCGACACAAGCGTCCGGTCACCCTCAACTTCAGGAACGACGAGCTGAATGATGACCTGGCGGTTGGTCTTGCGGACGACCATACGGGGGGTGTCGGAGAGGAGGAGTTTCAGCCGCGCGTAGTAGTCGGTCCGACCCTCCTTTCTCCTTCGGAACGGAACAAAGTATCGTGCTCCGGTCGCCATTTTATTCTATCCTCCCTTTCATCATTTCAACATGGGTCTTCAGGTGCGCCCGGCTCCTGAACTGGCCGCCTGCTGCCCGCCGGTACAGTCTCCGGTAGGTGTGGCGGTCGACGGTGCCGTCTTCCCGCATCTCGCGGAGCGACGACCTGATCGCCCGAATTCTCTGGATCCACTGTCTCTTGGAGGGTGTGCGTGCGCCTGCCTTACCCTTCCGGTTGCCGTAGCCCTTCTGATGACCGTACGAACGGTTTGCCGTCCGTGCACGGACCCGGCCGCGGCTGTTGCCCTTGACAGTTGCCGCCTTGACAACGCCTTCTTCAGCGAGTTTCCGGATCTCCTCGCGGGAGATCGCACCCTCGATGTCGGTGAGGCGGGCCGGGTCGAACCAGACACGGTTGACACCGCACTTCAGGACAGCGGCGGCGATCCGCTTCTGCGTCGAAAGGTCGCTCATTCTGCCTTCGCCTCCTCCTCTTCACCTACATCCGCTTCTGCCGCCGCCGGGGTCAGGTCCTTCGCATTGAGAACCTTGATGCCGGCTTCCATGGCCTTCTGCTGGATAACTGCGCGCTTCTTCATTCCGACACTGCCAGCGATCCTCACTGCCTCAAATTCGGGTTCGACACCCTCGAGGTCGGCAGGGGTGTAGACGAGCACTTCATAGTAGCCGCTCGGGTGCATATACCGCACGGCGAGCGGTGCGTTGTAACCCGCCTGGGGCTGTGCGCCCTTCGCCTTGTACTGCCTCCGCTGCTTGCTGGTGAGGCCGCGGGGTCTCCTCCAGGAGTCCTTCAGCTTCGCTTTAGCGTGAAGGCACTGGCGCTGGAACGTACACCCCTTTCTCTGGGAGCGAACGCGAATTAGCCGATTCTTATCGTCCACCATCTCCATCACGCCTTCTGCACAATGTATATTCCGTCCTGGAAGACCCGCGAGTCACGGTTGCGGACCTTGGTCGCCCGCTCGATCATCGCTGCAGTCGATCCGACGACGTCCTTGTCGATCCCGGTGAGGGTCAGTTCGTCGTTTCCGACCTTGACAGACACGCCCGGAAGGATCTTTGCATATCTCGCCTGCTTTTCGCCAAGGAAGTTGTTGACCTCGACGATATCGCCCTTGAGCTTGATCTGGATAGGGAAGTGGGCGTAGACCACTTTCATCCTGTACTCATAGCCGTTGATGACCCCTTCAAACATGTTCTGGACATGTGCTGCGTGGGTCCCGACCATGGCAATGATCCGCTTCCGGCTCGATTCGGTGGTGATGACAACCTCGCCGTCCTCGATGACGACGGTGACACCCGGATAGCGGAGGTCGCGCACAAGCTCGCCCTTCGCACCCTTCACGGTGAAGATGGTCCCGGCAAGCGTTGCCGTAACCCCGTCCGGGATTGTTACTCTTCTCTCAACAACCATTGTCATCCCTCAGTACACGAACCCCAGAAGTTCACCGCCGATACCGGCGCGACGGGCCTGCTCGTGTGACATGACGCCCTGCGAGGTCGACATGATCAGGATGCCAAAGCCCTTTGCCGGGAGATACCGGTTTTCCCACTTCTCCATTTCCTCAAGGGCCGTGGAGAAGCGGGGGGTGACCGCACCACACTTGTTGATCCTGCCGACCAGTCCGATCCTGAACTGGCCGCCGCGGCCGTCCTCGACGTATTCAAACTCGCCGATGTAGCCGGATTCCTGCATGATCCCGAGCATGGCACCGACGAGTTTGCTTGCGGGCTCGACGATGACTGAGGACTTGCCGCCGTCACTGGCGTTCTTGATGGCGCTCATCGTATCTGCTATCGAATTCAATCGTGCCATTTTTCCACCTCAGTTCATCTTCTTAAAGCCCATCTTCGACGCCCACTCACGGAAGCACTGCCGGCAGAACATGATGTTGTACCTGCTGACAAGGCCCTGCTTCCGGCCACAGATCTGGCACTTGTTTGCGCCGCGTCCTAATTTCTTCTTACTTGCCTCGTCTGCCATCACTGCACCTCCATTCCGTAGTGCTCCTGCACAAAGGTCATCGCCTCTTCACGGGAGACACGCTGGCCTGAGGGGAGCTTACGCGATGCGACGCGCCTGCGGGCGATCCGGACACCGGGCTTCTCAAGGACGACATTGACGTCCATGCCATAGATGCCGATCTGCGGGTCATAAGACTGACCCGGGAAATCGGTGTGCTCTTCGATACCAAAGGAGAAGTTGCCCCCCTTGTCGAAGGCGCGGCCCGCGATCTTCTTCTCGAGGATCGCGAAAGCGGTCTCGACGAAGTCAACAGCCTTCTTGCCTCTCAGGGTCACCTTCGTGCCGATAGGTGCGCCCTTCCTGACTCCGAAAGCCGGCTGGGTCATCTTCGCAATGGAGCGGACCGGCTTTCCGCCGGTGATCTCCGTGAGGATGGTCTCGCCCTTGACGAGCCGGTCACCACTTTCGCCGACGCCCATGTGGACGACAACTTTGGCGATGTGAAGTTCCTGCATCGGGTTCGTCATCAGGCCTCAATCCCCCATTCAGCAACTGCAGAGGCCTCGCGACCGATCATGAAGACGTTCTCTTCGATCGTCTCGAATGCGACCGCATTCTCGTCCTCAAGGGCGATGCGGTTCGGCGTGCTGCCCGGGGAGACCCGGATCTCGGTGATCTTGCCGATCCTGCCGGAGTGCTGACCGCCGATGACCATCGCCATGTTGCCGACGGCGAAGGGGTAGTGGTCGACGATCGTGAAACGCTCTTCGCCCTCGAGGGTGAGGACGATCGAGTCCTTCGGCTTGTAGGTGTTGTCGGCAAGGACATTTGCACCGTACAGGAGGTTCAGCTGGACCTTTCCACCCTTGACGGTGGTCTTGTCCGCGATCTTGCAGAGCCGGGTCTTTGCGGCTTCGGCGTCGATCTCGATCGAGACCAGGCGGCCAGCCTTGTTCATCAGGATCCGGTAGTGCTTGTCCATCTTCGGGATGGAGATGATATCAAAGATCCCGAGGCCGATCTTCGGGTTGGTGACTGCCTTGCCGTTGACGATGATCTGGCGCTGGCCGAGGATCCGCTTGACCTCTTTCATGTTGCCGGCAAGCCCCATCTTGTCACGGAGCCAGACGGCGACCGGGAGAGCACCGGAACGGTGCGGGCCCGGACAGGTCTTGGTGATGAACGTCTCCTCTTTCTTTGCGATCTGCCAGGACGTCGGCGCTGTCAGTCTCTTCAGGTGATATGACATTTACTTCCTCTCCTCCAGCTTCGCCACCCGGCGCGGGTCTTTGGTGTTCAGCTTTGTCACCATGACATTCGAGGCGTTCACCGGCCGCGGGACTTCGGTCCCGTCGGTCTTGGTGACCGTCACGCCATGGACCTGGAGGGCTCCAGTCTTCGCGTGCACGCTGTCAACAACACCTTCGGTCCCCGCGTGGTCGCCGCGGAGCACCTTCACCGTGTCGCCAGTGACGACGCGGACGGTGCGCTTCTTGTACACCTCACGCAGTTCCTTGGCAAGGGGTGCCGAGAGGAACATGCTCATCTGGTGTGAGGGTGCGTTGTAGCGCGCTTTGCGCTGCTTTCTGGGCTGCTTACTTGCAATCCGTACCATAACACAACACCTCACACGATGATCGTTGCCGTCGAGCCGATCTTCGGGAAACGCTCGGCGACCTCGCGGGCGACCGGACCCTTGATGTCGGTGCCCTTCGGCTCGCCGCGTTCGTCGACGATCACGACGGCATTGTCATCAAATCCGACACGCAGACCGTTTGGCCGGCGTATCTCCTTTCTCTGCCTGATAACGACCGCCTTGAGGAGCTTGCGCCGCATGTCGGGCGTGCCCTTCTTGACCGAAACGGTCGCCACATCGCCGATACCGAGCTTCGGCTGTCTCCTCCGAACACCGTGGTAGCCGTCGACCGAGACGATCTCGACGACGCGTGCACCGGTGTTGTCGGCACAGACGAGCTTGGTTCCGGTTGCGACCGAGCGCGGGATCTTGGACAACTTTGCCTTCATCTCAGATCACCTCGACCACGACGAAGTTGGTTGTCTTGGAAAGGGGCCTGCACTCGGCGATCTTTACCGTATCGCCCACCGCAAGGGTGAGGCACGGGGGCAGGTGGGCGTGGTACTTGGAGGACCTCTTCTCGTAACGGTTGTACTTCCGCACATAGTGGAGGTACTCACGTCCGACGACCACCGTCCCATTCATACGGTCGCTCACGACCTTGCCGGTGATCACCTGGCCGTGCACCGGCAGGGTGCCGTGAAACGGACAATTTACGTCGCTGCATTCCTTCTCAGGAACAGGGACGTTTAACCCAATATCTCTCGCCATTCTCTATCCTCTATCTCTTGTTGCGCATGCTGATCCGTTTTTCAGGTCGTGCCACAAGGGCAGACCCGTCCACTTCGGCGCGAACTCCCCCGGGGAGGGTGAAGAGAAAGACACAGCCTTTCTTCTCCACCCTTCTGGTTCCCGACGGGGTGAGGATCACCAGCATATTGCGAGTCTCATCCATAATCGGGCCGGAGATCCCGACATATGCGGGGTTCCCGGCCTTCACCACAGAGACTGCAAGCCCGATCAGTTCGTGCCAGAGGAGGGTCTGCGCTGTGATCATGCCTGTTTACCGGCCCCCCGTGCGTTCTGCTCGGTCTGGATGCGGGCGATGGTCCGCCGCACCTCGCGGATGTGCCCCGGGTTTTCCGGGGCGCCGCCCGCACTGACCTTGCCTCGGCCCTGCATCAGATCGAGCTGCAGCTTTGAGAGCTGCTCGGCCAGCTCCACGTCGGAGAGCTGGTGGACCTCATGTGCCCGGAAGATCGCCATTACTGTTCCTCCTTAAATTCGGCTTCAGGAGCCTCGGGGAACTCAGCAAGTTCTGCATCGACGTCGTCGCCGAGATCGGCGAGTGCTTCGACCTCTTCTGCCGCGGCCTTCGGGACGACCTTCGGCTCAAGGACTTCGAAACTGTCGGGGAGTTTGGCGTCGCCCGGAACGATCATGACCCGGACACCGATGATGCCGAGTTTCTTGATCGCAACGGCGTAGCCCTTCTCGACGATCGTTTCTGAGGGTTCACCGCAGTGCTTGATGTAGCCCTGAATAAACTTCTGGACACGGGAACGAGCACCGGTCAGCTTGCCGGCGAGGATGACCTCACAACCAAGTGCACCGGAATCCATGATCCGGCGGATGGTGCTCTGCCCGGCCTTCCTGAAGTACCAGCCACGTTCAAGGGCGGTGGCAAGGCGTTCGGCCATGATCTGAGCGTTCAGGCTCGGGTTTGCCACCTGCTGGACTTCGACCTGCGGGGACTCGATGTTGAAGTTGGTGGCAAGGTCCTGGGTAAGCTGGCGTACCAGCTTGCCGCCCTTGCCGATGACGATACCCGGCTTCTCGGCGAAGATGGTGATCTGCGTGCCGAGAGGGGTGCGGACGATGTCCATGCCGCCGTAGCCGGCGCGCTTCAGTTCGCGGGCGAGGAACTGCTCGATACGGGCCCTGGTGACACCCTCACTGACGAATTTCCGCTCAATTGCCATCTTACTCCACCTCCCTGAGGATCAGTTCGATGTTGACGCTCTCGCGTATCTTCGGCGTTGCCCTGCCCATTGCACGGGGGAAGACACCGCGCGTGCTGCGGCCACGGTTGGCCATGGCATGGATGATGACGAGTTTTCTGGCGTCAAGCCCGGCATACTCGCCGTTCTTCTGTGCCGCCTTGATCAGGGTGATGAACTCGCCGGCCGCCTTGACCGGGTACCGGCCGGCGTCCCAGCCGACAAGACCCTTCTTGTGCGCCACGTCCATGTTGAAGCGCTTGAACGGGATCGCCTTCTTCTTTGCGACGACGGCCTCGAGGTACTCGAGGGCCGCATCCGCCTTCATGCCCCTGATAAAGTGGGCAATCTCAATGGAGTGCTTCGGAGAGACGGAAACCTCGTTCGCTTTGGAGCGGGCGAGGTTTTCACCCTCGATCTGCATTGAATATCCGATTCGTGCCATTGCCATCACTTCAGGGGTACGTACTTGGAGGACCTGGTCGCACCGATACCGGCCGTGCCGTGGGATACTCTCCTTCTGGTGAGCGAGAACTCACCGAGGTAGTGGAATACCGACTCCGGCTGGAGTTCGACGGCGACAAATTCCTTGCCGTTGTGGATCTCAATCGTCTTTCCGATCATCTCGGGCATGATGATCATGTCGCGCAGGTGCGTGCGGATACCCTCGTCGCCTGCCCGCACCTTCGCAAGGAGGCCCTCATGGTCCCGTGCAAGCCCGCGGTTAACCTTCCGGCGTGCCCTGGCCGGCATGAGGGGGACAAGCTCGCTTGCTCCCATCTGCTGGAGCTGCTCGATCGTGTAGCCCCGGTAGGTGAATTCCTCACGCCGTCTTGGCAGCCGCTTCTGCGTTTTCTTTGCCATTCAATCCCCTCACTTCTTTGTCCTGCCAGTCCTGCGGGCAGCGATACTTCCGACCTTGCGTCCCGGAGATGTGCCGCGAGCAACCGTCTTTGGTCTGCCACAGTGCTGGTGACCACCGCCACCGAACGGGTGGTCGATGACGTTCATCTTCAGACCGGACGACCTGGGCCACTTCTGGGCCTGCGACTTCATCTTATGATATTTGTTCCCGGCCTTGACGAACGGCTTCTCGCTGCGGCCGCCGCCGGCAACGATGCCGATAGTGGCCAGGCACAGTTCGTTGAACCACTTCTGCTTGCCGCTCGGCATCTGCACGGCGACCCTGCCGCCGGATTTTGCCGCAAGCATTGCCTGGACACCGCTTGCACGGACGAACTTGCCACCGTCGCTTGGTCTGGCTTCGATATTACAGACGAAGGCACCGATCGGGATGTCTCTCAGGGAGAGGGTGTTGCCGTTCTGGATCTTGGCTTCGGCACCCCATGCGACTTCGTCGCCGATACCCATGCCCTCGGTAACGAGCATGTACATCTTCTTCCCTTCAGCGAGTTCGACGAGGGCGATCGGGGCGTGACGTGCCGGATCGTGCTCGATGTCGAGGATCCGTCCGTTCACGTTCTCGGTGCACCCGCACGCGTGCTTCAGCTCGGCCTTGTACTTGTGAGACGGCGCCCGGTAGGTTGGGCCTCCGCGACCGCGGTTCTGCTGGATAATTCTATGTCCCATCTCCACCACCTTACATGACGCCGAGCCGGCTGAGGATCTCCTCGGCGGCCTTTTCGCTCTCAAATCCGATGATGGCCTTCTTCTGGCCCTTCATCGTCATGACGGTCCGCACAGAGGCGACCTTCTGGTCGAAGGTCTTCTCTATGGCGCGCCTGATATCGTCCTTGGAGGCGTTGTTGTGCACGAGAACCTGGATCTTGTTCTCATTCTCGAGCATCATCATCGCCTTTTCCGTAACATACGGATTTCTGAGCACCATATTTAGTCCTCCATCCTCTTGAGGGCGCTTTCGGACCAGATGGTCAGGCGACCGGCATGGGTACCCGGCGCGAGCATTTCGACGTCGAGGTCGTAGATGCTGACGGCGTCAACACCGGCAAGGTTCTGCGCTGCACGCAGGGGTTCGTCGCCGGTGACGATCAGGACACTTTTGCGGCTCTTGTACCGGCGGCCACGCGTCTTGCCGCGGCCTGCACGGACCTTCTTGCTGTCCTTTGCACGCTCGACATCGGCGTAGACTCCGAGCACGGAGAGGGCCTTGATGACGTCGGCAGTCTTTTCGATTGCCTCGAAACTCTCGTCCACGACGAACGGGGCTTCACCGTCAAAGAGGTGGCCACGCATCTCGACGAGGTCGGAGATCGCGGTTGCGGCGATTGCCGACCGCAGGGCCATCCACTTCTCCTGCTTGTTGATCTTCAGCGCGAGGATCTTCGCGACGACTGGCGGGTGTGCTGCACGGCCACCCTTGGCCTGCGGGACCTTTGCTGCTCTCGAACCGTTCTTGAGACGGGGCACATGCGATACGCCGCGTCCTGATCCCCAGCCGACCGCGGAACTCCTGATGCCGGCAAGCGGGTCGGTGCCATGGGGCTGGAACCGCTTGCTCTGGATAGAGAGCACGGCCCTCTTGATGAGGTCGGGCCGGTAGTATTCGTCGAAGACGGACGGGAGTTCGATTTCACGGACGACGGAACCGTCGATTGATCTGACATTTGCTTTCATCCGCTCTTCACCCCTGCTTGCTCTCAAGGCTGACATAGTTCACAGACGGTGCCCTGACAGCGTGTTCGCCCTGCCGGATCGCCGGGCGGATGCGCACGAGACGCTTGACCGGACCCGGGATCGAACCCTTGATCATGACATACGCGTTCTTGACGACGCCATAGTGGAGGAAACCACCTTCCGGCACGACGTCGGAACCGTCGGTGCCGACCTTGATGATCCGCTTGTTGAACTCGGTCCTCTGCTGGTAGCCCATCTGACCCATCTGCGGAACCTGCCACCTGACGTGGTGCGGGTTCCAGGGGCCGAGGTTGCCGATGTGGCGCTTCTTGCCGCCGCGGGAGTGCTTCCTCTTCCGGACCATGATGCCCCAGCGCTTGACCGGGCCCTCGGTGCCCTTACCCTTGGTAACGGCGGTGACGTCGACATACTGCCCTTCGCTGACGAGGGTCAGGGGGTCGACCTCTTTGCCGAGGAGTGATGTGGCGAGGGCGAAGCGCTCTGCCATGGAGCCGCCGTCGATCCGGGCTTCCATCAGTTCGGGAGCCTTCTTGGGGATACTGGTGACTGCGGCGGGCTGCGTGTACACGAGGGCGAAGATCTCGGTGACCTTGCCTGTGGCGACGTCGTCCTGGATCGCCTTGAGTACGGCCTCACGGTCGTGTTCCTTCGGCATGGTGATCCGCTTCGCAAGGGCGGGGTCGAGTTCCTCGGCCCAGGCCTCGGTCAGCGGGTGCCGACCATAGCTGTCAGTGGCGTATGCGCGCACGGCGGCGACCTTCACCTTCGGCACCTCGACGATGGTGACGGGGACCATGATCTCCCGTCCCTCAGTCGGGCTGCTCTTGTGGTCATCCACCATGATGACGTGCGTCATACCTACTTTATACCCTGCAATACCCTGCAGCATGGGCTCGCCATCGTGCCTGGGCCAGGCCTGGTACTTCGGTACCTGGCTCTTTGCCCGCTTGCGCGGGCTGTAGGCAAGCGAACCCCTGCGTGGTCTGTGTACGTTCGGCATGTTCTAATCAATCCTCTGCGTTTGGTTCTCTCCGAGATTCCCAGGTTTCCGCCAGGACTGTACAAACACTTGCGAACGGGACCACAACGCCCGTATCCCCAGGGGGATGACGATCAGGCACGCTTCCGCACAACAGGTATTGCTCCTGCTGTGGTGGTGTCGGGAGTGATGTGCCGCGTGTGGTCTCCAGTGTGGAGATCATTCTGGTGTGCACCAGAATACCTCGTCTCGCGAAGAGATCCTGATCTTGTGCACGCCGGCATATGCCGGCAGGGCTCGTCTGCACTGACGGAGGCCCGGCGCACGGATCAGATCCAGCGTCTGTCTTCTCCTTGGGACTGCTCTAGTCCTTCTCGGTTATGCCCCCTGTCGGGGCAGCCGGGGCATCATGCCCGTCCCCTGTCGGGGGGACCGGCAGTATTATCCGCCAAACGGTTACAGAATGGCCACTCTACCACCATGTGGCCATTATTCTGTGCCCGGTTGCGCAGGATACCATCGTCTCCGGTTCTCTAATTATTCCCCGGAAACGAATATAAATCTTCCCGTATTCTCCGGGAGGCGGGGGTCATCCGAAGAAGAGGTCGCCCTCCTTGTTGATGTAGACCTCGACGTCCTCGCGGACGTACCTGGCCCTGAACCGGCTCGGGTTGGAGTCGTGGATCCTGTTGATCAGTTCGAGGGTGTTGTACTTCACCTTGATCCCGAGTTTTTCGGCTTCCTGGAAGATGAGGGTGGTTGCTTCGATGAGGTCGGTGCCGGACTTGATGGTGCAGAGGTGTTCGGAGTCGAGGGTATAGAGAAACTCAAGCGTTTCTTTTGCCCGTTCGATGTTTTCGTACGCCGCTTTTTCGATGGTGCAGACGTTTGCCTTCGAGGTCCGGATGATGTCGGCGACCTGCTGCTGGGTGAGGCCGGTCTTGCGGTACCGGAGTACTTCCTTCTGTCTGTCGGTGAGGAGCCCCTGTTTCATTGGATATAACTTAACATACTATGACTTAAACACTATCATTTAACATCGCGCGACCGGAACAGACAGGCTTTCACAATCTTTATATCAGATTTCGCCGATACTATGTCTGTTCTCTAATTTGAGAGGTGTATAGATGGTAGTTAAAGTAGGAATTGCAAAACTGGGCAACATTGCCAGCGGCGTGATGGCAGAACTGCTCCTTGATGAGCGTGCAGACCGTGAAGACATGCAGACCTTTATGGCCACCTCCGGCACCAAGCTCCAGCCCGAGGACATCGACCGTGTCGTCAGCACCATGAAGGCATGGGTCCCTGACTTCTGCATTGTCGTTTCCCCGAACGGTGTCCTCCCCGGTCCGAAGGGCGCCCGCGAGTCCCTCGCTGAGGCAGGGATTCCGTGCATCGTCATCACCGACGACATCACCACGAAGAAGGACGACTTCGCCGCACTCAAGGAGAGCGCCTTCGGCTACATCATCATGAAGGCCGACTCCATGATCGGTGCCCGCCGCGAGTTCCTCGACCCCATCGAGATGGCTGACTACAACGGCAACCTCGTCAAGGTCCTCGCCCTTACCGGCGCGTTCCGCAAGCTCCAGATGGAGCTTGACAAGGTCATCGACCAGGTCAAGGAAGGCAAGAAGGGTGCAGACCTCGTCCTCCCGAAGGTTGTCATGAACTCCGACAAGGCGGTCGACGGCGAGTTCTCGAACCCGTACGCCCTCGCAAAGGCCCGCGCGGCCTACGAGATCGCTCAGGCGGTCGCCGGCGTCAACGTCAAGGGCTGCTTCATGACGAAGGGATTCGAGAACTACGTCCCGATCGTCTGCTCTGCCCACGAAATGATGCGCCAGGCCGCAGTCCTCTGCGACGAGGCGCGCGAGATGGAGAAGGCCACCGACGCTGTGATCCGCAAGCCGCACAAGAAGGACGGCGTCATCGTCTCCAAGACCACACTCATCTCCAAGCCCGAGTGAATACTCACAAAATCTTTTTTCTCCTTTTTTTCGCGGCCAGACGGGTGACCGGAGGGTCGGCGCGCAGGGACCAGGGGGCAGGATATTTCTCTCTATCGAGATTGAGGTCTAACACAGGATATCAGAGATATCCTGTTCGAGCAGATCTCCGAACTGCCACGGACGGCAGATCTTCGAGTAGTCCCTCAGTGAAGAGCGCCGACCTACTGCCTTCCCCACAATCTGAGCCGGGGGACTGCATCGAAAGTCTTCGACTTTCTCAAACTCGCTGACACTCGCACCTCGAAGACCTGATGGTCTTCTCATGCTCCCTTCGGTCGCAGCCCCCGGATATCTCGAAAGCCAGAGGGTTTTGCGCCTCGCCGTCGGGCATCCCCCTCAGCACCCGTTCTCCCGGAAGTACCGGCCGAACTCCTCGGGGAGGGTCATCACCACCGGCTCGAAGTGGAGGCGTTCCATGAAGGCCGAGTCGGTCATTGAAGACGGGTTCGGGTTGAGCCGCGCGATGATGGAGCAGACGGCGGAGAAAGAGTCGGCATCGTCGGGTGTCCCGCAGTACAGGGCCATATTGAAGGCGCGCGTGCCGAGGGAGCGATAACAGTCGATGACCCGCAGGATCCCCCGCGCCAGAGGGCGGATGCAGGGCCCGATATCGGCGGGGGAGGAGGCCGGCAGGATGCCCCGCACCTCGCGCTCTCCAATCGGCACGGCACTTGCAAACCAGGGGAACGCGTCTTCAAAGAGGAAACGATCGGTGGCGGCCTCCTCTTCGATGAAGTCGGCCCAGTACGACCGACCGTGCTCCCGACAGTATGCCCGGCTCGCCGCGAGGTACCGGCCCTGGAGGGAGGTGGGGCAGGGGTCGGCGATGCCCTGGAGATGGGGGTGGGCGATGCTCGCACCGGCAGAGGGGAGATAATTCCAGTTCAGCGACATGTAACCTCCCCGTCCCTTCACCCCGTCCAGCAGTCCAGAGAGGGCATCGGCGACCTGGTCGACGGTAAAGCGCTCGACGGTATGGGCACGGGTGATGACGGTCACGAGGTGCCAGTCGGCAAAAGGGTAGAGGTTCGGAAAGGTGACACTCTCGCCCCGGAGGATCCGGGTGCCGTCGGTAAAGGTGGGGGTCTCGCGTTCCACACGATCAGGACAGAAGGGACAGTCTCCAGAAGGCGCACCGGCATAGGGCAGGTCGAGGTTCCGGCCGATCCGCTCGGGGGAGATGCGCGACGCGATTCCGGTCAGGGCCTCCCGGCGGACCTGAATCCTGCCACCCGCATACTCGTCGACGGAAAACATACCTCCATCCTCCGGTAGGGGTGAGGACGTGATAAAAGCACCTCTTTGAGGCGTTAGCGGTGGATGGAAAATGGAGGATAGGGATATCCCCCAAAAAATATTGCTGCAGGAGACCTGCAGTCGGGTTCAGACAACGTACTTGCCGAGGAGGCGGATCGAGTTGGTCATGTCGGGGCCGAGCGGGGACCCGAAGATGATCTGGGTGACACCGGCCGCCTTGAGGTCGTCGCACTTCTGCCTGACCATGTCCGGGGTACCGGCGATGGTGAAGGCGTCGATCTCGGCGTCGCCGACGAGGCCGCCGACCGCCTTGAAGTCAAAGCGTCCGAGGGCGTCCTTGATCTTGGCGACGTTGTTCAGGTCAAGTCCGTGGCGCTGGAGAAGTGCCGGCGGGGAGCCCGCGGCGATGAAGGCGGCGACGATCTTTGCGGCGTTGCGGGCCTTCTTCTCGTTCTGGTCGATGGACATGGCGGTGTACGCACCGACATCGTGCTTCTTCCGGCCTGCGGCTTCCTGAGCCTTCTTGATGATCGGGATGGCGATCTCGAAGTCCTTCGGGTTGGAGGCGTTGATCAGGGAACCTTCGCCCATCTCACCGGCGAGCTCGAGCATCTTGGGGCCCTGAGCACCGATGTAGACGGGGATACCCTTCTTGCCGGGGAGCTGGACGCCGGTGAGCTTGGCACCGTCGTAGTCGAAGAACTCCATGTCGCCGGTCTTCTTGATCTCTTCACCGCTGCAGAGGCGGCGGATCTGGGTGATACCCTCCTTCAGGCGAGCGACGGGCTTCCCACCCGCAATCGCAAGCTTCGGAAGGGTCGAAAGGTCGCCGGGGCCGATACCGAGGACTGCACGGCCGTCGGAGATCTCGTCCAGCGTGCACATGAAGGACGCAATTGCCGCCGGGGTGTCGGTGAAGGTGTTCATGATACCCGGGCCCATCTTGATCGAGTCGGTGTTCGCTGCGATCATGGCGAGGGTGGGGTAGCAGTGGCGATTGTTATAGTGGTTGGTGATCCACGCGTAGTCGATGTCCTTGGACTCGGCAAGCTTGACGTATTTCACGACCTGCTTGACGTTAATGTTGCCTGGCACAAATTCAATTCCATAACTCAAGGCATTTCACCTCAGAGAGAGTAGTTATCGCACAAAGATAAAAGTATTATCATTTGCCCTGAGAAGAGAGAAAAATAAACGCTTCCTACTTGAGATAGAGGTATCAAATGGATATAGTGCCTCAACTGTTTCCCTATCGCGGAGGAACGGGCGAAACGCCAAAAGAGAAGTATTTATGATCATCAGCACAAATACCCAAGAGAGTACGCAACCGGAACCCGGCCGCCGTCCGCGAATGATCCGGGGGCACGCACCAGGCATCCATTCTTTTTCCAGAAAGGTGCGATGCAGAGGGGGGGAAAACGTGTTCCCGGCATGTGGGTCAGGTGCAGGGCAGACCAACCGGTGACGGAGGGTGCCGCCCGCCCGAAACGGGGCGGAGAGAGAATACATGCGGGTCTTGGCAATAGGACTGGGGGGTGCAGGCAGCAGGATCGTGGACAGGCTCTACGATCACGACCGGAGGAGCAAGGTCCTCTGCATGAACGCACTCGTGATCGATTACGACTCCAATACGCTTATCCAGCTCGAGCACCTTCCCGAGGAGTCCAAGTTATTCTTCCCGCCGATCGATCCGTCCTTCACCTTCGATGTCGAGACGGTCGTCGATATCGAAGAGGTGATGACCTGCATCCAGAAGGTGGACACCGTCGAGATCGACGCCATCATGGTGATCACGGGTCTCGGGGGGACAATGATCGATACTCTCCCCCAGATTATCCCGCAGTTGCGCCAGTCCTTCGTCGAGCCGATATTTGCCGTGGTCACCCTGCCGTGCAGGGATGAGGGTTTAAAACGGGCCGCCAAGGCCGCAGACGATCTGGAGATGATCTCCGGACTCGTGGACGGCACGATCGTCTTCGACAATGAGACCTGGGTGGGACGGGTCCGCTCCGGGGACGAACCGGGCCGGACCGGGTTTTCGTCGAAGATCGCAGGAAGGAGGGGCCCATTCATGAACCCCCGCAGGATGTATTCCCTGCTGAACGACGAGGTCGCCCGGAGGATCGGGCTCCTCCTGCGTGCAGGGGAGTTCAATGAATCAGGCCTCGATGTGGGCGAACTCGTCCTCGACGCCGGGGAGGTGCTCAACACCCTCAGCGGCACGGGGATCGTGGCCGTCGGCTACGCTGCCGAACGTCTCCCCCTTGGCCCTCTCGAATTTCTGACACGGTGGAGCTCGGCCCGCAATTATATGGAGGGGTCCAAGAAGCGGGCGGCACGGATCGTTTCCCTCGCAAAGAAGGCGGTATATGAGGAGATATCCGTGCCGTGCGACCTCACGAGTGCCGAAAAGGCGCTGGTCCTCATTGCCGGGCCTGACAGAGAGTTGAGCATCAGGGGATTTGTCACGGTCAGGAAGTGGATCGACCGGAGCATCGCCGGCCTTGAGATGCGTTCGGGCGACTACCCGATCAAAAATACCCGCTTCGTCGGGATCATCGTCGTTCTTGCCGGGGTGCGGAATGTACCCAGGATCGACGAGTTGAAGGTCCACAGGGAAGAGTACAGGCAGGAACTGGAGGAAGAAGCGGCCAGGGAAGCGGCGGTCGAGGCCGGGGGGCAGAGGCCCGCGGACGTCGATGAAGATGCGGAAGCGGAGGCAGCTTTTTTCACGGGGTACTCGGGAAGAGATCCTCTTGCACCGGGAGGAGGTGGAATGGAGATGACGGAAGAAAAGGACGACATGATCGCAATCGCAGGACAGAAGCGGAAGAAGGAAAGAGAAGACGGGAAACTCCGGATCCACCTCTCCAGTGATCACCTGAAAAAAACCGGAGGCGATGAGGGGGCCGTGGTGGTGCCCGGCGCGAAGAAACAGACGCCCGGGGATATGACCCGGATGACCTCTGTCGGTCTTCCCCAGGCTCCGAAGGACTCGACTCTCGGGATCGGGGGGCAGTTTTCGGCCGTGAAAAAACCGAAGGAGATCGAGGAGACAGGTTTCAGGGTCGAGGCGATCCCGGCGGCAAAGGACGATGTCCTCTCCGGGGAGAAGGTCAGCCTGAAATGGGTCGTGAAGAAGGCGAAGGACGAACTCCCGGGGAAGGATGCGGTGCTCCTGAATGATCCGGGCACCCGGCCGATCGACGATGTCCTGAGGGGCGGGATGCACCTGGCCCCGAAGCAGATGCCGAAGGAGATCGAGCCGGGGCGCGGAAAGATCACGGGCCCGGAGACAAAAAAACAGGACGAGGAAGAAGAAGAGAGTCAGGACAGCATCGACTGGATTATATGATCCGGGAGAAGGGGATGTTCCCGGCGCCGATTTCGGTCCTGATGGAACAGCCCTCTTCGACGGCATGGGCGATGAGGTTCATGCCGGAAAACGAGGCGATGGAGAGGCGGTACGGGTCTCTCTGAAGGTTAAAGATCTGTTCTCCGGTCGTGAGAGGGAAGACGAACCCGGCCGACCGCATGGTCGCGACGATCTCCTCCACTTTGTCCTGTGCGGGGAGGGGTACCTGCCTGATATTGGCGAGGGCGATGCCGTCGCCGGACGTGACATAGGCATGGACCGAGGTGAGGCCGGCGGCGATGAAGAGCTGGAGGGGGTCGATGCTTGTGCCGCGATACGCGAGGAGATCGAGGAACTGCGTCGGTTCGTCCTTGCGGATCGCGATCCTGCCGCCATACTTCATCTCGACGGGGATGCCCTGTCTCTGGAAGACGCCGTCCATCGTGACCGAGCAGACGGTCATGAAGCCTGTATGGCCGGCGGGTATGCGGGGGTCGCTGGTGGTGATGCCGTAGGCGTCGAAGAACCCGCACCCTGCGGCGAGGACGGCGTCGAAGGCTTTCCTGACGCGGTCGACTTCGGCGTCAGGAACGACGGAGAGGTTGTAGGCGACGTCGCCGGTGCCGCTCCTGGGGTCGAAGGTCGTCCTGACGGCGAGTCTTTCGAGTTTGGAGATGACGAAGCCGATGCGTTCGCCGACGAGGGCGTTTTCGATCTCGGCGGTGCCGCTCGGCGTGAGGATGCGCCCCCGGTTTCCGATCTTCTCGGTAAAGCCCATCTCGTCGAGGGAGCGGAGGTAGTACTGGACGGCACGGTCGGAGAGGACGAAGCCGTGCTCGGCCATGAGTTCGGAGAGGCGTTTCGCCCCCATCGGTTCGGGGTGTTCCTTGAGGAGCCTGAGGATCTCGATGCACTTCCTCTCTGTCCTGATCCCGCTCATCGTGCCCTGACCACCCCGGTGCTGTCCTGGTACCGCCCGTTGTAGGTGCCGGCCCCGTCGCCGACGTCATGGAGGATCATCTGGACGACGCGGTCGCCGGCTGCAAGGTCGACAGTAGTCTCGCCCATGTTGGTGAGGCAGAGGGTGAGCTGTCCCCGGAAGCCGGGGTCGACGAAGCCGCCGCCGAGGAGGAGGCCGCGGCGCGCGTAACTTGACCGGCACCGCAGGGTGGCGGCGACGTCCGCCGGGATCTCCACGTGCTCAAGGCTCGGGACGAGGGTGCACTTTCCCGGCGGGAGGGAGATGTCGGCGCCAGCCCGCAGGTCGTACGAGGCGGGTTGGAGGGAGGCGTCGCCGAAGGGGGTGATGACAAGCCGCGTCCTCGTATCGTCTGCTCCGAGGCGGGACCGGATCTCAGCGGAAGAGAGGATCATATTCTATAGGGATGGTCCTCGAAAATGCTTAATAACTTGTGATATGATATATACCACTGTACAATTCATCCATTTCCTTCTAAATCGGGAGTTTTGCGGCCCGTGAATGGACGCCGCCGACGCTCCGGTTGCTCTGGACCCATGGGGTAGAGGACATCCTTCTGGGCTTCGAACCCAGGGACGCGGGTTCGATTCCCGCTGGGTCCGTTTTTCTGATTTTCAAAAAAAGATTATTGCAGTCTGATCTTCTTTGCAGTGGTATTGCCAACGAAGAAAGATACTGACGTTTCATTTCCTGCTGGTGGTGCATCTGGGGCGGCGGCCCTGACCCGTATCCAGTACTGCGCCGCCGGGAGGGCGCGGACGTCGAGCGCGGCCTCTTCCTCCCACAGGCCCTTCCGCCGCGGGGACAGTGTCGCGAAACCGACCCACGTCCTCTTCTCGTCGGTGGAGTAGAAGAGTTTCTGTGTGGCGGTCTTGTTACCGGTGTAGTTGAGGCTCCATTTCATCCGCAGGAAGTCGGTGATCGGGCCCGACTCAACACGGGAGGGTTCACTGACCCAGAGGTACGAGGTGTTAATGCCGGTGTTGTTCAGGCCGGGGAGAGCGGTGATGAAGGTTCTCGGGAGGGCGAGGGTTTCAGTACCGTTATCGAAGGAGATCGTCGAGCCCGGACCGAAGATGTTGATGTTCCCGTCCCTGAGAACCGCGAGGGTGTAGGTGGCTGTCCAGGTCTGGTTCAGGTGGATGGTGCCGATGTTGAAGTGGAGGTTGTGGTCGTCGTTCCAGTCGGCAGTCTGGTCCTCCGTGTAGGGGTACGATGGATTATGGGGAGGGACATACGGAGGTGTCGCGTTGTCGATCCAGGTGTCGATATAGGTGGATTTTTCGGGGATGTGGAGGTAGGTAAAGACCGCGTCACCGTTCACAATCTCGTTGTTCACTTCGACGCCCTTGAAGGAGATGTCCATCGTGGTGTTCACGCCGGCCTCGGTCTTGAGTTCGCCGGCGATGGCCGTATAGATGGCACCGATGTTGGCGGCACTTCCATCATAGTATTTCCCGCCCGTGGACTCGGCAAGTTTTTGCAGGGTCTTTTTGCCGTCATCTGAGATGGTGTCCGCATACCCGATTGAGTATATCTTAATACTGTGATTTTTGGCATAGACCGCCATATTCTGTTCAGAAGAGGAGAGATCGCTGTATTTATAGTAGTCCCTATCGCGATCCTCATATTGTTCAGGATTATATTTTGTGTAACCATAGCGCCGTGCCAGGGGGTCGCCATACCAGTTGTAGTCCCCATCCGAAAGGACAATGATCGCTTTGATAGCATCTGGATCAGGCTTTGAACTTCCAGAATCAGTAAGTTCTTTTATTGACTTATACAGTCCCGCACGCATGGGGGTTCCAGAGTCCGGGACAATATTGTCGAGTTCTGTTTTCACCGAAGGGAGAGCATCGGTGAGCGGCAGGTCGACGGTCGCGTAGTCGAGATATTTTTTGGGAATATGGTAGGCGTTGTCAATATAGTAAGAAGGACGATCAAACGAACTTTCCCCGGGAACGTCGATCTGATTCCCTGAGCCTGTATTTCTCCCGAAGGTGACGAGCCCCACCTTATCGTTCGTGGTCATCCTGTCAACAAACTTCTTTGCCGCCTCCCTCACTGAGTGCATGCGATCCGGGTCGTCGTAGAGCATACTACCCGATCGGTCGATCACCAGCACCACATCGATCGGGTCGGGCTGGAGGGCGTAGCCGTCTCCCCTGAGGCTGACGGTGACGTTCACCGTCCCGTTCACCTCGACGGTCTCGGGGTCGACCGCAGTGGAGACCGAGAGGTAGGGATAGTTCTTCCAGGTGAGAGTGAGGTCTTCGACGTCGTCACCCCACCGGGCTATGACTTTGCAGGTGCCGGTTGCCGAAGTTTTGTTTTTGCGGTCTTGAACAAAGGCCCCGGGCCTGAAATGGACAATCGCAGAGCCGTTCTTGTTCGTGACCGCCGACGTCTCCACCAGTTCGGGTAATGCCGTGGCAGTATACCCTTCCGTATCGATATTGGAGAGTGAAAACGTGACCGTCTGCCCATCGACAGGGTTGCCCTTCACATCCACGACCTTCGCCCTGATCTCGGCGGTCATGTTCTTCACATCGCGGCTCGGCATGGTCTGCGGAGAGGCGGTGAGGATCATGTCCACAGGATCTGTGCTCGTGAACTCGACAGTCTGCGAACAGGTCACCGAAGAGTTGTCCGCCGAGGTTGCCGTGATCGTCACCATCCCGATCTTATCCTTCGGCCCGTAGGTGAACATGACCCGACCGTCGTCATTGGAACGAAGGGTCTTCTCCTCATCGCGGAGGGAGGTGCTCACATAGACAGACCGGTTGACCGAAGGGTTACCGTCAGCATCCATCAGCGTGCAGGTGATGGTGAATGTACTCTTGCCGTCGGCATAGACCCACGGGAGGGGTGTGCCGTCTGGAGAGACAGCACAGGTGATCGAAGCGGGAGGAGCGTCACTGAGACCATAGAATGTGAAATATGCATCGGGGATCGGAGATGGCAGGTCTACGAATACGATGTTCTCCCCGGCTTTTCTCGCAAGCCGGAGGGTCACCGTCACATTTCCTCCCCCGTCCACCGGGCAGACAGTGGTATCGCCGGTTACACTGCCGTTGACAAGGAAGACAGCAGAGTCTCCCGGAGACCCGACAGAGAAGGTAACAGACTCGGCATCCCTGCCTTCCGCCACTTCCCGCAGGTTATCGATGCGGTTGCCGTAGTAGTCCACCATCGCAAGGACGATCGGCACCTCTGATCCCACCGTCGCCTCACTCCTGTAGTCCGTGAGGGCGAGTTTGTACGGCCCCGCATGGTCGACCTTCTGGACGACCGTGTTCTCCGCCGCCACCGTGCCATCGGGATTCAGCGCCGTCGCCGTGATCGTCGCGTCCCCGCTCTTCTCCCCTACAGTGAACTTTGCTGTCGCCTTGCCGTCGGTGCCGGTCGTCACTGTGGACGGCGTGACCGTGCCCATCGCGGGATCGCAGGAGAGCACGACCGTCGTCTCATCGGTCGTCGTCACTGTGATCGTCGACGAGTCCCCGCTTCCCGCGACAAGCCATGTGGGGTCTGTATTCAGAGTGATCTCTGCATCAGCAGCGGCCGGTGCCGAACAGAGGAGGAGGAAAACCACCAGCACAATCCATGAACATGATATTCGCATACCCTTGCCACCGAAGATCCATAAAATCCGCCATGATTGATTAACCTTGCGATACAATACGACGATCAATACGCCCCAAAAATATCTGGAGGATCTCCAGACATTCTAAAAAGAAAAATAGACTACAAAAAAAAGAGATACTATCAAAAAAATGATTTTTTTCGGATCAATTGCAGAAATAGAAAGGAGATGCAACAGCGGGAGCAGACAAAAAAAAGTTATTCCAGCCTGATCTTGTTGGACTGGAGGTCACCAACCGTGATCTCATCGATGAGTTGTATTCTGTCGCTGCGGGTGTCGGGCGCCGTCGCATCGACGCGGACCAGATACCTGCCGGCGGCAAGAGAGCGAATGTCAAGACTTGCCACCTCGTCACGCTCGCCTGCAGGCCTGGGCGTCATCGTCAGGAAGGGCGTCCAGGTCTTCCCCCTGTCGGTGGAGTAGGAGAGCCACTGGGTGGCCGTATAGTTGCCCGTGTAGTTCAACTGCCACCCCACCTTCAGGAAGTCGGTGACCGGACCAGAACCGACACGCTGGAGAGGTTCGACGAGGTCAAGGGTGGCGTTCATGATCCCGGTGCTGTTCAGGTCGGGGACGGCGGTGAGGAAGGTGTCGGGGAGGGTGAGGGACTCGGCGCCGCCGTTGAAGGAGATCGTCGAGCCCGGGCCGAAGACATTGATGTTCCCGTCTTTCAGCACCGTGAGGGTGTAGGAGGTCGTCCATGTCTGGCCGAGGCGGACCGTGCCGATGGCGAAGTGGAGGCTCTGGTCGTCCTCCCAGTCGGCCGTCTGGTCCTCGGTGTGGAGGGGGACAGGGTCGTAGTGGCCGGTCTCATTGTCGATCCAGCTCGCGATATTCGTCGAGACACCGGGGATGTACTGGTAGGCAAAGACGTCATCGCCCGGGACAGAGACACCGTTCACCTCGACGTTCTCGAAGGAGAGGTCCATCATGGTGTCCACGCCCGCCTCCGTCTTGAGGTCGCCGGCGATCTGACTGTACACTTCATTGATATTCGCGGCATCGCCGTCGTAATATTTTCCGCCCGTCGTCTCGGCAAGGGTCCGGAGCGTACTCCTGCCGCCGGAGGATATGCTATCCGCATAACCGATCGAGTAGATCTTGATATCGTGGTCCAGCGCATAGGTGGCCATATTCTGCTCGGCATGCGAGAGGCCGGAATAATAGTAGTACCTGCTGTCGGGATCGTTGTAATACGTAGGAGTGGAGCTACCCTGGTATCCCCGGGCCAGCGGGTCGCCATACCAGTTGTAGTCCCCGTCGGAGAGCAGAACGATTGCCTTCACCGCGTCGTCCCGCCCGTCAGATACAAGTTCGCTGACAGACTTGTAAAGACCGTGACGCATGGGAGTGCCGTGATCCGGGACCAGGGAGTCGAGTGTCGTATCGACAGCAGCAGCGTCGCTGGAAAGATCGGAATCGACCGTGGCATAGTCGCTGTAGGTGACCGGGCACACATAATTGTTGTTGATATAACTCGTTGAGATCCCGGAACTTGATCCAGGGCGACTGATGTATCCATTTCTCCCGAAGGAAACGACCGCAACACGATCCCGGTCCGACGACATGCTGCCGACAAACTGCTTTGCCGCTTCCCTCACCGAGTGCATGCGGTCGGGGTTGTCGTAGAGCATGCTCCCGGACCTGTCGACGACGAGCACCACATCGATCGGGTCGGGCTGCAACGCCCAGCCGTCGCCCTTGAGGGCGAGGGTGACGTTCACCGTCCCGTTCACCTCGACGGTCTCGGGGTCGACCGCGGTGGAGACAGAGAGGTAGGGATAGTTCTTCCAGGTGAGAGGGAGGGTGCGGCTGACGTCGCCCCACACGGCGACGACCTCGCAGGTCCCGGTGGCCGTGTTGCTGTAGGCAGGATCAGAAGGATCGCGGGTGAAGGCACCGGGCCGGAAATGGACGACGGCATAGCCGTCCCCATCCGTGGTCGCCGACGCCTCCACCAGTTCGGGGGGTGTGGTGGCGGTATACCCGGCCGTGTTGATGCTGGAAAGGGAAAACGTGACGGTCTCACCCATGACACGGTTGCCCTTCTCGTCCATGACCTTCGCCCTGATCTCCGCGGTCATGTCGTCCTTCACGTCTCGACTCGGCATGGACTGGGGGTTTGCCGAAAGGAGCATGTTCACCGGGGCCGTGTTCGTGAACTCGACTGTCTGTGAGCAGGTCACAGAAGGGTCGTCCTTCAGACTCGCCGTGATCGTCACCGTGCCGGTGGACTCCTTCGGCCCGTAGGTGAACATGACAATGCCATCGGAGTTCGAGGTCAGGACCTTCGGGTCTTCATCAGAAAGGGAGGTTTCCACATGGATGGCACGCCCCCCGGCAGGGTTGCCGTAGGCGTCCTTCAGGGTGTAGGTGATGGTGAACCTGCTCGCCCCATCGGCAGGGACCCAGGGAACGGGGTCGGCGTACGGGGCGACCGACGATGTCATTGAGGCAGCGGCGGCATTGCCGAGGCCGTAGATGGTGAGAGTGGCGGCGGGGATGGTGCCGGGGAAGGAGACATAGACGATGTTCTCGCCGGCCGTCTGGTCGGCCCTGAAGTCGGCCGTCACATCCCCGTTCCCGTCCACAGGAAGGACGACGTCGTCGGCATAATCGCTGCCGTCGGAGGTCCCGGCACGGCCGCCGGGCGACCCCACCTGGAAGCGGACGGTCTCGGCAACCTTCCGGGCGTCGACGCGGTTGCCGTACCGATCCTCCATCGCAAGGACGATCGCGGTCGTGGACCCGACCGTGATCTCGCTCTCGTACTCGAGGGCTGCAAGCCTGTACGGGGTTGCGTGGTCGATCATCTGGTCGCAGGACGAAGAAACAGTCTGAGGGACATCGTTTTCGTCGAGGTACCCGGACGTCGCCGTGATCGTCGCCGTGCCGCTCCGCGTCCCGGCCCTGAATGTCGCCGTTGCCGTGCCGTCGGTACCTGTCGTCAGCGTGGACGGGGACACCGTACCCAGCGCAGGGTCACAGGAGAACGCGACGCTCTGCCCGGCAAGGGGCGCCCCATCGCTATCGGTCACCGTCGACGTGACCGTCGACGTGCCGTCACTGCCGGCGACAAGCCATGCAGTACCGGTCTGGAGGTGCATCTGGGGCTCCGCAGCAGCGGTTCCGACACAGAAGAGGAACAGCACGCCAAAAAGGAGTATTCCGAAACGTTGTATCGACATATCTTCTCCCTCAGGTATGTACAGACCCGATCCCCATATAAAACAGGACGATTCATATTATCTTGAAAATATAGTCCGATATTCAAAAAGATAGATTAATAATGGCATAATTGGGATGATCCGAAGAAATGAAGGATTAAAAAAGAGAAAGTAATATAATTCATTGCCGGCGATTGAGAGAGCCAGCACTGCAATGCCAAAAAATTCTCCCGGATCCAAAAAAGGGGAATAGAATGTTTAGAAACCGCCACGCCGACCGGGCCTGTGGGTGCGGCGAGTTGGCGTCCGCATCTTCCCTGCTACGACCACACCGGCGACCGCCACAAGGACGAGGATGACCGCGACCACACCGATGATGCCGAGAGGAAGGCCGGAAGGCTGCATCGTGAGGGAGCAGGACTCACCCGAGGAACCGACCGGGACCTGTTGCACCAGGTATGTGGGTTTGTAGCCGTCGAACATTCCCGAGACATTGTAACTGCCGGGCGCAAGGTCGAGTTTCAGGGTTCCGTCCGCCCCGGTGACACCCCGGGCCGCCCCATCCACGCCGATTGCCACGCCGGCAAGGGGCTTGTGGTCGGGACTCCCGACGATGACCACAACAGGAACAGAGACAGGCACCAGTTCGGCGACGAGGTCGGCCTTCTGCTCACGGGAATCGCATGTCCCCTGCCAGGAGACATAGCCGGGAGCGCTCACCTCGACGGAATGCGTGCCCGCCACCACCGACTCAAGGCTGAACCGTCCGTAATTATCGGTCTCACCGACATTTTTTCCGTCGACAGAGACGCTCGCTCCGGCCAGCGGGGCCTTCGCGGCGTCATAGACGGAGATGAAGACCGGGTACGTGGACTTCGAGAGGAAGATGTCGGTGCGGACAGCATTCTCCTGGAGAGACACCTCCTGACGGTAGTCGCTGTACGCCGGGTGGGTCACCTCCACAAGATACTGCCTGTCCGTATCCACGACCGTGGTAACGAAACCGTCGCTGCCTGTTGTCCCCCGCACCGTCCCGCCGACCTTCACCGTGGCATTGACGACCGGAAGATGGTCCTTGGCATCAAGCACCCGGAAGGCGAACCTGCCCTCGGGATAGAGCCAGAACTGGACGGGTTCGGCCTCGTCGTCGACCTCGATATCCCGCTGCAGGAGATCATACCCGTCCGCGTCGATCGTGACCGTATAGTCCTTGTTCGCCTTCACCTCGAAGGTGGCAAGACCTGTCGAATCGGTCTTTTCAGACTCCCTTTCACTGTCTTCCTTGCTGGTGATCTCGACACGGATACCTGAGACAGAGAGAAATGTGTCGGCGTCATAGACGGTGATCTTCAGGTCAAGGGTGTCCCTGTCCATCTGCACCGTCACCGAGGTTTCATCGGCGTCGATGCGTTTCGACCACTCTTTGTAGCCCGACTTCGTCACTTTCAGGGTGTACCGACTGGACTTCGAGTGCCGGTAGGACACCTCGCCGTACGAGTTCGTGGTGCCTTCATCGCTGCCGTCGACATAGACCGTCGCCCCTTTGAGAGAGGTGCCGTCGTCCGCGTCCTTCACCGTCACATCGACGAGGGTGGACGCCTGCACGGCAGTGCCGCAGAGGAGGAGGGCAAGGACGGCAATCGTCAGGAAACGTAGTTTACATACCATGGAATTCACCTTCAGGTCCCCAGTGTCTCCCGGGGACGCGGTCGAGGAGCATCCCCTCGACGACGACCGGCATCAACTGGCGGCCGACTTCGAGCGCCTTCTGGAGGCGCCATTTCCGGTCGGCATAAACGGTGAAGATAGGTTCGCCGACCCGGACCTGTGTCCCCTTCTTTGCATGGACAGAGACCCCGGCGCCCGGGTCCTGCGGTGCGCCCGCGGCCCGGGCGAGGCTGATGAGGGCCTTGTTGTTCAGTTCGACCACATACCCGCTCGTCGGGGCATTGACGACGAACTGGAACTCGCCGGGGACGATCTCCTCGGCGGTCACGTCGGCGTTGCCGCCCTGCACCCTGATGATCTCCTTCATCTTTGCAAGGGCCTTTCCTGAAGCGAGGGTCTCCTGGGCCACCGTATAGCCCTGGCCGGGTGCCGCCTTCCCCGACATCTCCAGGAGGATGCCGGCAAGGGAGAGGCTCTTCTGGATGAGGGAGTTCGGCTCTTTCGCACCTTCGAGGACAGAGAGCGCCTCCTTCACTTCGAGTTTCGGGCCGATAGTGTGGCCGACAAGGGACTCGCCGTAGGTGAGGGCGCACTCCACGCGCATGCCCAGGCGTTCGCCGAGGTCGATGAACTCACGCGCCATTTTTCTCCCCTCCTCGACGGTCGGGACCTTGGTGTGCTCGCCGACCGGGATGTCGATGGCGACAAGGTTCGCGCCGACCGCGAACTTCTTTGCCATCACCGAGGCGAGCATCTGGCCCCGTGCATCGATCTTGAAGGGGTACTCGACGGCGATGAACCGGTCGTCGGCCGGGGCGATGTTCGTCGCCCCGCCCCAGACGATCACCGCTCCCACCTTCTCGGTCATCTGCTGGACCTCGGCGGCGGTGAACTCCACGGGGGCGAGCACCTCCATGAGGTCGGCCGTCCCTGCGGCGCCGGTGATCGCCCGCGAACTTGTCTTCGGGATCTTCAGGCCGACGGCGGCGACGATCGGGACGACAAGGAGGGTGATCTTGTTGCCCGGCACCCCGCCGATCGAGTGCTTGTCCACGATCGGGTACGAGGGGAAGCGGAGGTGCTCGCCCGTGTCCACCATCGCCCGCGTGAGGTATTCCACCTCGTCCATGTCCAGAGGGTTTGTGTAGGTGGAAACGATGTAGGCGGTGAGTTCGCCCGGGGAGAGGACGTCGCCGACGACGTCCCTGATGATCGCGTAGGTCTCTTCCTTGGAGAGGCGCTGGTTGTCCATCTTCTTCTTGATGTAGTCGAGGGAGGCCGGGCGGTCTGCGGGCCGCACCTCGACCTCGGCGCCGTCAAGGACGTCGATCTGCCGCTGGGTCTGCCGGTAGACGCCGATAACACCCTGGTCGATGAGGGAAGCGGTGGTGTCGACAAAGGCGGAGACCGACTCGCCGGTGACCCGGTTCTTCACCTCGACGCGGTCGCCGTCCCGCACGCTGACCTCACGTGCATCGGCAGCGTGGAGGAGGACACCGCGGTGGGCGATGTCGATCAGCCTGGTTACGAGTTTCATGGATAATGATGCTCCTGTCTTGTTTAAATTGTGGGGGTGAAGAGGGAGGAGTGGGAAGTGTGCACCACCGGAGAGAGATACCCATGTACAGTTCCTTTGGAAGTGCACGGTCACCAGTCAACGGACTGGAGATACCACCGCACAACCAAAGGGGGTTAGACCCGTCAGGCACATTTCCGATTTGATGTGAAGCGGATCCACCGGTCTTCACCTTCGCCACGCATAGAACAGGTATATCTTATGAGTGGGTGGATATGATACTGTCGATGCTCTTTTCCTACAAGTATCGAGCATATCCAGACGTAACCGTTGAGACACGGCTGGATGCTGCACTCGGTACCTGCAGGTGGTTATATAACAATCTTCTTGAAGAGTGCAACACTGCACGAGAGAATGGGATCACTCCGAAGATGCAGAAAACGCAGGCGCGGATCGTCACGTTGAAAGACGAGAATCCTGCACTGAAAGAGGTATATTCCAAAGTGCTCCAGATGGTGAACTATACCCTCTGGAGCAACATTGCCACACTGTCACATACACAGAAGAAAGGACGGAAGATAGGCAAACTCCGGTTCAAGAGCACATTCCGGTACCGGACACTCAACTACAACAGTCCGGGTTCAAGATCGACCGTGAACACAGCACGATCACGTTCTCAAAGATCGGGACAATTCCGTTCAACATGCACCGATCATACACCGGGAAGGTGAAAGGTGTTCTGATCACCCGTTCAGGTGATAGATGGTACGTGATCATTCAGGCAGAGCAGGAGGCTTCCGGATCAAAACGTGAAGGACGGTCTGTTGGGATCGATGTCGGTCTGAACTCGTTTGCAGTCGATAGTGACGGTGCAGTGATCGAGAACCCCCGGTTCTATGAGCACTCACTTGACCGGATCAAGAAGTTGCAACAGAGCATTGCCCGGAAGAAACGATTTTCGCAGAACTGGAAGAAGGCAAAGAGCAGACTGGAAGAGATCTATGATCATATCACGAATCAGAAAAAAGATTTTCTGCACAAACTCTCCCGGGGGTATGTTGATACCTATGCAACGATCTGTGTTGAAGACCTGAATATCAAGGATCTGAAGGAGAAAGGCAACCCTACAGGGCTGCACAGGAGTATCCACGATGCTTCATGGGGACGGTTCTATTCTTATCTTGCGTACAAGGCTGAAAGTGCTGGTACGAAACTCATCAAAGTCAATCCCCGGAATACGTCGCAGATGTGCTCGAACTGTGGTATCATCGTGAAAAAGACGCTCTCCGAGAGAGTCCACGAATGTCCATACTGTGGGTTTGTTGCCGATCGAGATTACAATGCCGCGGTGAATATTCACCGCTTGGGGATGGAACAGCCCTTTGAGCCTGTGGAAATGCAGAGCATTTCCCAGCCGGGGAAATCTTCGATTTCCCGTGCTGTGGTGACAATACCTCTCCATCACATCTCTGTGATGCAAGTATTGTCCATGAAGCAGGAAGCCACGCCCAAACAGGTGCGGGGTAGTTCACAGGGTATCGGCATTCCTGACAGAAAAACCCGTTGAAATTGACTCCTTTGATCCTCGCATAGAATGCTTCCTGGAGAGGTTACTCTCGAATTCCTGTTCAGAAGCACTGGTTCCAGGGGTGCCTTGCCCCCCCATACTCGTGTGCAAATGAAGTGAGATATAGAGAGTCAAAGACATTCGATTTAGTCCCTAACGAATGATATGAGAAAGGCAGGGGATCCTACATTCTTCCTGCGATCAGGGAGAGGCAGCAACCACAGCATGAGGACTTACCATGAAAGCCACCAGAGGAGGCTTTCAAAAAACCGCTTGAAACTCCGTTTCAGGAGCGATTCGGCAGAGCGCCGGAATGAAACGGGAGCGAGAATAGAAGAGAGACGCAAAAAAAAGGGGGGATTAGTTCCTGCGCATGACCAGGAACGCAACTGCACCGAGGCCAATCAGGGAGATCAGCGCACCGAAGCCGGGCTGAGTCGGGGTGGTGGCCGGGACGGTGGTGGTTGCGGTCTGGGTCGGCGGCACAGTGGTCGCAGCGCCGGTCGGGGTGACGGTCGGGGAGACCGGGCCCTCGATCACGTTGAAGGTGGCGGTGGCGGTCGCGTCGGCGACGTCGATGCCTTCAACCTTGACCTGGTACTGGTCGGGCTTGAAGTTGGTGGCGTCGACCTCGAAGGACCACGTGTTGGCGTCAGTGCCCTCGATGACCTTCACAGTGCCGGACTTGCCGCTGAAACCGGAAGACTCGGTCTTCTGGGTTGCGCCGAAAGCCGCGGAGGTGACGTCGACGGTGAGTTCGTCGCCGATGGCGAGGTTGGTGGTGCCGGTGACGGTGAACTTCGAACCGACGGACTTGTCGCCGATGCTGTCGATCCTGACCCAGGCTTCCTGAACCATGAAGGTGAGCTTGGTGTAGGTGTCGTCAACGTTGGACGAGTCCATGGCGTTGATGAGTGCGGTCGCCGCATCGGAGGCCTGCAGGTTCTTCAGTGCGACATCGGTCTGGCCCGGAGCCACCAATTTCTGGCTGGCGGTATCCCAGTAGACATCGTTACCCGGTCCGGTCTTGGCCATCGGGTGCTGGAGGATGACGAAATACTGGCCGGCTGCGAGGTTGTCGGTGTCCTCGAGCTTGTACTCGAAGGTGCCGTCGTCCTCGACAGACTCAGAGGCCTGGGGGTTGTTGGAGTCCTGACCGTAGAAGTTCTTGCCGAAGATCCAGACATAGATGTTGGACGGCTTGCCTTCCGCGGTACCGGTGATCTTCAGGTCGTCACCCTTCGCGAGGGTGTTGACGTTGGTGGCACCGGTGATGAAGCCCTTCCTCAGGTTGACGGACATGGTCGCGTACTCAACATTCGAAAGGTTGCCCTTTGCACGGGGCTGGCTAGCGGCGTAAACCGTGTAACTGCCCTCACTGAGGACGCCATTCTGGATGTCGCCAGTGTTCCAGGTGTAGTCCCAGGTGTCGTCGGACTCGACGGCTTCCTCAACAAAGCCGGCGATACCGGCGCTGGACTTCTTGCTGACGTCAATAAGGTTCACACCATTGCCGTCGCCCAGGTTGGGGCCGACGAGGAAGAGGTAGACCTTCTTGCCTTCGGTGTTGGTACCGGAGAGCTTGATCTCCTCACCGAAGTAGTAGGAGCCCGCACCCTCGGCGGTAATGGTGACTGCACCCTTCTCGACCTTCACCTTGACGTCGTCGTCCTTGGCGTTGGTCGTCTTGTTCTCCATCACCTTGAAGGTGTAGGTCTTGTCTTCAGTGCTGGCGGTGGTCCTGAACTCGACAGTCCGGGTGCCGTCAGCCTTGGTCGTGACAGACGCGTTGGTGCCCGGAGCGCTGGCCTTTTCAGTGGTCAGGGCAAGCATCGGAGCGCTAGCAGCGCCGACACCGGGCTGGTTAGCGGCGAGGAGCGGGTACTTGTTGTCCGCAACGCCGGCGTCCTTGATGTACAGGAAGTATTCCTTCTTGCTGTCACCGGTGACGGTCACGGTGAAGGACTTGCCCCTGACAACGCTTTCCTTGCTGGCAGCGAGGGAGAGCTTGTCGGTCGTGATGGTGAAGCTGACAGCCTTGGAGTCTTCTGCAAAGTTGTCAAAGCCGGTCGGCTTGGCCCACTTTGCCACTGCCGTGTAGGTACCGGACTCAAGGTCCTCTGCACCGAGATCGATAGCGCCGGTGTACTGGTTGGACGAGGTGAGGTTGATACCGGAGAGCTTAACACCGCCGAGCGTCTTGACGATACCGCCGCTCGGGGTGGTGATCTCGATGTTAACCGTGGCGTAGGTAGAGGGAGAGTTCACCAGGTTCCCACCGACATCGGGGGCAATCAGCTGGAAGGCGATCTTCGAGTTCGAGGTCACGGTCTTGCCCGCGATCGAGTCGGAGTGAGAGTCGGCAAGGACGGGCTTCAGCTCGACTGCCGGCTTCTCAATGTAGACGTACTTCCCGCTGTCCACATCGCTCACGAAGTAGCGACCGGTCTTGGTGCCGACCTTCGCCGCGACGTCCTCCATGAGACTGAAGGCACTCGAATTGGCGACGTTAAGGGTCACGTCGATACCGGTCGTGGTGTCGTCGTTCGTATAGTGAACAAGCTTCGAGAACGCTGTGCCATTAACTGGCGTCAGGTTCAGGCTTTCTTCATAGAGAAAGATGGTGTCACCGCTGTTGATCTGGTCCGCAGTCCTCGCGGCGGCCGGCATGACAAACATGGCGGCGGCTACAAGGAAGACGGCGGCAACGACCATCATCTTAGATGTACTCTTCATGCATTTCCTCCTTTAACGTAAACGTGGTGGGCACAACAAACCAGGTTCGACACATGTCGAATACGGGTTCACCATGTCCAATACTCCGATTGCCGGAATATACGACATTATTAGTGTAACACTTAATATATCCTTTGTGGTTGCACGGGACGGGTGACGCCTGTCAGACGCCTCAAGCAGGCCGTAATTTCAAATTCTTTGCGAATCCTCAGGAATCACATCATCGGGCCCGCAAAAGCCAACCGCTCCACACGCAATGCAGGCAGGTCAGGGAGCAAAGACACAATCTTCAGTAACCCTGCCTGCCTACTCTTCTCCATGAGAGTGATCAGGGCCCCCACCCTGGGGCGGGCGCATGAACTCGTAGTGAAGATGATCCTGGAAAAAGGGTACGTGCTTGAGACCGAGGACGGTGAGGCGACGGTGGAGTTCGAGGAGACGGCGGTCACCGTCGAGGACCCCTTCGCCGAACCGATGGCGAGCGGGCACTCGCGTTTTCAGCGCCGGTTCCTGGACTCCTATGCCGACGCCCTCCTCCATGGTTCGGACGCGGTCTTCGAGTACGACTACCACAGCAGACTCTGCGACTGGGGGCAGGGCCTCGCGAAGGAAGGTGCCGGCGTCCATGCCGACCAGGTCGGCTACATCATACGGAAACTGAAGGAGGCCCCGCAGAGCAGGCGTGCCGTCGCCGTCACCTGGAACCCGCCGGTGGACGAGGACTTGCACGACTGCCCCTGCCTCCAGCTGGTCCAGTGCGTGGTGCGGGACGGAAAACTCCTGATGAAGGTGGTCTTCAGGAGCAACGACATGCTCTCCGCGGCCGGGGCGAACATGTTCGCGCTCGCACACCTCCAGAAGATGATCGCGGACGCACTCGGCCTCCCCTGCGGGGCCTACACCCACATCTCCCTGGTGCCGCATATCTACTTTGTCAGGGACAGCAACGACATCACTCCGTTCTGCAATAAAGGCACGGAAATATCTCCGATACCCGAGGTCTGCCGGGCCTGCGGGAAGTGCCCGCGGGCACGGTCGGTCTGAACCGGACCGTCACCTTTTTCTATCCCGAAGAAAAACAGAATAAGGCGCATAGCCCGGTAGTGTAGCGGTCAATCATGGGGGACTCTGGATCCCCCGACAGCAGTTCGAATCTGCTCCGGGCTACTCCTTTTTCAAAACACTCATCCCTGAGCGGATGCCATGATCAGGCATGAAAAGGCTGTACCGCATCGGCGCCGGGGTACGCTCCGACGATCTAAAGACATTCTCCGCGCTTGCCGCGATGCATCGGGAGGGGCAGATCGACCATGTGCAGGTCCAGGTGATCCCGGCGGAGAGGGCGGCGTTCAGGCGCGACATGGAGAGGATCGCAGATGCCGGCGTCCCCATCGTCATCCACGCCCCCCACCACGGCCACGGGGTGAACCCCTGTGCACCGACGGCCTACGACGACCGCCCTCCCGCGGAGATCGAGAGGTGGACGGAGGAGGCCCTGGCCCTGACGGCGGAGGCGGCGGACGTCACCGGCGCCAGACAGATCGTCCTCCACGCGGGGCGGCACCTGCCCGGCCGGAGGGAGGAGGCGGAGGAGACCTTCGCCGCCTTTCTGGACGGCCACTTCGACCCGCGCTTCATCCTCGAAAACCTCCCCGCGGTCTATGCGGGCTACCCCCTCCTCGGGAACACGGCGGAGGAACTCCTCACCCTTGCCGGCGGCAGGGTGAGAGGGTTCTGCCTGGACTTCGCCCACCTCTTCTGCACGGCAAATTATCTCGGCATACCCTATGCCAACCTCCTCGCCCCCTTCGACGACCTCCCCCTCGGCCTCTTCCACCTCTCGAACAGCAGGAGGGGGTCGGTCACCGACGAGCACCTCCCCATCAACCACCCCGAAGGCGGACTGGACTTCGCCACCGTCATCCCCTTCATCTCGGCGCACCCGGCGGTCGAGACAAGTCTCGAATACAAGGAGAACGACCCGCGGCTCTATGCGGAGCAGGTGCCTGTCTTCGACGCACTGTTCCAGACGTACCGGCCGTGAAATATCGATCAGAAAAAAGGCTCTGGAGAGATCCCCATGCTCGGGCCGATGTACTCCCCTATCCGGAACGCAAAGTTCAGTGGCTGCGAACGAAGTGAGGTCAGGAAGGCCGTTAGGTCTTCGCTGTAGTCCCCCGGCACAGGCACTGCAGACCAGAGAATCTCCAGAGTTCTCTTCGTGAAGTGATCACTCAACGCGAGGGTTTCTAAAAAGCCAGAAAATAGAAAAAACCAATCCTCCTCATGCCAGGAAGGCCGCGAGCACTCCCGAGAGGAAGACGCCGTCGAAGGTGCCGGCGCCGCCGATGCTCACCATCGGTGCGCCCAGTTCGCCGAGGCGGCCGAGGTTGAGGAGGTCGGCGCCGAGGAGGGTGCCGAGGGTACCCGAGATATAGGCGATGACCGGGGCGGCGATCACCGCCGCCTCGGGACTCCCGGCAAAACCGGCAAGGACGAGGGCCGTCACGAGCGCGGCAAGGGGCGGGACGAAGAAGGGAGTGGCGATACCAAGGCCGGGGACGGGGCGAGCCACATGGTGCGTGACGGCAGTGACGACCGCAACCCCGATCAGGGCGAGGATGAGGACCGTGTAGCCCCCTGAGACGACCACCGACTCGTACATGAGATACAACGAGATCAGGAGGGGGATCAGGGCCCCGCCGACATTGATGGCGACGACCGTCTCCGGCGCCACCTCGGGGATGCGGTAGACCCAGCCGTAGAAGGGGCTGAACTCCTTCTCCATCCGCACCGGCCCGCCCTGCACCTTCGTCACCGGGATATTGACGAGGCTCCCGACAAGGGTGAGCAGGAGGAGCAGGATGACCGTTCCCGGCGGAAAACCGAGTTTTGCAAATGCCGAGCCGATGAGGCTCAGGAAGAGGAGGGGGATCAGCACCAGCAGGGCGACGAAGAGAAACGCCACCATGAGGATGCTGAAGGGGTTGAAGAGGTATCTGCCCATGAAGAAGAGAGGGGGAATATCTTATTTGATGGCTTCGCAGACGATAGCCGCGTGGTCGCGGTGATAGGGTTCGAGCCAGAGCACTTCGGCCACGCGCATCCCGCCCTCTTCAAGGGCCCTGACCGCCTCGTCGGCAACGTCCTGCGGGCTCAACCTCACGTCCACGCTCCGCGTCTTGAGCATCAGCATCAGAGTGCCGCCCGGCCTGAGCAGGGGGACATTCCGCAGGGCGATCGCCACCTGGTCGGGCTGGGCGACGTCCTGGTACAGGAGGTCGGCCTCCTCGACGATGCCGGCATAGAGTTCTGGCCGACCGGCGTCGGCCATGATCGGCACGATGTTTCGCCGGTGGCGGCAGACCTCGATGAGGTCCTGCATCGGCCGCGGCGCGAACTCCACCGCATAGACCACCTCGACATAGTCGGCGACATGGGAGACGGTGGTGCCGTTCGCCGCACCGAGATAGAGCACCCGCATCTCCGGGGCGAGGTCTCTCTCCCCGCCGAGGAGAGCATAGGCCGCAAACTTAGAACGGTACGGGTCCCAGACGCGGTAACCGTCGATCATCCTCTCGCCATAGACCCCGCCCTCGCCGGGCGAGACAAGGACGCCGCCGATCCGGATCATGCACTCACCCCTGCGGCGTCGATCCGCGTCTGCGCCCCTTCGACAAAAGCCGTATCGAGTTCGCCCCTGAAGTAGTCGATGCGTGCGGCAATGGCAAGTTTCGCCGCAAGCACCCGCGCCACCCGACCCCGCACCTCTTTCGGCGCATTGTGCACACGACGGTGCTGGAAGATGACGCCGTGCTTCGGGGAAGGGGCGTTGCCGCGGATATGGGAGAAGATGGCGGTCCGCGCCCCCAGCACCTGGATGGTCGCCGCGGGCATCCGGGCAAGAGGGGAGAGGCCGCCGGCCTCGGCCATGAGCCGCGCCGCCACGAGGCCGCCGACGAGGGCGCTCGTGTTCGGGAGGACGGCGTCGGCACGCCGGGAGACCTCGCGCATCAGGCGGTTCCGCAGTTCGCCGAGGTTCTCGATCTCACCCCCGACCGCCCTCAGGGCAGGCGAGGGACTCCTCTGTATCCGCCCGGCAAGGGCCTTGCCGCCCCTTTTGTACTTCCGGGTAAAGGCCGGGTCGAGAACGGCCTGCCAGTCGACGGCCCGCTCAAGCAGGAGGTTTGCGACATGATCGATCTCGTCGAGGGTCCGGACCATCTGGAGGAGTTCGACATCCTTGCCGGAGAGTTCGGCCGCCACCCGCGCCTGCGCCCTTTCCATGCATCCTGCCTGCAGGACGGCGATATACTCGGCACGGTCCCTGACCGCGCCGCAGGCCTGCGCCTGTCTCCAGTCGGGCCTCCCGAGTTCTGACCCGAACGTCTCTATTCGCCGGGCAAGGGCTGCAGGGCCGGTCTCAGCAGGGCGACAGACCCCTCCTTCGACGTCCCCAAACCAGTAGCGCTCCATCAGATATGGATGGGGATGCAGGGAGCATTAACATATGGCGCACCGCCCAGATCATACAGGCTGAATTCACCATGATCATAGAAGGTATCCTCTTTCTCGTCGGCATCGTCCTCCTTGTCAAGGGCGCGGACTTCTTTGTCGGCGGGGGGAGTGGGCTTGCAGCGCGTTTCGGGGTCTCGGCGGCGACGGTCGGGTTTACGGTCATCGCCTTCGGCACCTCTCTCCCCGAATTTGTGGTGAGCGTGAACGCCGTCGCGGCTGACGACGCCGGGATCGCCCTCGGGAATGTCCTCGGGAGCAACATCGCCAATATCGCCCTTGTCCTTGCACTCTGCGCATTTATAAGGCCCCAACTTGTCGGCAGAAACGGCGACGGCCACGACTCCACCCTCTGGGAGACCGGGCTGATGCTCGCGGCGACGGGGGTCTTCGTCCTCTTCGCCCTGCGGGGCACACTCGACCTTCTCGCCGGCGCCGGGATGCTGACCGCATTCGCCATCATCCTCGCCCTCCTCTGGAGGCACGGGAAGGGAGAGGAGGCGTCCGGGGTCGAGAGCCACGGGAACAGGGACGTGCTCCTCACCATCGCAGGACTTGCCGCCGTCATCATCGGCGCCCAGTTCGTCGTCGACGGGGCGGTGGCGATCGCCGGCGCGCTCGGCGTCCCGACCCTCGTGATCGGGCTCTCGATCGTGGCGGTGGGCACCTCCCTGCCCGAACTCGCGACCTCCCTCATGGCGATCGTCAGGGGCGAGGGCGGCATCTCGGTCGGGAACATCCTGGGGAGCAACATCTTCAACCTCCTCTTCGTGATGGGCATCGGCGCCCTCATCAGGCCGGTGCCGATCGGCAACCTCTCCAACACCCTGATCACCGCCGCATTCGCCCTCGCCGTCGTCCCCCTCTTCATGGGCGGCGACCGGTTCACGCGGGCGTGGTCGCTCCTCCTCATCGCTGCGTATGCGGGCTATATGGCCCTGATCTTCGGGATCGTGTGAGGAGGACAATTGGGACAGAGAAGATCAAAGATTTTCAAACAACGGCACCTGAATGGAGAGAAAAACCTTCCCCCCCCCCACATCGCTCCTCCAATGGGGCTTCACCCCACAAAACTCGAAAAATTTCGGTCTGTGACTCATTAAGGAGAGGCACACACAGGAAAATCTTCGATATTCTGGCTTTGTTGAATCGTGCATGAACTCCCGGGCTCAAGCATACCCCATGAAAATTGTTCTGGGGCGTTTTCTGATCGATGCGCCTTCCCGCACGCTCGCGCCGGGGGCGCTGCCCCCGGACCCCCGGGATTGCGATAGGGGCGGGAAGGCAGAATGCGGACCTCCCATCTCGAAAAGGGGATGCTCGATGAGAGTCAGAGTCTCGTGCAAACCAAAAGAACCGTTCTCCGGGATACATGGTAAATCCTCAGGTTCAGGTTGATGTCTCTCTCTTCCATGAGAGCAGACGCAGGTGCCTGCCGGGGGTTTCACTTCCGGACCCCCGGTTGCGATTGGCTTCGGGAAGAGGGAACAGGATATTTTGAGGAGGGAGATTGCCGTACCCCTGCCAATCCTGAGCGGGGAACGAGTGTCAGCGAGTTCGAGAAAATCGGCTCTGTAGAATTCCTCCTCCATAGGTTGATAGTGAGGTCATCCCAAAACTGATCTACTGTCTGTCCTGTCGATGGAATGATCGGTATGTGGTTCTGAAAAATCCTGTTCTCGTGTCTGTTCGGGGGGTTTCACCCCCCGGTCCCCCCCCTCATTGCGATCGGGGGCGGAGGGCAATTTCCTTCATCAGGACCTCTCTTCCCCGACCCTATCCTGTTTCGGGGGTCCGGGGGCGTCAGTCCCCCGGTAGAGAGGCGGGGGAAGGCGGTGGTTTCGCACGATTCTTCAGGGAATTCGGGAAGACATCGACCCGATCATGAAATTTTCTCCCGAGCCCCCATACAGAGATGGGGAGAGTGAACGAGAGTTTTGGGATATGCTCAGTGCGTGCTGATCCTCTGCCTTCCCGTTCTCCGGGGGACTTTTGCCCCCGGACCCCCGCGCGAGGATTGGTCCCAGGAAGAAAGGGTCGGAGTCCTGGAGGAGGAGGTCATCCCTGCCCCTATCGTAATGGCAGGGGGTATGAGGGGCGGCAGACCCCCGGACCAGGCACTTTTGAACAGAATTTTTTCCCCTATCACTTCAGGAAGTACTTTCCCGCAAGGGTTTCTACAGAGCCAGAAAATCTTTGATTTTCGAGGGCCGGGGGCGTAGTCCCCCTGAACAGGCACCAGATCAGGATTTTTACAGCGTT